>JASGCW010000006.1 GCA_030053945.1 Limnohabitans sp.
CTTCTGCTTTCTCTTTACGTAATCTTTCTGCTTCTTCAGCTTTTGCTTTTGCTTCTGCCGCTGCTTGTTCCTTACGTAATTTATCAGCTTCTGCCTTAGCTTTTGCATCGGCTAATTCTTGCTCCTTACGTAAACGTTCTGCTTCTGCCTTAGCTTTTTCCTCTTCTGCTTTCGCTCTTGCATCTGCTTCTGCTTTCTCTTTACGTAATCTTTCTGCTTCTTCAGCTTTTGCTTTTGCTTCTGCCGCTGCTTGTTCCTTACGTAATTTCTCTGCTTCTGCCTTAGCTTTTGCATCGGCTGCTGCTTGTTCTTTACGTAAACGTTCTGCTTCTGCTTTTGCTCTAGCATCTGCTTCAGCTTTTTCTTTACGTAATCTTTCGGTTTCTTCAGCTTTTGCTTTTGCCTCTGCCGCTGCTTGTTCCTTACGTAATTTATCAGCTTCTGCCTTAGCTTTTGCTTCTGCTGCTGCTTGTTCTTTACGTAAACGTTCTGCTTCTGCTTTTGCTCTAGCATCTGCTTCAGCTTTTTCTTTACGTAATCTTTCGGTTTCTTCAGCTTTTGCTTTTGCCTCTGCCGCTGCTTGTTCCTTACGTAATTTATCAGCTTCTGCCTTAGCTTTTGCTTCTGCTGCTGCTTGTTCCTTACGTAATTTCTCTGCCTCTAACCTAGCCTTTTCTTGTTCCGCTTTTAGGCGTGCAGCTTCACTTAGAGCATTTTGCTTATCTTGCTGAGATTTTAATCTCGCCTCTGCCGCAGCTTTATTTTTAGCATCTAATGCTGCTCTAGCATCTGCAATTTCTTGTTGTTTACGCTGACGTTCTGCTTCTATTTTTGCTCTTTGTTCAGCTTGTCTCTTTAACAATTCAGCTTGTCTTTCTTTCGCAATTTCATTAGCTGGTCTTTGTGGTGTAGTCTTAACAGGATTTGTTTTGTTTGTTGCTCTTACAATAGGTTTGTAATCCTCAAAGTCACCATAACCTTTAATTTTATACGCTAATGTTATTTCATGAGACATTCCAAAACCTGAAAAATTAGAGAGTCCCTTTTCTAAAGTATATCCAATTGAAAACTTTTTAGCTAAAATAAATCCTACTCCTACAGATGCCCCATTTAAACTATGGTAACCAGCTTGTGCCCAAAATGCTTTGGGAGCATTGAATAAAATTGCTCCAGACAATACTGTTTTTTCTTTTCCTAAGTCAGCTTTTAATAGAGTACTGAATTTACTATTTTCAAAAATTCCAGAATTATCTAAATATCCTGTGTACATAAAATGTCCAGAAACACTTTTTTGGGGATCATCTGAAACTAAATTTGAATCACTTAAATTATAATAAAATAAATTATTGACTGATAAACCTAAATCTATATATCTTGAACCGTAATTAACACCAGGATTTACGGTAAATAGTGAGTTTTTAGGGGTATTTGCTATCGAAGGATCACTCAAATCATTAACAACAATAGCACTTGAATTTAAACCACTATTTAAATACACTAAATTAAAACCAAAAGTAAGATTATTATCATCTCTCAATTCTACATTTCGAGCAAGATTTGCAACTGCTCCAAAACTGGTTAGTATTCCAAATTTTCTCTGAAATAAGCCAAAACCTAAAGAGTTTTGCTCTAAAAACTTTCCAGAATAACTAACAAAATAAGCCTCTGGTGCATTTTCAACCCCTAGAAATTGTCTTTTGTTCAAAACAGATAAAAAAGCTTCATCTTCTCTTACAAAACTAAAACTTGGATTGATAAGGAATTTATTAAATTTTAAGGAATTTTTAGCAGGTACATCAAACGACAAAACTCCGTCATTTTGAGCGAAGTTAGCGTTGGTAAAACCAAAAAATATTAAAATTGTAAGTATTCCTTTATTCATATTTATTTTATAATTGTTATTGTACCTTTAGAAATCTCTTCTCCGTTTTTAGTTATCAAATAATAATAAATTGGATTTACCGATTTAACTTCTAATTTATCCGTAGGCCACTCGTTTTGATAATTTGTTTTTTTCCAAACTTCGCCCGTGACACTATTTATGATGGAAACCTCAACATCGGGAGAATTATATTCTTGCGGAATTGTCCAAGTATCATTAATTTCATCACCATTTGGACTAATTGTATTAGGTATTTTTGTTGAAACAATACCAAACTTAATTCTAAAATCGAGTTGTTTCATTCCTAAACAACCCGCTGTTTCTTTTACTTTTACTTTATAAAGACCTGCTTTATCTGTCGTTAAAACATTTGTTGTTTGAGGCAACAGTACTCCGTCTAGATACCATTCGTAAGAATAATTGGGTGAGTTTGGAGAAGCTGTTACTGTAATAGTCTTTGTTGAGCCTTCTGCAATAATATTTGAATTGGGTAAAACTTTAGTATTAGCATCAAGATTAATTGCGAAATCTGTTGTTCTAAGCTCAAAAGCAGCTGATGTAGATGAACAAGTTCCTTGACCAACTTGTACTGAATAAAAGCCAGCTTTTGTTGGTAAAGGTGGAGTATATGTATTGTTGGTTGCTGCAGGAATTATAGTAGGGGAAGCTCCAGCAGTTGACGCATAATACCATTGATAAGAATATCCAGGATCTGTCTTTAAAGTAGTTGAAGTAGATGCGCAAAT
Organism: Limnohabitans sp.; assembly: GCA_030053945.1. Classification (GTDB taxonomy): domain Bacteria; phylum Bacteroidota; class Bacteroidia; order Flavobacteriales; family Flavobacteriaceae; genus Flavobacterium. The sequence continues at coordinate 2,629 of JASGCW010000006.1, forward strand.
ATCATTTCCAGCACTAGAAGTAACTGTAAAAATAGAACCGCCAGTAACAATATTTACGGTTACATTTTGTGATTTTGTAGGTGAACTCGCCGTACTACAATAACCATAATCTATTTCACATCTATAAATTCCTGCACTATTTACCAATAATGATGTACCTGTTTGCCCTGGAATTGTTATACCATTCTTAGTCCAAATATACTTTAAAGAAGGGAAAGCTAATGGTGAAGCCGGAGGTGGATTATCTATAGATAAATTAGCACTACCACAAATATTTGCTATTGATACACCACCATTTATAGTAAAAGGCTGATTAAATGGCATATAATAAATTGGAAAAAAAATAGCTGAAGATGGACTTGTTATTACAGGATTTGTACTTACTACTCTCAATCTATAGGTATTACTACCTGTACCTGCTGGGATTGTAAATGAAAATACTCCCGGAGTAGATGTAAAAGTTTTAGTATCTAAATATGTAGCTGAAGCTGAATTAACTGGAGGAAAACTCCCATCAGGTCTTGATAATTCTAATTTAAACTGATTCCCTGCGCCAAAAGGTCCAGAAAATGCAATTTGAGAATAAAAACCACCAGCAGCAGTAGCATTGTAACAAAATTTATCTGTAAAACCACCTTGTGATGCTGCACCAATTGTTGCTGGACTATCAAATTGTTGTGAATATGTATCACAAACAATAAACAATATCAAAATTAATATTGTCTTTGTAATATTTAAAATATCTCCTTTTATCATAATTATTGTATTAAATATTGACTATAATTAATGCTACAAGAATCATCCTGAAACTAGTATAATATACAAAACTCAATTTCAATTTATCTAATATTTTATTCACAATGAACTATTCCCAACCTATATTTATTTTAAATAAATTTTAATTTCAATACTAAAAATATACAAAAGAAATTTTTCTAATAGTATTTTATAAATTACTCCACAAATATTGAATTAGCTGTTGAATATCCTGTAGAAAAAATTGAAAGATTACTCATACTTGTATTATTCCAAATTACTGCTTCAGATTTAGATAAATCTGTTCTAGGATTACATCTACCAACAGTATAAACGGTAAAGTTTTTAACAAATATAGAATAAGCTTCAGCACGAGTGGAGATGCCGTCTGTTAAATAAATTGGAGAATTGTTTTTCCAATACTTGGCTCTCTCAACATTAATTCCGCCACTATTTGCATTATGAATTATATCTGATCCTGCCACATAGATATCATTATTTACAATATAGATAGAATAAGCATAATTTGCACGCGAATTATCATCACTCAATTTTGTCTCAATACCATTTTTCCAATACCTCGCTTTATTATGGATTTCTTCAGGATCTGTCCCATTAGTGTATTTTTTCTTTCCATACCCACATACATATACATCACCATTGATGACTTTGATATCATTAGCATTACAGTTGTAGTTTGCTGATGTATTTAAATAGCTCATAGTATTATTTTTCCATACTACAGCTTTTTGTCCATCGACAAAAATGTATCCACAAACATATACATCTGTACCATAAACAAATATTGAATTGGCATTACTTTGATCACTTAATTGCGTTAATACTCCATTTTTCCAATATGCTGAAATTTCGGTAATTTGTCCATTTATATCAATATTCTTCACATAGCCTGCTACATAAACATCAAAACCAGAAACAAAAATTGATTTTGCCTCTCCATAACCGTAAATTGAAGAAGTACCCGGCAATATGTTCATTACACCATTCAACCAATAACACGGTTTACCATCAAAAACACCTGCTACATATATGTTACCGTTAGCTTTAAAAACTGATTTTGCTTCTGTATATCCATTAGAAGGACTTAATAAACTTTGTGTACCATTAAACCATTGTGCAGAAAAGTCATTTCCTTTTCTTCCTACTACATAAACTTTATCTGCTATTGGACCAAGCTTAGCATTTGTCAAACTATTTGCCTCTTTTTCCTGTTCTAAATCATTATTAAGACTCTCTTTTGTACAAGAACTTAAAAAGCAAAAAGGGATAATTAAAAATAAGTTTCTTAATTTCATTATTATTTAAATTTGATTATTTGATTAGTATTATAAACAAAACTAAATCCACTAATAGAAAAAACTACTAATGGATTTAATTTGCTTCATATTTTAATTATTTTCCAGTTGATGCTGTAATTTTTCCTATTTGCACTCTAAAATCTGGTGTTTTAGATGATGCCTTAGAGTCTATAAACATTACATCATTTGGAGTTGTTTCGTAAAGATTTCCAAAGGCTAAATTACCATAATAATCTTCAAGATCTTCATTGTTAGATGAATTTTCAACAAAAATATTTCCTTTACAATTATTGAAATACATTTCTTTAAACTCAATAGCTTTTAGGGCTCCACCTTCAAGTTTAATGCTTTCGCTTAGAATTGCAGCTGGCATAAATCCAGATATAACACTTTTTCGCATTGAAAAATTAGTATTATCTGCTACAAACACAGCTTCTTTTACTAAACCACTTGCGATATCAGCAGATAAATTCTCAGTAGTATTCACTAATGTGCAATTTGTAACTAAAACATTTGATAATTTTTTGCTTAAATCTGTTTCTTCTTTTTTATCGTAAGAATTTACATTTATAGATCTTGCTCTAGTAGAACCAGAAAACAATGAATGTCTAATTGCTAATGAGTTATCTAACTTAGCTTGAGCACCTTGAGTAAATCTAAAATCATCTCCAGAAGCACGATAAGTCACAACATTTTTCATTGATACATCACCGCCTAAAACTTCAAAAGCGTTCCCTGCAGAAAAACTTGTCATGATATGTTCTAAGACAGTTTTATTTCCTACACCTGCTAAAGATAAAGCATTATAATCTTTGAACCCTTTTATTTTTTTTCCTGCAAATTCAATTCTTAAAAATCTTAAAATTCCTGAGTTAGCAAGAGGATTTGTACCACCATAAATAGTTTGTGTAGGGTCTAAATCATAGTTTAATGAAGCTGTTCCACCAAATTTATTTATAGGCGCATCACCTATAATCACTATACCTCCCCAATCACCAGCTTTTTTTACTGGTTTATTAGACGTAAAAACAATAGGGTCAGTCTCTGTTCCCTCAGCTTTTAGTTGAGCGCCTTTAGTTATTATTAAAGCTCCATTCGTTTCCGCATCCCCTTTGATAACCGTACCTGGCTCAATTGTTAAAACCGCATTATTTGTTACATATACAGGTCCTTGCAGTAGATACGTATTCTTTTTCTGTAAAGTTGTATTTGTAGTTATTTTACCATACAAAATTTGATTTGTTTCATTATACTCAACTTTTGCTGGTTTAAATTCAGTCCAATTATTTAACCAGTTACTAGAACCAATTATACCCTTTTCTTGTTGTGCATTGGCAACAAATGCTGTTGCAACTAGCGCAATCGTTTTTAAATTGATTAAGTTTTTCATAGGGGTAGGGGTTAGAATGTTAATATTAATATTCTATTTTATTAATCATTAAGAGTGTTCAATTCTTTCAACATTGACTCATAATACAAAATTGAAGTTACTAAATTTCCTTTGTCTGAGTAAGGCATCATTGTACGTTGGAAATCTACAGTACTCATCAAAAAAGTTTGAGTGTTCTGTTTTTGTGCATCTAATGCTTTATTATTTTCAGCATTTTCAGGTATACCTACATCCTGCATTGTAATACCAGGTTTAGTAGTAAGCGCAATATAAGGCAACGTGTTTACTAGTACTTTAATACGCTCAATATATAATTCCAATAAAGCTCCCTTAGTCATTCCTTCTAATTCACTTTTCTCGTGGAATTTTCTCACAGAAGCACCACCAGTACTGATAATACTTTTCAATTGAGATTTATTCTGAGCATTCATATTTCCTACTGCCATAAAAGCGAATAGGCTCAAAAAGATAATTTTCTTCATAGTAAATTTAAAATTTTAATAGTTAAAGTTCTAATTGTTCAAAAATAGACCTTTAAATTGAATTACCAAATGTTTAAAAACTTTTTTATAAAAAAATTATTTTGTGCTTGCAATTTTAATTTAAAAGTCTTATAAAAAAATTAATGCATTTCATTTTTTATAAGTACAATCTAAAAGCGTGCCAAAAAATATTTTTTTTTAAAAATTTTAACTTTTATTACAAAAAAGTGTTTTTCATCGATATTATTATATCTTTTGTCGAATACAAAGGTATAAAAAAAAATTTATAACTCACTCATTTTGAATGCATTTTAAATTCTTTTACAGATTCATTAAAAAACATCCTTTTTTGTTAAAATAAAATTTATAAAATAAAGCTATAATGATAAAATTAATACAAAAAATGTTATTTTACTAATCTTTTTGCTGAAAAGACTGTAATATTTTACATTTGCTTTATGCTATTTAATCAAATTATAGGTCAAAACGCTGTAAAGAAACACTTATTAACAAATGCACAGTTGGGCAGAGTGCCTCACGCTCAACTATTTGTGGGTAAAGAAGGGGAGGGAGTTTTATTGCTTGCTATTGCCTATGCTCAATTTATCTTGTGCAACAACAAAGGTGAAGAGAATACAGGAGGAAACGATGCCTGCAATCTAAAGTTTGAACATTATTCACATCCTGACTTACATTTTGTGTATCCAACAGTAACTACAGAAAGTGTAAAATCCAAACCTAAAAGTTTAGATTTTCTTCCTCAATGGCGTGAATTTTTACAACAATTGCCTTATGGAAGTCTTTTTGATTGGTACAACCACATAGGTGTTGAAAACAAACAAGGATTAATTAGGGTAGAAGATGCCTCAGAAATAATTCATTCTCTTTCCTTAAAATCCTATGAAGGAGGTTATAAAGTAATGATTATATGGATGGCAGACAAAATGAATATTGAAGCCTCTAATAAATTATTAAAATTACTCGAAGAACCCACAGACAAAACAGTATTTATCTTAATCACAGAAAATGAAGAAGATTTACTTCAAACCATTCGTTCGAGATGTCAGGTTGTACATTTTGATAAATTATCTGAAAATGAAATAGCTTCTCACTTAGTTGCTTTTGAAAAAATTGATGAAAAAAAAGCATTAAAAATTGCACACAGATGTCAGGGTAATTACAATAAAGCACTACAGCTTTGTAATAATCATAATGACGAAGCACCATTTGAAGAATGGTTTGTAACCTGGGTTCGAGCAGCCTTTAGAGCAAAAGGAAATGCTGCTGCCATACAAGATTTACTTAACTGGAGTGAGAAAATAGCTGGGCTAGGGAGGGAGACACAAAAAAAATTCCTTCATTTTTGTATTGAAACCTTCCGACAAGCAATGCTATATAACTACTCTGCCGAAAAATTAGTCTATTTTGAAACAGAAGTAGATGGTTTTAATTTTGAAAAATTTGCTACATTTATAACAGGCAATAACATTACCGAAATATATAAAGAACTTTCTGATACAATATATCACATTGAACGTAACGGAAATGCTAAAATTATTTTAACTGATTTATCTATAAAATTAACACGACTAATTCACAAAAACTAAACATATGGACAATTTAGCGGGACTAATGGTATTACTTTTCTTAGCCATCACATTTTTACAATCAGGATATGATAAATTTGTAAACTATCAAGACAATTTATCTTGGCTGAAAGATCATTTCAAAGGCACTTTTTTTGATGGAAAAGTAGATATTTCGTTAAAAATAATACTTTTACTAGAAGTAGCAGCTGGAATACTGTGTATTGTTGGTATGATTGAACTTTGTATGAATAATGGTAGAGTATATGGTAAATATGGTGCCGTTCTCTCATGTATAACGCTTTTAATGCTACTTTTTGGACAACGTGTAGCTAAAGATTATGATGGAGCTAGAACAATTGCTATTTACTTTGTAAGTGCTGTTATAGGGGTTTATTTATTACAATAAAAAGGAGCAAAATAACAAAGAGACTAACCAGCTAAAAGGCTGGTTTTTTATTGCAATAACTTCGGTGAAATAATTTAGTTGTATAAAATAAAGCACTCAAAATGAGTGCTTTATATAATTTTATATTTAAGAAAGATTATTTCTTAACTTCTTCTTTTTTCTCTTCTGGTTTAGCTTTAGCTTCGTATTTATCGTTAAGCAATTTTGTTACTTCTTTAGTGATATCATAAGCGTCTTTAGCGTATAAAACCGTTGCAGCATCACCAGTTCCATAAATGTAATCGTATCCTTTTTCTTTACCATAGGTTTTGATAAACTCGCGCACTTGTTTTACGATTGAGTCACGCTCTTTACCACCTTCCATTTGTAATTGTTGTCCTATTGCTTGTTGTGCATATTGCAATTGTTGTTGGCGTTGTTGCAATTCAGCTCCTTTTTGCTGTGCCCAAGCTTGCCCTTTTGCCATAGCATTTTGCTGGAAAGCATCCATTTCTGCTTTTAATTTTCTCGCTTCAACTTCTAATTCGCGTCCTTTTACTTCTCCTTTTGTATTAAATTTTTCTTGTAGATCTTTAGCTTCTTTATAATCCTCCATCAACTTCATTGTATCAATATAAGCCGTTTTAAATTCTTTGGCTTGCGGAGTTTCTTTACAAGCAATCATCGAAATAGCTATCGCTGATGCAAAAACAATTTTCTTCATTGTATGAGTATTAAATTTTAAATTTTGGTAAAAATAGAATTTTTATTTTAAAATAGGATTGAAAGAATATAAAGATTAAAACACTAAAATTTAAAATAGGGTAGGAGTTAAAAAAATTTAATTTTTAACATCATAGATATTTACTATGTAATTATTTTTTATCATAATTTTCAACGATTAAATAACAGGTCAATAGATTGCGTTTGTACCACTTTAAAAAACAAGAAAGGTGTTTTTCGATATGAAACACCTAAAACTTCGTTTAAAACGCTTAAAAATGCATTTTAGCTGTTTTTTATCACGTAAATGTGGGAAGAAGATTCTTTAGAGTTGATTGCTTTAATATTTGACTTTAAACCAACCCAAAATGCTTTAATAAAATTCATTTTTCCATTTTTATATTTTTCAGATAGAAGTGAGACATAAAAACTGTCAAAAACCATCGGGAGTATGTTTACCAATTTCAAATTTTCACGTGAAACTAATTTTTCTATACTCATTTTAGAAAAATGCCAAAGATGTCTTGGTACGTCATAAGCTGCCCAGTGCTCTCCATAATGTTGTGCATCGTACGATTTGTAATTAGGAACTGCTATTATAATTGTACCATTTGGCTTAAGTAATCTCTTTAATTCTTTTATTTGGTGCTCAACATCGGGTACGTGTTCCAGTACGTGCCACATTGTAATTATGTCAAATTGTTGATTTTCAATACTTTCTATATTATTTTCAAAAGAAATTCCTTTAGAAATAGCTAATTTTTTTGCATTTTCATTAGGTTCTATACCTATTGTTTGCCAACCAGATGCTTTTGCTGTTACTAAAAAATCGCCCGTACCAGCGCCTATGTCTAATAAACTCCCACGTTGCTTGTATAAAGAGTTTAATAAAGCAACTTTTTTAAGTAACGAATAAGATTTGACTATATGATACACTTTTTCAAATAAAGAACGTTTCGCATCTGTATGCGAAATATAATCTTCGCTTTCATAATATTTACCCAAACTATCTAAAGCAGGTTGGGGATGTGTTTTTAGCAATTCTAAATCCGAATCAAGTAATAATTCAAATTTTTCTTTCGAAACGGAGTGATCTTGCACTTTTATGTAAACTTTTTGTGTTGAAAAATTCATTTTATAATAATTTAAAGCCTGATTAGCTCAATTTTTTTATTTGTTAAATAGTATCTTTCCGTTAATGTATTTTTTGATTCGGAAAATTTTATAAACTTTAGTATATCCTTTGTAATACTAAATTTCCAAATTCCATTATTAGTTTCAATAAGATTTATGTCTGAGAATGGAAAGTTTGTTCCACTTTTGAAATAAATACTGTAGGTTTTAAATTCATTTAACCCTTGGACTCTACCATTTTTGTTAAAAATAACTCTTTTACCGTTTAGAGAATAATTACCTACTAAAATTCTGTTGCTCTTTATTTTTTCCAATTCATAAAAATTTAATCCTATAGAATCTATTGGTGGTTTAATCGAATCACATTTAATATATTCAAAACTTTCACTATTGCCATTATAAGTTATATCTAAAAAATATTTTGTATTTCCATTATGTGTTATTTTTCGGAATGGAAACTTTTGCGTTATTGAATATTCTCCCCAATATTTTATATCTCCCCAATTAAAGACAGTGTCTGAAGAAACTTTTAAAAGAATTCTTGTCTGATTTAATTCAAAGCTCTTTTGTGATAATGAATCTTGATATTCTAAATAATCTTTCTTCAAATAAAACCCATTATCATTATTAACTCTTTTACAGGAAAACAAAAATAAAACAATCAACGATAAAATTATTTTTTTCATAGTTTCACGTGGAACATTTATAAATTTAATTTTGACTGCATTTACTTTGGAGTCTCAGATAGTCACAATAGGAAATAAACTAATTTGAATACTTCCGGTGCCTGAGGTTCTCGAAGGCGCCGGAAGTATTCAAACCTATCTTCCCATATACACTAACATCACCGAAATATCATTAGGCGATACACCACTTATACGTGAAGCCTGTGAAATAGTTACTGGTCTTATTTTTTTTAACTTTTCTCTTGCTTCATACGATAATGATTTCAATTGATCATAATCAAAATTGTCTGGAATACGAATATTCTCTAAACGATGCAATTTTTCGGCATTTGCTTTTTCTTTTTCAATATATCCAGAATATTTTACTTGTATTTCGGCTTGTTCTAATATTTCTTTATCTAAATCATTATTATCAACATATTCTTGTACTGTTTCAAATTGAAGCATATCATTCATATCAATTTGAGGGCGAGAGAAAATTTTAAACATTTTATCACCTTGAATAATTGGTGTACTTTCATTAGCTTCTAAAACAGGATTCGCCTCTGCAACAGAAACAGAAGTCTCTTTAAAGAAATTGACCATTTTATCAGCTTCACTAAATTTTTTCTCCATTCGTCGCATTCTGTCAGCGCTAGCTAAACCGATATCAAAAGATTTAGGTGTAAGACGAAAATCGGCGTTATCTTGACGAAGCAAAGTTCTATACTCAGCTCGAGAAGTAAACATACGATATGGCTCTTCTGTACCTTTTGTAATCAAATCATCAATAAGTACTCCAATATATGCCTCATCACGTTTTAACGTAAATTCATCACGATCTTGTGCTTTTAGTGCAGCATTGATACCTGCCATTAAACCTTGAGAAGCTGCTTCTTCATAACCAGTTGTACCATTGATTTGACCAGCAAAATATAAACCTGAAACCAATTTAGTTTCTAAGGTGTGCTTTAATTGAGTAGGAGGAAAGTAATCATATTCAATAGCATACCCAGCACGGAAGAATTTTACATTTTCAAAACCTTCAACAGAACGCAATGCTTTAAATTGAACATCTTCTGGTAACGAAGTTGAAAAACCATTTACATAAACCTCAACAGTATTCCATCCTTCAGGTTCTACAAAAAGTTGGTGACGGTCCTTATCAGCAAAACGATTAATTTTATCTTCGATAGACGGACAATAACGAGGTCCTAAAGATTTAATTCTTCCGTTAAACATTGGTGAACGATCAAAACCTTCACGTAACAAATCATGTACGAGAGTGGACGTATATGTCATATAACAATCTCTCTGATGATTTAATGGTTTAGTTACATCAGAATATGAAAATTTAGCGGGATTACTATCACCAGGTTCAACTCTCATTTTAGAATAATCTAAAGAACGACCATCAACACGCGGAGGTGTACCAGTCTTCATTCTTCCTGCTTGGAATCCTAAACGAACTAAATCTTCGGTAATACCATAAGAAGCACTTTCACCTGCACGACCACCGCCAAATTGTTTTTCTCCTATGTGAATTAAACCATTTAGAAAGGTACCGTTAGTTAGAACAACTGTTTTAGCATAAATAGATAAACCAATCGCAGTTTTAACTCCAATAACTTTTTCGCCTTCGGTCAAAATACCAGTAACCATTTCTTGATAAAAATCAAGATTAGGAGTTTGCTCTAACATTAAGCGCCACTCTTCAGAAAAACGCATACGATCACTTTGACAACGTGGTGACCACATTGCGGGTCCTTTTGATTGATTCAACATTTTAAATTGAATCGCTGTTTTATCTGAAACAATTCCAGAATAACCGCCCAGTGCATCAATCTCGCGAACTATTTGCCCTTTAGCAATTCCTCCCATAGCAGGATTACAAGACATTTGCGCAATGTTTTGTAGACTCATTGTTATGAGTAATGTTTTACAACCCAAATTTGCAGCTGACGCTGCCGCCTCGCAACCTGCGTGACCAGCACCAACTACAACAACATCATACTTTTCTAAAAACATATTTTCTTACTAGAAATTTATTATTTTTCTGTTTCACGTGGAACAAAAATAATTAGTGTTTATAATTTGTTTCACGTGGAACAAATTTTTATCTAGCTGCTTTTTGTTTCACGTGGAACAAAAAGCAGGTTAGTTATTTAAGACTGTTTCACGTGAAACATTTTAATTTTTTCATCTTCTTTAGAGCGCATAATAAGTTCGTCTGATTCTGATTTATCTTTGTAACCACAATAATGAAGTATTCCGTGAATCATAACTCGCTTTAATTCCTCTATAAATTCAACATTAAAATCATCAGCATTATCTTGAACTCTGTCAATAGAAATAAAAACATCTCCAGAAATCACATCACCTTCCGTATAGTCGAAACTGATAATATCCGTTAAGGTGTCGTGCTGAAGATACTCTTCGTTAATTTCTAATAAATAATTATCATCACAAAAAATATAGGAAACCTCTCCTAAAGATTTACCTTCAGATAGAACAACTCTTTCAATCCACTGGGAAAATAATTCTTCATTTTCCAGTGCAAAATCTAATTCGTAATTATAATTTATCATTGCCTTTAAAATACTCCTGAACTCGCTTATTAATTTGCGAGCGCAAAGGTAGTGTTTGTCTATTTAAAATTTCAATACTATTTAAATATTCTTGTAATTTCTGAGGTAGGGCAGGAGCTGTGTTTTGAAAATCTTTTTTATTAGTTTCAGATTCTCTTTTTTCGTCTTGATGTTGCTCTTGCGCTGCCTTTTGTAATTTTAAAAGTTCGTACTTTAAGTTTAAAGCGCGTTGAACTACTTGTTGTGAAAAACCTTTGTTTATTAATTGCTTTTCAATTTGCTTCATTTGTTCTAAAGCATTTCTTCCTTCTGGACCTAAACCTTGCTTTTCTAATTCTTTCTGCAATGCATCACGCAACTGTTGTTGCTCCTTCAAAATATCTAATACTTCTTTTGCATTACCTTCTCCGTCTTGACCATTTTCACCTTCACTCTCACCGCCCTGACCTTGACCATTTTTGCCCGACTTGTTACCTTGTCCTTGTTGACCAGATTTGTTGCCTTGACCCTCATTACTAGGTTTATCGCCTTGTCCTTCTTTAGGTTCACCTTCATTACCTTTTTTTCCACCAGCTCCAGATTTTTGAGGTTTACCTTGACCCATTTTTTTTACAATCTCTTCTTGTCTCATAATAATATCAGGCAACTGCATCCCTTGTCCTTGACCAGGTTTTGGAGTACCTTGACCTTGACCAGACATAGACATTTGCATACTATTAAGAATATCAGCTAGCATATTTGCTAGATTATTTGCACTTGTAAAAGTAAATTGTTGGCTAGATGTACCACGACCTAATTGATTATCTGCTAAGAAATCAATCGATTTATCTAAATGATAATAAACTTCGCCTATTTCTTTAGTCACTTTTTCACCAATCTTTGTATTACGTAAAGACATTGCAAATAGACTATCATCTACGTGCTTAAACTGATCTTTTAAATCTTTCTGATTCTTGATTAATTTTGAAAGAGTGGGAGAAGTACCTTTAATTGCTTTGAAATTATTCATCAGCTTTTCTTCGGAAAAAGAAAACTCTAACAAATTGTCCACAATCTGACGGAGCATTTTTATATCTTCATTCATTTGTTCCTGTTCGCCACCTTGCATCTCCATCTCCATAGACTGAGCCATTTGCTTCATTTTTTTGGCTGCATTCTTTTGCTTAGGACTAGCCTTTTGTGTGTTTTTATTTTTTAATTCCTTTGATGCATTTTGCATATCGTTATCGATACTTTCTTGTTTTTCTTTATCGTTAGGAATATCTAAAGGTTTTTTTAGTTCTTTATTTTCTTTCTCTAAATCATTTAATTCTTTAGAAAGTTTGTCAAACTCTTTGTTTAATTCATTTTGTTCTTCCTCTGAATTCTCTTTACTTTCAGATAGCTTTTCTTGCTTCTCTGCTAATTTTTCAAGTTTGTCAGCTAACTGTTTAGCTTTTTGTTCTACATAATAACGTTTAGTCAATTCAACCAATTGCGCTAAACTTTTAGTTTGATTTTTTGACTTCTGCTGAAATTTTTCAATCTTTTCAAACAAATCTTCGTGTTGAAGCTTCTCGTTAAGTTCTTTTAATTCGTCCAAAAGCTTTTTGTTTTTTTCCAAATCCTTTTGTACATTGTCTAAACGTTTTTCTAATTCTTCCTTTTTAGGGTCATTTGCTTTAGGATTAAACTTATCTAAATTATCTTTCATTTTTTCAGAGAAGTTCTTCATTAACTCTTCTTGTTGCTTTTCCCGTTTTAAGAAATCATTAATCTTTTGTTGATCTTTATAGTCCAATTCTCTCTTTTCTTTTCCTGCTTGTTGCAATTTCTCTAATTCAGATTGTTGCTTTTCCTGTGCTTTTAGAGATTTAGAAAGGCTGTTGATATTATTGTTTTGTTGCTCTAAATATACTTCTTGCTTTTCAGTTTCTGTAGATTCACGGTGAGAAAAAACAGAAGACTTTACAGTCTTAAATCGATTGATAGCATCATTGTCTGAAACTTCAAAATAATATTCATAAGGTATTCCAGGCGTAATAGACAAGTTACTTGGGAAAGCAAAAACAAATTTATCATAAACCCCTTGCTTAAAAGATAAATTAGCCCGTTTAGCTTGTTTCAAATTATCTTTAGGGTAATACACAACACTCAAACGACTAAAACCATAATCATCTGAAATTTGACCCAAAACATATGGTTTACCTGCACTAATACTATCAGGAGCTTCTTCAACTCTTATCGTTGGGTGTTGATCTTTGACAACATTTAAAGTATATGAAAGTTTTTCATAATTTTTAACTGATTTATTTGAAGTAAGTATCTGATATTCTGTATTTTGATGTATATTTTTGGCTAATTTGAATTGATTTCCAATACTTTGAAAGTTAGAAGAAGAATTATTAACAACAAATTTAATATTATTTGTTGCTATTGCATCAATTCTCCAAATTATCGAAGTGCCTTCAGGAATAACCGCATTGCCTGTACCTTTAATAACCTCAGCTTTTTTACTTAAATATTTAGGATACGATAAAAGCATTTCAAAATTTTCAATTGCTGGAACAGTGGTCACTTTCAACTTATATACTGTAGAAATGACTTCATTAGATTCGATATGAAAATTGATATCTGAAACAGGCTTTTCGAATGTATATTGAAATTGTCCTCCTGATTTACTTTCCATAAAGTACGATTCGTCTCCTATAATAATCATTGCCTTATCAGGAATTACTTTACCTATTGCTTTTACTTGCAGGGTAAAATCTTTATTTTGCTCTGTTACTAAAGTATTAGTCACCAGTAATTGGAAAGGAGCAGGTGGTGAGAATTGATCATTATAATTTACGACGCGATGCATACTATCAGCGATAAACTCATCCTTACCTGAAAGCATAAAAAACAATACAATCAACAAAGGAATAATTGCTAAAGGAATATATTTCTTGTTTTTATTATAATCTACTGCATTGGTAAACGGAATTGGTTGTAAAGAATTAGCCTTTTGTTCTATAGAAGCTAACAATAATTCTGATTGGTTTTCATCTTGAGATAATTGCAAAAAATTAGTCAACTTATCATTTACATTACTAAAATGATTTCCTATGATTTTTGAAGCTTCATTATAATCTAATCCTTTTTTAATTTTTAATAATTTAAATAAAGGAAAAGCTATGAATCGAGTTAATAAGAAAACTTCAACCACAATAAACATCCAAAAAAGAATTGTTCGTCCAGTAGGTTTTAACCAAAGAAAATACTCAATGAAACTAGTAAAAAGAAAATAAATCAAACCTAATCCTACAAAAAACAATGTTCCTCGTAGAAGTTCATTAGTATAGAATTTCTTTATGAAATCCTCAAGTTTAGCGAATATAATAGCTTTTGAATCCAATTTATCAATACTTAAATTATAACCTATAAAGTTAGTAAAATATCAAATACAAATTCAAATATCAAAATCAAACAAAAAAGTTAGTTGTATAATGTATCTTTGCACGACACGTCGACAAGCACAGTGTGACAAATAACAAAATCAATATAAAATGTCAAAGCCAGTTAGAGTGCGATTTGCACCAAGTCCAACAGGACCTTTACATATAGGCGGTGTGAGAACTGCTTTATTTAATTATTTATTTGCAAAAAAACATAATGGTACTTTCTATTTAAGAATAGAAGATACAGATCAAACACGTTTTGTACCTGGTGCAGAAGCTTATATATTTGAAGCTTTAGAATGGTTAGGAATTGCACCTGATGAAACTGTAGGCAAAAATGAAAAATTCGGACCTTACCGTCAGAGTGAGCGTAAAGCAATTTATAAACAATATGCTGACCAGTTAATTGAATCTGATTGGGCATATTATGCTTTTGATACAGCTGAAAAATTAGACGAATTAAGAAAATCGGCAGAAGCTAATGGGCAAACTTTTATTTATAATCATTCTGTTCGTGAAACATTAGATAACTCTTTAACCATTTCAGGTCAAGAGGTAGATAAACGTATTGCAAATGGTGAAGCATTTGTAGTTCGTTTTAAAACACCAACAAATCAAACTTTAGAAATAAAAGATATCATTCGTGGTGATGTTAAATTTGATACTAATTTATTAGACGACAAAGTTTTATTTAAAAGTGATGGAATGCCGACGTATCATTTGGCAAATATTGTAGATGATCATTTGATGGAAACTTCACACGTAATACGTGGTGAAGAATGGTTACCATCCTTACCTTTACACATATTGCTATACAAGGCCTTTGGATGGGAAGCACCAGAATTTGCTCACTTACCATTGATTTTAAAACCAGTGGGTAATGGAAAATTATCAAAACGTGATGGAGACAAAATGGGATTCCCAGTGTTTCCTTTAGAATGGAAAACAGAAGAAGGAACTTCAATGGGATATCGTGAAAACGGCTTTTTTCCTGAAGCTGTGGTTAACTTCTTAGCACTATTAGGTTGGAATGATGGTACAGAACAAGAGATATTTTCATTAGAAGAATTAGTCGAAAAATTTGATTTAAATAGAGTAAACAAATCGGGTGCTAAATTTGATCCAGAAAAAAACAAATGGTTCAATCATCAATATTTATTAGTGAAAAGTGATAAGTCATTAGCCATTAGTTTTGCAAAAGAATTAGAAAAAAGAAACATATCAACTTCATTAGATTTAGAAAGAATTGTTTCTTTAAACAAAGAAAGAGCAAATTTTGTGACTGATTTTTGGGAGTTGACCGAATATTTTTTTGTAGCTCCAAATAGTTATGATGAAAAAGCTTTGAAAAATTGGAAAGAAGAAACTCCAGAGTTAATGAAACAATTAGTTACAGTTTTAGAAACTATTACAGATTTTACGAGTGCCAACATAGAAACAATTGTAAAAGAGTGGTTAACTACAAACGAAATAGGAATGGGTAAAGTAATGCAACCTTTTCGCCTTAGTTTAGTTGGAAAAATGATGGGACCACATTTGTTTGATATAGTGGAGATTCTTGGGAAGGATGAAACAATAAAAAGAATAGAAGATGCTGTAAAAAGTATATAAATAAAAAACCTAGCAGTTGCTAGGTTTTTTTTATAAATTAAATAATAACTGACCGCTCAAGAAACCTAAATGACCCTCAAACATTTTGTTATTATTACGTGAAACTAAATCGTCATTTTTATTTAAATTACTCAAAAAATTATTAAATCCGTACTGATAAAAAACAACTGCGCGAACTCTTTTAGTACCTGCTGAAAAACCTATATAGGCATTTCCATTTATTTTATTTACTTCTAAGAGATCTTCAACTTTCACAGCTGGCGATAAAGGCAAAACATTCTTTTTATCCTTATCAGCAACACTAAGTTGACCATTAATTTGTAATACTGGACCTAAGTCTATAGATACATGATCCTTGATAACATTGTAACTTAATAAAAGTCTAACTTGAACTGCGGATAATTTAACATTTACGTCTTCAATTTGAGTGAGTGAACTTGGTGAAGCTGCTTGCAGAATAAAATTACTATCCGTAAACTGCATTCCAAAGACTGCACTCCAGTTATTATAATAATTTCCTCTTACTGCTAGACCACCAATCCAGCCAATGGAAGGTGATGTTTTAAAATTATTGGTAGTCAAAGAAGTATGAGTCACACCACCAGAGATACCAATTCTGTTACCGTCTTTGTTTTTATATTGTGCAAATAGAGAAACGGTAAACAACAATGCTAACTTAGTTATTTTATTCATTATTTGATATTTAGGTGTTAAATATAATTAAATTAAACTAAAATGTAACTTTTGAATTAAAAAGTCGTATAATCAATATAAAACAAAATAACTTTTAAAATTATGACCGTAATTCCTATTATCTTACTATTTATTGGATTCATTATTTTGATGTCTTCCTTTTTCACTGTCAAACAACAAACTGCTGCTGTGATTGAACGCTTTGGTAAGTTTCATAGCATCCGAAACTCTGGTTTACAACTTAAAGTACCTCTGATTGATAGAATTGCAGGAAAAGTTAACTTGCGCATTCAACAATTAGATGTAATTATCGAAACACAAACAAAAGACAACGTGTTTGTTAAAATGAAAGTTTCGGTACAATTTAAAGTAATACAAGAGCATGTGTATGAAGCTTTCTATAAATTAGAATATCCACACGATCAAATTACTGCTTATGTATTTGATGTGGTGCGTGCAGAAGTACCAAAATTAATCCTTGATGACGTTTTCGTACGTAAAGATGATATTGCTATTGCTGTAAAACGTGAATTAAATGAAGCAATGATGGCTTATGGTTATGATATTATCAATACACTTGTAACAGATATTGATCCAGATATTCAAGTAAAAAATGCTATGAACAGAATTAATGCGGCTGAAAGAGAAAAAACTGCTGCACAATTTGAAAGTGAAGCACAACGTATTAGAATAGTAGCTAAAGCTCAAGCTGAAGCCGAAAGTAAAAAATTACAAGGTCAAGGTATAGCTGATCAACGTCGCGAAATTGCACGTGGATTAGTAGAAAGTGTAGAAGTCTTAAATAATGTCGGAATCAATTCACAAGAAGCTTCAGCCCTAATTGTAATTACACAACATTATGATACGCTTCAAGCAATAGGTGCGGATACAAATTCAAACTTGATTTTATTACCTAATTCGCCACAAGCAGCAAATGATATGTTAACTAATATGGTTACAAGTTTGACTGCATCGAATATTATTGGCGAACAAATGAAAAAACAAACACCTCGAGTAAAGTCTAAAGATCATACTGCATTAGATTATAATCCATCGGATACTTCAAATCCTGACGAACCAACAAAATAAAAAATTAGAGCCACAAAATTTGTGGCTCTTTTTATAAAAACACAATAACAATTTTTGAAGAACTTTTGACCAACTAGTCGTCAAAATTTATTTATTTTTAAAATTGAAAAGATTTTCATTATCATCATAGACAAAATGAAAGATTTATGTTCAAAAATACTAAAAAATCAAAATTAAGCGATTTAAGCTATTAAAAAAAATAAAACTTATTTTACCTTAACTAATTTTTAAAATACTTTAAAACCAATTTATGAAAGCTAATTTTTTAATAGATTTCTATTAAATTTTTATTTTTGATAGATTTTTTAAATAATAAAAAAATCCACTAATTAGTGGATTTTTAATTACTAAAATTTATAATGTTATTCCTTAATTAATTTAGATGTTGAAGTTCCTGAATCAGATGTAATTTTTACCAAATAAATTCCTTTAGGTAAATTTTCAATATTGATATTGTTATTTATATTTTTTAAATGGCAAATTCTATTACCTACTAAATCAAAAATTTCGATTTCAATAAGTTTATTTATACCAGCAATATAAAACTCATTAATTACAGGATTTGGTGCAATAAATGAAGTATTTGGTGTATAAACAATATCACTTCTACTCAAAACATCTTCTGTTCCGAAAAATTTTGCAAAAATTCCTGCAGATTTATAGACAACAATAGGTATATTATTATTGGTGAAAAAAATATCATTTTGATGAGAAGAGCCAGATGAAAAACCTTCATTTCCAACTAATTCCCAATTAGTTCCATTAAATTTTTTAACCGTTGTTTTACTATTAACAAAACTTTCGGAATACATTACATATGGGACATTGTTATTATCTATACTAATTTTAATCCAATATGCTTCACTATTATTAATATCAGAAGTACCAACTAATTCCCAAGTCGAACCATTATACTTAACTACAGATAGTTTAAATAAATTTGGATCAGTCCAAGCAACGTACGGTACATTATTATTGTCTAAAGCGAAATCTAAATACCAAATCTCATAAGGTGAAAAGTCAGGTAATCCAACAGATTCCCACGTAGTTCCATTAAATTTATATAATGTTGGTTTATATCCTGATAAACTAGTGGAGTTTTTACATAAAACATAAACCACGTTATTAGTATCTATTGAGATTAAAGCAGAATATAAATTGCCTGAACTAAAACCGGGATTGCCAACATTTTCCCAAGAAATTCCATTAAATTTTTTAACTGTAGCCTTATTAGAGTTCATAGCATCTTTATAAACAACATAAGGTGTATTATTATTATCAATTTTTAAATCATTAAACTCAGTTTGTCCTTCAGAAATAAAAGTATTACCAACAATTTCCCAATTACTACCATTGAATTTTTGCACAATTGATTTATTACTATTGACGAAATCTGTGTATACAACATAAGGCGTATTATTTTTTATATCTATATCAATATAATTTGCTTTACCATCAGAAAATCCTTCATTACCAACCATTTCCCATATAGTACCATTAAATTTTTGAACTGATATTTTTTCAGAATTATTTTTATCTTTATATACAACAAAAGGAGTAGTATAACTTAAAGCAACTCTAAATTCATCTACATTTTTTTTTGAAAATATTGAAGATCCGATTTGTAACCATACATTTGTAAAAAACTTATGTACATATGTTCTACCTGCTGGGGATCTACTCACAACATATGGAGTGTTTAAATTATCAAAAACAATATGATTTCCAGAATCAGCAGAAGTCATAGTAAAATTTGTAACACCAATTTCAACCCAAATAGAAGAATCTAATTTTTTTATAGTAGATTGGTACTGAGTTTTAGTAAAATCTTTATAAATAACATATGGTACATTATTATTATCTATTGAAATCAAAACAGAATCTACTTCGCCTTGAGAAAAACCAGAGTTTCCAACAATTTCCCAATTACTACCATTGAATTTTTGCACAATAGCCTTTGATAAATTTGAAACATCTGTATAGGCAACAAAAGGAACATTGTTGTTATCTAATGCAATAGATGAATTGGTGACTATATCTGTAGAAAAACCAGCATTTCCAACAATTTCCCAACTAATACCGTTAAATTTTTTAACCGTTAATTTTCTTCCATTAACTATGTCTCTATAAGAAATATATGGCACATTATTATTATCAATAGCTATATAAGGATATCTGCCTGATCCATCTGAAACGGAAGAATTTCCTACAACTTCCCAAGTACTACCATTAAATCTTTGTGTATAAATTTTTAAATCATTAGCACGATATGTAATGTAAGGAAAATTATTTCTATCCAATGTCATATTTATTTCATTTGATGAAACAGAAATATTTATAAAATCTGCTAAACCAACTGTTTCCCAGACAAGACCATTAAATTTATATACTGTAATCGAAGATGCATTATTATTTGAACAAACAAAAATATCATTATTTGAACCTATAGAAATTCTGCAAAGTGAACCAGATGCATTAGAAAATCCAGCATTTCCGACAATTTCCCATTTAGAACCATTAAATTTTTTTACCGTTAATTTGCCTCCATTTGCAAAATCATTGGATACAACAAAAGGTATGTTATTTTGATTCATTGCTATACAATTTACTCCCACCTCACCTTGTGAAGGTAAATCAAAATCATTTGTACCTAAAGATCGCCATTGATCTTGTGCATAAATTGAAATACCTAAAAAAAATAAATAAACTAATAAAATTTTTCTCATAAATATTAAAAAAGCAAAGCTCTCAATATGAGAGCTTTTATTAAACAAATAGTATTATTCCTTACTTTCAACTTTAGCCCAAGTATCTCTCAAACCAACAGTTTTATTAAAAACTAATTTTTCTGCTGTTGATTCTCTATCAGTACAGAAATAACCTAAACGCTGAAATTGAAAATGATCTAATTCTTTTGTGGTTTGTAAACTTGGTTCCACATATCCTTTTATAATTTGTAACGAATTAGGATTAATGAATTCTTTAAAATCGATTTCTTTGTTACCATCAGGACTTTCGTGAGTAAATAAACGATCATAGACACGAACTTCTGCCTCTAATGCGTGTTTTGTTGAAACCCAATGAATAGTGCCTTTTACTTTACGTTTACTAGCTTCAGTCCCACTTCCTGAACGTGAATCTGAATCATAAGTCGCGTGAATTTCTGTTATATTACCTTCCGAATCTTTTACAACTGATTCCCCTTTTATGATATAAGCATTTTTTAAACGTACTTCGGTACCTAAAGTTAATCTAAAGAATTTCTTATCGGCTTCTTCTTTAAAATCTTCTCTTTCAATGTAAATTTCTTTAGCAAAAGGGACTTTTCTATAAGTTAAAATTTCTTCTTCAGGATTATTTTCGGCTTCTAACCATTCTTCATTAGCATCTGAATAATTTGTAATGACTAATTTAATAGGATCTAAAACCGCCATAACACGAGGTGCAATTTTATTCAAATCTTCTCGAACACAGAATTCTAACAATGAAACATCAATTAAATTTGTACGTTTAGCAATACCAATTGTATCAGCAAAATTACGAATAGATATTGGTGTATAGCCACGACGTCGCATACCCGAAATAGTACTCATACGTGGATCATCCCAACCTGTTACGTGTTTTTCTTCAACTAATTGTAATAGTTTTCTTTTTGAAACTACTGTATGAGATAAATTACGACGTGCGAATTCACGTTGTTTAGGACGAACTTTTGATGTATCATATATATTATCTAAAAACCAATCGTATAATTCACGGTGAGGTAAGAATTCTAGTGTACAAAACGAATGTGAAATTTGTTCCATATAGTCACTTTCTCCATGAGCCCAGTCGTACATAGGGTAAATACACCATTGGTTCCCTGTACGATGATGATGCTCATGCATAATTCGATACATCAAAGGATCACGCATTAACATATTAGGAGATGCCATATCAATTTTAGCTCTTAAAACATAGGAACCATTAGGGAATTCACCATTTTTCATTCGGTTGAAAAGATCTAAATTTTCTTCTACAGAGCGATCACGATTAGGACTGTTTACACCTGGTTGTGTAGGAGTACCTTTTTGTTTTGCCATTTCTTCAGATGACAAATTATCTACATAGGCTTTACCCTTTTTGATTAATTGTATCGCCCAATCATATAACTCCTGAAAATAATCAGAAGCATAACATTCTCTGTCCCATTTAAAACCAAGCCATTCTACATCACGCTTAATAGCATCTACATATTCTTGCTCTTCTTTAGAAGGATTTGTATCGTCAAATCGAAGATTTACAGGTGCATTATAATCTAATCCTAAACCAAAATTTAAACATATAGCACTAGCGTGACCCACATGTAAATATCCATTAGGCTCTGGTGGAAAACGAAAACGCAATTTATCTTGTGCCAAACCATTTTTTAAGTCTTCTTCTATGATTTGTTCTATAAAATTTAATGATTTTTCTTTTGTAGACATTCTTTTTTCAATCTTTTCTACAAAGATAGAAAAAGTTTAAAGTTTAAAGTTTAAAGTTGTTTAATAAACTTCGAACTTTGTAACTTTAAACATTGAACTAAAAGAAATGGGAAAAATAAAATTAAAAAACATACGTACATTTTCGTATCACGGATGTCTTGTTGAGGAAAGTAAAATAGGTAGTAATTATCGTGTTGATTTAGAAATTGAAGCTGATTTATCCACCTCAGCAGTAACAGATAAGCTTTCTGATACCGTAGATTATGTACATCTGAACAAAATAGTGGTGGAAGAAATGGCTATTCGATCGGAATTATTAGAGCATGTGGCAAAAAGAATTGTTGATAGAACCTTAAAAGAATTAGATTTAGTAAAAAAAATCACTGTTGAAGTTTCAAAATTAAATCCTCCAATAGGTGGTGATGTTGAGGAAGTTACAATTATTTTAGAACAATTTAGAAGTTAAAAAATTAAAAAATTGATGAGTAATGATTAACGATTTTTGATTTCAGAACTTATCTTAAATAAAAACTTTTACCTTTTATCTTTTGCCTTTTAACTTTTTTATTATATTTGCACTCCACAATGGCGTCGTGGCCGAGCGGCTAGGCACCGGTCTGCAAAACCGTCTACCCCGGTTCGAATCCGGGCGATGCCTCGAAAGGGTTACTATTTTTAGTAACTCTTTTTTGTTTTTTTTCAGAACGTGAACATATAAATCATGTAAAATTGGATTTATAAATCTGAAACATATGTTAATCTTTTACTTGAAACGTAATTGGAACAGGGTAACGTGGAAAACATTGATCATCTGACATATAATTTGTTTTAATTTCAGAAATTATAAAATAATCTTTATCTGAAGCTTTTTCAATTAACTTAAAGGCTTCATTATTAATTTGATTTCCAAAAACTATAATTGATTTATTTTCGTTTAAAGAAATCTTAAACTGTGTCACATTTGAATTAATATTTACTAAAAAATCAATCATTTTATAATTAACAATAGCATTCTTTAAAATACTCTTTTTAAACAGTAGAGTACAATTTGTACAATATTCATCACTTAAAGTGCCTACTGGTTTTGGGAATCCTTTAATTCTAAATATATGTTCTTCAACTATCTTAGAACCATCATTTTTTTCAATTTCCACAAAAACTTTAGTTTCAGTTCCAGCTCCAGGACGAATAATATATTTACCTTCATCAGTTTTAACAACTCCTTCACCTGTAATTTTAAATGATTTAGCATCATTTACTACAATAGAAATAGGGTTAGGAATTCCTCTATAAACCACATTCATTTTATCTAAACTTACTACTGAAAATTTAGATTTTAATGAAGTTCTACCTTCATTTTGCCCAAAGGCTACTATTGAAAAAAATAATAAAACAAGTTTTTTCATATTAGAAAGTTATCTAGAAATTAATATTTTAACTGGTGATACTTTACAAACATACATATCTAAATTTTTTAGTTGAAAATGTAAATCACTTATAATTATATAACTAGCATTGCTCATTTTTTTTATTTCAAGAAAAGTCTCTTTATTAATTTTGTTATTTCTAACTTCAATTGTTTTACCAATTTTATTTAAACTATAATCTAAAAAATTTATTTTAAATCCTGTTACATTAATTTGATAGTCAAATAAGAAGTCATCAAATTTATAATCAATAGTAGCATTTAATAAATCTTGGTAAGTAAGTTCTACAATACATTTGTTTGCACATCCGTGACTATTAATTGTAGTAAATCCTGAGGGTAATGCCTTTATTCTAAAAATATGCTCTTCAACTACCTTCTTACTCGCTTTTGTAATTATTTCAACATAAATTTTTGTTTCATTACCTGAACCAGGTTTAATTATAAACTTTCCATCTTTTGTTTTTGAAACACCATCACCTGTAATTTTAAATGATTTAGCATCATTTACTGCAATAGAAATAGGATTAGGAATTCCTCTATAAACCACATTCATTCTATCTAAACCAATAACAGAAAACTTATTTTTTTCATTCGTTTGGGCTAGCAAAAAAACAGGTAAAAACAATAAATAAAATAATTTCTTCATAAAAAAACAGTTTAGCTTTATTAAAACTAAACTGCTTTTTTAAATTTTTATTTCGCTTACTAGCAATAAATTTATTCTTTAATTTTTCGGATTCGTATTAATGGTGTTTTAGCGATAGACAATCCTAAATCTGACGTGAAATTAATTTTGTGTATAATTATCAAATTAGCCTTATCGTTATTGACAATATCTTCATAAACATCTTCTGGGATTTTATTTCCGTCTATATCATAACTTTCTAAAGTTTCTCCTTTTGTATTCGTTAAATACAGCCTAAAACCAATTACTTTTATTTCATAATCTAATAAAAAATCTATCAATTTTACTGTTACTTGTGCATTCATCAAATCTTTTACCGGCATATCTATAGTACATTCACTATTAATACATCCTTTTTGATTTACTAACAATGCCGCATAAGGTAAATCTTTTACTCTAAAAATATGTTCTTCGCTAACCTTT
Source organism: Limnohabitans sp. (assembly GCA_030053945.1). GTDB lineage: Bacteria > Bacteroidota > Bacteroidia > Flavobacteriales > Flavobacteriaceae > Flavobacterium. Next base: position 27,475 of record JASGCW010000006.1, read on the forward strand.
GTACTATCTGTAGTATTTATTTCAACAAAAACTTTCGTTTCTTTAGCATTTGATTTTGGCTTAATATAATAGCTACCATCGTTATTTTGAACAACATCGTCACCTTTAATAATAAAAGGTTTGGCATCTTTAACATTGACTGTAAAAGGGTTTGATAAACCTTTATACACAATGTTTAATTTATTTAAACTTAAAAGTGAAAGATTCGGTTTACTTGTAGTTTCATTTTGAGCAAAAAGGGAAAATGATACTAAAAATACTAGTAAAAATTTTTTCATACTGTTTCAATAATAATTAAAACAATATAATAAATTAATTTTTACTTTTTTAGTTGCTCAATCTTTTTTTGAATTATTTCTTTTTCATTAGGAAAAAAACCTTGAGCGATTAATCCAAATCCAAAAATCATTAAAACAATGCTAATTATTCTTTTAATTTTATGAATGTTATGTTTATTTAAACGTGATTTTAATTGTTTAGCTACTAATATTTTGATAATATCAACAAATACATAAGAAACTATAATAGAAACAATAAATGTTATTATTCTGTTTGTCTCCATATTTAATTTGGGACCAAAAACAATGATAACACCCATCCAAAAAGCTAAAACACCAATATTAATGAAATTTAAAAAGAAGCCTTTGAAAAATAATCCTAAATAGTTTCTTTTTTCAATATCATCTATATCTTTTTCAGTTTCATCTTTTTGATTCTTTTCATAACGTTTTTTTTCGCTTATATAAGAAATCAATCCGTAACCAAACATTAAAATTCCTCCGAAAACAAATAATTTTGGATTGTCTTTTAATTTCTCAAGAATTTGATTGGTACTAAAATATGCTATTAAAATAAAAACAAAATCACCAAAAACTACTCCAGCATCTAAAATCATAGCGGCTCTAAATCCTTTTGTAATACTGGTTTCAAGTAAAACAAAAAAAACTGGTCCTATAGTAAATGCAAGCAAAAATCCCCAAGGAATAGCAGAAAGTATATCGTTAATCATTAATAAAAATATTTTTTGAAGTGCAAGTTAGCTCTATATTCTTAAAAAATCTAATTTTAAAACTTCGATCAAATATTATTTCACAACGATACTTCCGCCTAAAACGGTTTTTTGATTCACTTGTTTTGGATTACCGTAAATAAAAATATTACCTCCAGCTCTAGTTTTAGCATCTACAAAATCTGATGCCGTAATATAAATTTCACCACCTGCATTTACAGTCAATGTAGCTTGATTAGTTTTACATTCTGTTGCTTCTAAACTAGCTCCAGTAGTTACAACAGCATCAACATTACTGGTATCACCTGATAAATTTACAACTGCACCACTTGATGCTTTTACAGAAATTTTTGAAGATTCTATAGCGACTTTTACTTTTCCACCTTCTTTAGCAATGATATCAAAAACATTAGATTTTAATGTTTCATATCCTATCACATTACTTCCTTCATTAGCTTCAACAGCTTCTAAATTTTTAAAATAAACGGTTGCAACAACATCATCACCTTTCAAAAGTTTACCAAAAGGCATTCTAATTTTTAATTCATCATCTTTTGTAACTAATTCTACTTGATCTGAATTTGTTCCATCTAATGTAATTTTATTTTCGTTAGATGGAACTAAATGAACTTCTATTTGATCAAAACCAGTAACTTTTGAAAAATCTCCTAATCTCTTTGTGATTTGTCCAATAGCTAAATTGGAAAGGAAAAATGATAAAATAACTATTTTCTTCATATTAAATTTTTTCTTTAAAGACATTATAAAATAGCAAGTAATACACTTTTACTCATTTCTTCTAATAAAATGATAATCAAGTTGTTTTTTTACTAAATCAGCATTTTTAACTTTTACCCACACTTCATCTCCTAATTGTAACAAATCTTTAGTGACTTGTCCAACTAATGCATACTGCTTTTCATCAAACGTATAATAGTCCTCTTTTATTTCACGAATGCGAATCATTCCTTCACATTTATTTTCGATTATCTCAACATAAATTCCCCATTCAGTCACTCCAGAAATAACTCCCAAGAATTCTTGATCTTTATGATCCTGCATATATTTTACTTGCATATACTTGATAGAATCACGTTCAGCACTGCTGACTGAATTTTCCATATTGGATGAATGCACACACTTTTCTTCATACACTTCTTCATCTACACTCTTACCGCCGTCAAGATAAAATTGTAATAATCTATGAACCATTACATCTGGATAACGACGAATAGGTGAAGTAAAATGCGAATAATAATCAAATGCTAATCCGTAATGACCAATGTTATCTGTAGAATATTTGGCTTTACTCATACTGCGAATAGCAAGAGTATCGACCATATTTTGTTCTTTTTTTCCAACAATATCAACCAATAAATTATTCAATGATTTAGAAATAGTTTCTTTTGATTTGAAATTCAAACTATACCCAAATTTTGAAATTATCCCTTGCAAATTCATTAGCTTATTTTCATCTGGTTCGTCGTGAATACGATACACAAAAGTTTTCTTTTGTTTACCAATAAATTCAGCAACTTTACGATTAGCTAATAACATAAATTCTTCAATTAGATGATTGGCATCTTTAGCTACTTTAAAATAAACCCCAACAGGTTCATCATTTTCATCTAATTTGAATTTTACTTCCACTTTATCAAATGAAATAGCACCATGATTCAAACGGTTTCTTCTAAAAATTTTAGCTAATTCATCCAGTTTTAATGTAGCTTCAACAATTTCAGCTTTTACAATGTATTCTTCTCCTGTAAGAGAAATTTCAGATGGAATAGTATTTCCTTTCGTCTCTATGATATGTTGCGCTTCTTCATATGCAAATCGTTGGTCAGAATAAATTACTGTTCTTCCAAACCATTGACTCGTTACTTGTGCTTTTTCATTAATTTCGAAAATAGCAGAAAATGTATATTTCTCCTCATTAGGTCGAAGCGAACAAGCAAAATTTGATAACACTTCTGGAAGCATTGGAACTACACGATCCACTAGATAAACCGAAGTGGCTCTTTTAAAAGCTTCATCATCTAGTATAGTTCCTTCTTGCACATAATGCGATACATCGGCAATATGCACACCTATTTCATAGTGGCCATTTTCTAATTTTCTAAACGATAAGGCATCATCAAAATCTTTTGCATCCTTTGGATCTATCGTAAATGTCAAAACATCACGCATATCACGACGCTTAGCTATTTCGCTAGCTTGAATAGAAGTATCTAATTTTTTAGCATAAGCTTCTACTTCAATAGGGAAATCATACGGTAAACCATATTCGGCAAGAATTGCGTGAATTTCCGTATTATGCTCTCCAGGTCTTCCTAAAACTTTTACCACAGCTCCAAAAGGAGAATCAGCTTTTTTAGGCCAGTCTTCTATTTTTACTAAAACTACATCACCATCTTTAGCTTCACCTATTTTTTCTTTTGGAATAAAAATATCAGTGTACATTTTAGCATTGGCTGTAGTAACAAAAGCAAAATTCTTTTGAACATCTATCACACCAACAAATTCCATTTTGGCTCTTTCTAAAATTTCGATAACCTCAGCTTCTGGACGTTTTCCTTTACGACGATTGTACACATACACTTTTACTGTATCACCATCTAAAGCATGATTCAAATTTGTTGTAGGTATAAATACATCTTCTTCAAATTCGTCACTGACAAAATAAGCCGTTTTACGTGAAGTCATATCTATCGTACCTTCGTAATAATCTTGACTTTGCGCTTTTACAATATATTTTCCTGGTTCTATCTCAATAATCTGCTTTTTTGAGGCAAGAATTTTTAAATCTTTAATTATTTCATTTCTACTTTTAGTATCATCGACTTCTAATCGAGAAGCAATTTGCTTATAGTTAAAAGGTTTATTAGGTTCTTTAGAAAGCAGTTTTAAAATTTTTCCAGAAAAGTCTTTTACTCCTTTACTGAATCTTCTAGGTTTTTTACTCATCTTCATTTATTAAAATCGCTGAAAAATACGAAATAGTATTCAGTAATTTGTAAACAGTAATCAGTTTTAAATTAAATATAACTTTAACAGTTTTAATTTTTTTAAAATTCAAGAGTTTTTAACAACATCTAAAAACAACAAAAAGAAATTTTTTTAAAAAATAAAATTATGATGGTTATGATAGGGTGTTGATAAGGCTTAAAACTTTTGTTGAATTTGTTTTTTTATATAGTTTTCCAAAGTTATACAAGGATATTAACAACATCTAATAGGTTTAAATAATTGAAAATAAAGAATATTGTTTAGGTTATTAACAATTGTCAATAATTGATTTTTACTTAATTTTATTGAAAAGTTAACTTGTTAATTACTGTTAATAACTATGAATTACTGTTGGATATTTTTTCAAAAAGTTGGTGAAACTTTTCTTGGATTTTAGATTCTAGTTTTGGATTACAAATTTTTTTTATTCGACCAAAAAATAGTTCTTATTTTCTTTCCCGAGTTATTAACAAACAGTGTTAAATGTTAATTACTTGATTTTAAAGAGATGTATGATTTTTATTAACATAGGGTTAATTTATGTTTAAATAAATAATATAATATTGATTATTAAAGGTATATAATTGTTTTAAGAAGTTTAAGTTTCTTTAACTCTGTCTAGAAAGAATATTTGTATTTTTGTAAAAAATTACAAAACATGACCATTTCAATAGGAAACGACCACGCAGGGCCAGATTACAAAAAAGCAATTGTTAATTATTTAGAATCTAATGGGCACACGGTTATTAATCATGGAACTGATACTTTTGATAGTGTTGATTATCCAGATTTTGGACACCCGGTAGCTTATGATGTAGAAAGTAAAAAAGCAGATTTTGGGATTGTAATTTGTGGTAGCGGAAACGGAATTTCTATGACTGCAAACAAGCACCAAGATATTCGTTGTGCTATATGTTGGACTGTAGAAATTGCAGAACTTGCTCGTCAGCATAACGATGCAAATGTAATAAGTATCCCTGCTCGTTACACATCTATACCACAAGCAGTAGCAATGGTCGAAGCTTTTCTTGATACGCCTTTTGAAGGAGGAAGACACGCTAATCGAGTTAAAAAAATAGCTTGTAAATAAATTTAGACTTCTTTTTAGAAGTCTTTTTTTTCCAATTTATCTTAATATACCTATGTCACACAATCACAACCATGTCCATATACATAAACACGAAGTAGAAGGAAAGAACCTTATATTTTCTATTTTACTTAATTTATTGATAACTGTTGCTCAGGTTGTAGGTGGATTAATTTCAGGGAGTTTAGCGTTAATTTCAGATGCATTACATAATTTTTCAGATGTATTGTCATTGGTTTTTAGTTATGTAGCTCATAAACTTTCAAGAAGGAAAGCTTCTATAGATCATACATTTGGATATAAACGCGCAGAGTTGATAGCGGCATTTGTAAATGCAATAACATTGTTGATAGTAGCTGTAATTTTAGGTTATGAAGCAATTCATCGTTTTTTTCATCCAGAACCTATTAAATCTAGTTTGGTTATTTGGTTAGCTTTACTCGGAATTGTTGCCAATGGTTTATCGGTTTTACTATTAAAGAAAGATGCAGATCATAATTTGAATATGAAATCAGCATACTTACATTTATTGACAGATATGATGGCATCTGTAGCAGTTTTAGTAGGAGGTCTTTTAATGAAATTTTATGGATGGTTTTGGGTAGATAGTGTAATGACTTTATTAATATCTATTTATTTAATCTATGTTGGTTACGATTTGATAATAAGTTCAACTAGAATGTTAATGCTTTTTACACCAGATTATATCGATATTAAAGAAATTGTACGTGAAGTACATAAAATTCCTGGAGTTGGAAAATTACATCATATACACGTTTGGCATTTAAATGAAGAAGAGTTACATCTAGAGGCGCATCTAGATTGTTCAGAAAATATTTTAATGAGCGAGTTTAACGATTTGTTGCACGAAATAGAAATTGTTTTATTTGAAAAATTTGGAATTAATCACATCAATATTCAACCTGAATATAATAAAGAGGATCCAAAAGATTTTATAGTTCAAGATTAGTTTAATAGTGTCAACATTTTATTAGTAAGAAAAGTAACACTAGAAGAACAAAGTGCTAAACAATAGGCAATTGAAGTTTGTTTCTAATCGCATAAATTCTGATAGAAGCAGTGACAAGAACACTAATTATCATACTCATTTCTGTAAAAAAATGATATTTAATCATAAGTAGATATAAACTTCCACCTATTAAACAAGCGGTGGCATATAATTCACCAGGTTTTAGTAAGGCAGGAACTTTATTACAAACTACATCGCCAAGTAATCCGCCAAAGGTTGCTGTAATAATTCCCATAACAAGTGCATACACATTAGAAATACCCGTTTGCAAAGCAATTTGTATTCCTACTACAGTAAAAAGTCCAATACCAAACGCATCTACCCAAAAAATCAATTTCTTGATCAAGGAAAAATTCATTTTAAAAAAGAAAGTGATTACAGTTGCAGATAATACTATAACAATAGCTAGGTTATCATTTACCCAGTTTACAGGTTTAATACCTAATAGTAAATCTCGTATTGTTCCGCCTCCATAAGCCATAACAAAAGCTAATACAACAGCTCCAAAAATATCAAATCTTTTGGTTCTCGCTTTGAGTACTCCCGCCACAGCAAACACAAAAATACCTGTATAGGTTATAATTTTTAGCGTATCCATTTTCTTGATTTTTTACAAAGGTATATTTTTCAAATAAGTTACTACTATAGTCCTAATTCAAGAGAAATACTTTTTAAACTAAAATACTTAAAATCAATATTTTTTAATAAAAGTCAAAAGAGAAAAGTTATAAAAAAACACAAAAAAAGTAAAAAAGTTATTTTGACTAAATATTATGCGTGCATATTTTATTTTTTATACTTTTACTTCCAGAACACAACAACACAACTCAATGAAAATTACAACAATTACGAAGCTTTTAGTAGCTAATCGTGGGGAAATTGCTATTCGTGTATTTAGAGCAGCAACCGAATTAAAAATTAACACCGTAGCGGTTTATACTTTTGAAGATCGCTATTCATTACATCGTTACAAAGCCGATCAAAGTTTTCAGATTGGCGACGAATCGGAACCTTTAAAACCTTATTTAGACATTGAAGAAATTATCAAAGTTGCCAAAGAAAATCAAGTAGATGCTATCCATCCTGGTTATGGCTTTTTATCTGAAAATGTAGATTTTGCAAGACGCTGTCAAGAAGAAGGAATCATTTTTGTAGGGCCAAGGGTAGAAGCAATGCTACAATTAGGAGATAAAGTAGCAGCAAAAAAAGTAGCCAGAGCAATAGGAGTGCCTTTAATTCAAGATTCAAAAAAAGATTTACAAACTATTGAAGATGCTTTATTTGAAGCAGAAAACATAGGTTATCCCGTTATGCTAAAAGCGGCTGCCGGAGGTGGTGGTCGTGGAATGCGTGTGGTTCACGATGCGGAGAAAATGCAAATGGCATTTATTAATGCTAAAAGTGAAGCACAAAAAGCTTTTGGTGATGATACAATGTTTATTGAAAAATTTGTTGAAAACCCAAAACATATCGAAGTTCAAATTTTAGGAGATAATTATGGAAATATTGTGCATTTGTACGAAAGGGATTGTTCTGTACAACGACGATTTCAAAAAGTTATTGAAGTTGCCCCTTCTATTTTAAAAGCTGAAACAAAGGAGAAATTATTTGACTATGCTACTAGAATTGCTAAACACGTAAATTATAGCAATGCAGGAACTGTAGAGTTTTTGGTTGATAAAGAAGAAAATATATATTTTATTGAGGTTAATCCTAGAATTCAAGTAGAACACACTATTACTGAAGAAATTACAGGAATAGATATAGTACGTTCTCAAATTATTGTAGCTGCAGGACATCCATTAACGCACAGCCAAATATATATTCACAAACAAGAAGATATAAAATGTAATGGTTGGGCAATACAATGCCGAATTACTACCGAAGATCCAGAAAATGATTTTAAACCAGATTACGGAACTATCATTGCTTATCGTAATGCGGGAGGTTATGGTATTCGTTTAGATGAAGGAAGTTGTTATCCTGGGGTAAAAGTTTCGCCTTTTTTCGATTCTATGTTGGTCAAAGTATCTTCAAGCGGAAGAACTTTAAAAGGCGCTTCAGATAGATTACGTCGGACTTTAGAAGAATTCAGAATAAGAGGGGTAAAAACAAATATTCCGTTTCTTATCAATGTAATGTCTAATGAAACTTTTCGTAATGGAGAAACTACTGTAAACTTTATACAGGATAATCCTAGTTTATTGATTCCTAGATATGGATATTCAAAAGACAGAGGAACAAAACTTTTAAAATATTTAGCTGAACTTAGAGTAAATGGTCACCCAGATGTAAAGTATGTAGATCCAACAAAAGTTTTTAGAAAACCCATTGTACCTAAGGTCATACCAACCAACTATCCAAAAGGAACAAAAGATTTATTAAATGAATTAGGGAGAGATAAGTTTATACAATATATTAAAAACGAAAAGCAAATATTTTATACCGATACTACATTACGAGATGCCCATCAATCTTTATTAGCTACACGTTTGCGTAATAATGATATTATGAAAGTAGCCGAAGGTATTGGTAAAAATTTCCCTGAATTGTTTTCGTTAGAAGTTTGGGGAGGAGCCACTTTTGATGTTACTATGCGTTTTCTTCACGAAGATCCTTGGGAACGTTTACGAATGATTCGCAAAGCAGTGCCAAATGTATTACTCCAAATGCTTTTTAGAGGGAGTAATGCCGTAGGGTATGCTGCTTACCCTGATAATGTTATTGAACAATTTATCATTAAAAGTGCCGTAAACGGAATTGATGTATTCAGAATTTTCGATTCGTTGAACTGGATTGAAGGAATGACACACAGTATAAAAGTGGTTCGTGAAAAAACGAACGCTCTTGCCGAAGCTTGTATTTGTTATACAGGTGATATTTTAAATCCAAACCGATCGAAATTTAATCTGCAATATTACGTTGATCTTGCTATTGCTTTAGAAAATGCAGGTGCACATATATTGGCTATAAAAGATATGGCAGGGTTGTTAAAGCCTTATGCGGCTGAGGTTTTGATTAAGGAATTAAAAAAACATATTTCTATTCCTATTCACTTACACACACACGATACTTCTTCTATACAATCAACAACGTGCTTAAAAGCTATTGAAGCAGGAGTCGATGTGGTTGATGTGGCATTAGCTTCTATGAGCGGACTAACCTCTCAGCCTAATTTTAATTCGATAGTAGCTATGCTTCAAGGAACGGAAAGAGAATGTCCTATCGATTTAAAAAAATTAAATGAGTATTCTAATTATTTTGAAGTGGTTAGAGAATATTATTATCCTTTTGAAAGCGAACTCAAAGCGGGTACTGCTGAGGTTTATGATCACGAAATTCCTGGCGGACAGTATTCTAATTTACTACCTCAGGCTCGTGGTTTAGGATTAGAAGAAAAATTTGAAACGATCAAAAATAATTATGTCGTAGTAAATGAATTATTTGGAGATATTGTAAAAGTAACCCCGTCTTCTAAAGTAGTAGGTGATATGGCTTTGTTTATGACTTCTAATAATTTAACAGCAAAAGATGTTATGGAAAAAGGAGAAACATTAGCTTTTCCTGAATCTGTAAAACAATTATTTAGAGGAGAATTGGGTCAGCCGTTTGGTGGTTTCCCTAAAGAACTTCAAAAATTGGTTTTAAAAAATGAAGAACCATTTACTAATAAACCTAATGCGCATCTTAAGCCTGTAGACTTTGAAATAGAATTAAAAAAAATTCAGGAAAAGTTTGATGATACCTTAACTACCGAAGATTTATTATCTTACATAATGTTTCCAAAGGTTTTTGAAGATTTTTATAAATTTAGAACCTATTTCGGTTCAGTAGAAATGTTGCCTACGCCACAATTTTATTATCCGCTTCAATCTAATGAAGAGGTTTTAGTAAATATAGATTTGGGTAAAAATCTATTGATTAAGTTTAGTTATATGGGCGAACCTAATGATGAAGGTTTCAGAGAAGTTTTCTTCAAAATTAACGGACAAACTCGAAATATAAGTGTTAAAGATAATAGTATAAAAACTACCAAAGTTGCTAATTTAAAAATTGCTGGTAATAAGGATATAGGCGCACCTTTACAAGGAAAACTAGTTAAAATTTTAGTTAGTGAAAACGAGGAAGTTCATAAGGATACACCTTTATTTATTATAGAAGCAATGAAAATGGAAACCACCATTTGTGCACCACAAAATGGAATTGTTCAAAAAGTAATACTTAAAGAAAATTCTATGGTAGAGCAAGATGATTGTGTGGTACAATTAAAATAATATGGAACAAAATAAACCATTACTAAAAAAACAATATTACCCTATAATTGAGGTACTGTATTCTTATTTAGAAAAATACAAACGTCTTACAAAAACCAATGTGTTTTACGATGATTTGTTACGTTTTCAAGGATCAGTAGTGGTTTATGATGCTCAAGGTATAGACACACTGTGGGTAAGAGTGTATTATAACGAGTTTGAAAAAGAAGAACTTGATTATAGTCTCAAGAAAATTTATACACTCTTACACGCAGATGGTGACGAAAGTAAAATTCAATTCTTAAATGTCGATCATATAGATTTTTGCACTTTTGGTAATTCGAAACCTTTTCGGGTAAAAATTAGAAATATCCTAAATGACAATTACACACATTTCTATGTAAAAAAAGCCGATGCTTCTCGTGTTTTTGGTTTAGAACTTGAAGATATTATTTCTCCAAACCGAATCAATTTTTTAGTGTTCAAAGACACACTAATTGAAGAACATATAGTTGGAATTCCAGGTGATATGTTTTTAAAAGAGCATCTAAAAAATTGTACCGAATCTGAAAAAGCACAAATTGCAAAAGAATTTGTCAAGTTTAATGAACGCTGCACTATAGGTTTACTGGGTGATATGCGTTCGTATAATTTTGTGGTGATTCCTATTTACGATTATGATCATATTGTTTTTAAAATTAGAGCCATCGATTTTGACCAACAATGTTATGAAGGTGACTTCAAATTATATAAACCGCATTTGTTTAAAGAAAATTATCAGTTTAGTAAACTAGTTTCAGAAAAATTAGAGAGCAATTCTATTGAGCAGTATAAAAATGAAGAGCGATCAATTATGGTAAAAAGAATGGTTGGTTCCGAAAAAAGATTGAACGATTTATTAAAAGCTATGAAATCTATTGAATTATCTTCCTCAGAAAAATTGAACCAATTGAAAACTGAAATTTATGAATTCACAAAAGATATTAATTTTAAAAAAGCAAACTCTATGGGAGAGGTAGTAGAATCTGCTTTGAATTTTATGAAAAGAAATTATAAAAACAAAACATAAATAGCTTATTATAAGAATAAATAAAAATTATTTATTAAAAAATTAATAAAAAACATATATTTTTGTTAATCCTAAATATAAATCAGTTTCTTATGAAAACAAAAAAACTTATTATCAATTTGAGTATTTTGATATTCTCTATATCTACTATATCACAAGAAATAGATTGGAGAAATAGTCCATATGATGATAAAACAAACTATTATGAAATTGTTAATAATCAAAGAAGATTTTTACAAAATTTAGACGTGAATGACCCTCGTTCAAAGAAAAAAATAAAGCAATTTGAAAGATGGGCTAATTTTTGGAAGGATAGGCTTAACCCTGATGGAACTTTCGTACCAGAATCTTTTGTTTTGAAAGAATGGCAAAAAGAAGATGCTAAATCTTTAAGTGTAACGAGTAGAAATATAAATGTAGCAAATTGGTCATTAGTTGGTCCTTCTAATTTACCAAATTCATCTATAGATTTTTATCCAGGAATGGGAAGACTTAATTCCATCGCTTTTTCAGGAACTAATACAAATGTCTTGTATGTTGGATCACCTGGAGGTGGTGTTTGGAAATCTATAGATGGCGGAACTACATGGACACCTAAAACAGATAATCTACCTAATTTAGGAGTATCTGATATAGAGATTGATCCAAATAATGCTAATATAATATATTTTGCAACAGGTGATTGGGATGGAGGAGCTAATAGAAGTATTGGTGTTTATAAGTCTACTAATGGAGGAGATACTTGGAACGCAACAGGTTTAGTAGCTACATTAACAAGCAGTGAATCAATTAGCAAGTTATTGATAGATTCATCAAACTCAAACAATATTTTTGCTACAACAAAAAGCAATATTAAAAAATCTACTGATGGAGGTGTAACTTGGAACAATGTTTATACTGAAAATTCAGCTTTTTTTAACGATATTGAATATAAAAAAGGAAGTAATTCAATTATATACGCAACTTCTAAAACAGGTAAGTTTTATATTTCTACTAATAATGGAGATACTTGGAGCGTTGCTTCAACTATTGGAACTGGAAGAATTGATTTAGCCCTTACAGATAATGATTCTAATTTAATTTTAACATTAGATAGCTCAGGAAGAGTGAGAAGATCAGTTGATCAAGGGAGTACTTGGACGTTATTAGCAACAATAGCTAATTTTGATTCTCAAGGAGGATATGATATGACTATTGAAATATCTCCAATTAATAAAAATTTAGTGATTGTTGGAGGTGTAGATGGTTTTAGGTCAACTAATGGAGGTACAACTTGGGAAAAATATCTAGATGGATATTGGTCAACTGGTAACCCTTATTTTTATGTACATTCTGATCATCATGATATGAAATTTGTACCAGGATCTAATACCGCTTTTTCAGCAAATGATGGGGGTCTGTTTAGAGGTGATGCTTCTTTAGGTACAACATGGGTAGACTTATCACCTGGTTTAGCTATTACACAGTTTTATAATGTTTCAGGAACACCTCAAAATGCTAATTTTTTACTTATGGGAGCGCAGGATAATGATTTATTTCATTATAATGGTGCTACTTGGACAGGTAGAAATCCAGGAAGTGATGGAGTTGAAGCATTATGGGATTATTCTAATAGTAATATAGCTTGGACTTGTAGTCAAGCAGGTATTATGTATAGAACCACAAATGGTTTTTCAACTTCTCAAAATATTACCACTCCAAGTGGTACTCCATTTATTTGGGAACTTGAAATTCATCCAACAACGCCAACAACAATTTTTGGAGGATTTGGAGATATTTATAAATCAACAAATAGAGGAGATACTTGGACAAATTTAAGTTCAGGAGTGGGGGCTATAGAGTTTATATCAATTTCACCTTCAGCGCCAGATACAATTTATGTTGTGGGTACTGGTGGTACATTCAAAAAGACGACTAATGGAGGTACTTCTTGGACAACAATTACACAACCACAAGCTGGAGGGAGAATAAAAAGTATTGAAGTGCATCCCACAAATCCTAGTGAAATATACGTTTCCTATTCAGGATATTTAGCAGGTAAAGTTTATAAATCAACAGATGCTGGTGTAACATGGACAAATATAACAGGTACATTACCTAATATACCAACTCACAAAATTGTATATAAGACGGGAACAACAACTGATGAGTTATTTTTAGCAACAGATTTAGGAGTTTATTATAGAAATAACACTTTAGGTGATTGGGTTAAATTAGGAGTTGGATTACCTAATGTGATAGTTCATGATATTGAAATTCATTATGGAACTGAAAGATTAAGAGCAGCTACTTATGGAAGAGGTGTTTGGGAAGTACCTATTGATTTAGCTTCATTAGGGAAAGAAGATTTTGTTCTTGATAATAATGCGGTGAGTGTATATCCTAATCCAACAGTTAACGGGAATTTTACTTTAAGCTTTAAAAATTTATCAGGTAAGAAATCAGTTATTGTGTATAATATAATTGGCTCAATTGTTAAGGAAATCAATACCGAATCTGAGATAGAAAACATAAACTTAAATAGTTTTGCAAAAGGAATGTACCTTGTTAAGGTAATGAACAACGGTAAAGAAACTATTAAAAAAGTAATTGTTCAATAAAAGAGTTTTATAAATATATTTATTTCTTATGAGATTAATTGCAATTCTATTTTTGACAATTTTTTTGCAAATCGAAAATAATTTGCAGTTAGTCTCATCTAAGAAACAAAAAGTTCTACCAGGTGTTCAAACACAACAACCATATTATAATTTTTTGATTACTCTTAAGAATAAAAAAAGGACAAAAATTGTTTTAGACAGTGTACATATTTATGATCAAAATGAATGCTGGTCGACAAACTTTTTTTTAAAAGACAAAAAGACTACTATTAATTCAAACACTATTAGTTTACCAGCTGAGTATGTTTTACAAATTCGGTTAACAGCTGAGAATAAGTTAAGAAGAATAAATAATAATAAGTCTTCAGGAACTAAAATTGTATTATTTTACAAACAAAATAAGCAAAAAAAAGAATTTGTTATAAATACATTTGTCGAAGAAACAATTACCCGAAGATGATGAAAAGGCTATTTTAAGAGAAAATAAATTATAAAAACCGTAGCCACAAGTACAAATAGGAACTTAAACAAAAAACTACCCTTAGCTACTTTATGTTTAAACATTAACATAGCAAGTAAACCACCCACAGCACCACCTAAAAAAGATAATACCAACAAATCTTTTTCAGGAACTCTACGTTTACTTTTTATCGCTAGAAATTTATCAATTCCAAAAACAACAAAATTAATTCCGTTGATTATAATCAAATAAAGTATTATAACTTTCATTCAAAGATATTATTTTAGCATTCTTATTTTTTCAAGATGACAAATATCGAATTTATTAGTAAAACGGTTACTACTGCCGCAAAAAATATTCAAAACACATTAGAATTACTTTCTCAAGATTGTACTATTCCTTTCATTGCTCGCTACCGAAAAGATACCACTGGTAATCTGGATGAGGTGGTTATTGAACAAATTGCCAAATTAAACAAGCAATACGACGAAATTGTAAAACGTAAAGAAAGTGTTTTAAATTCGATTGCAGAACAAAATGCATTAACGCCCGAATTAAAAAATAAAATTGAAGCTAGTTTCGATCTTCAGGAAATTGAAGATTTGTACTTGCCCTATAAGAAGAAAAAGAAAACCAAAGCTGATGTGGCTCGCGAAAGAGGATTGGAACCTTTGGCTAAAATAATTATGTCACAACGTAATGATGATGTCGAATTTCTAGCTGGTAAATATTTGAATGATCAAGTGGCCAATGAGGAAGAAGCCCTTCAAGGTGCTCGTGATATCATTGCCGAATGGATTAACGAAAATATTTTTATTCGTAAAAACTTACGCCGAATGTTTCAGCGAAAAGCCGAAATAACAACTAAAGTAGTGAAAGCTAAAAAGGACGAGGAAGAAGCTCAAAAATACAATCAGTATTTTGAATGGGCAGAACCTATAAGTAAAGCTCCTTCGCATAGATTATTAGCCATGCTTCGTGCAGAAGCCGAAGGTTTTGTCAAATTGAATGTTGAAATAGAAAAAGAAGAAGCGATCCATTTTATTGAAGACAACATCATTAAAGGAAATAACGATACGACTCCGCATATTGAATTAGCCATAAAAGATTCGTACAAACGATTATTAGAACCAGCCATTTCTAATGAAACCTTACAAGAAGCCAAAGAAAAAGCAGATATCAAAGCAATTGATGTTTTTGCAGGAAATTTAAGTCAGCTATTGTTAGCACCACCGTTAGGAGAAAAGCGAATTTTAGCTATCGACCCTGGATTTAGAACAGGATGTAAAGTGGTTTGTTTGGACGAAAAAGGAGATTTACTGTACAACGAAACCATTTTTCCGCACGCACCACAGAATGAGATAGGAATGGCGATGAAAAAAATAAAATCGATGGTCAACGCTTACAATATCGAAGCTATTTCTATAGGCAACGGGACAGCGAGTCGCGAAACCGAATTTTTCATCAAAAAAATTGCGTTCGATAAGCCAGTACAAGTATTTGTGGTTTCAGAAGCAGGTGCCTCTGTATATTCAGCTTCTAAAATTGCTCGCGAAGAGTTTGGAAGTTATGATGTAACTGTTCGTGGCGCAGTTTCTATTGGACGCCGTTTATCAGATCCTTTAGCCGAATTGGTTAAAATCGATCCGAAATCCATAGGAGTAGGGCAGTACCAACACGATGTGGATCAAACCAAGTTAAAAGAGGAATTGGATACCACGGTAGTACGTTGCGTAAACTCGGTTGGAATTAACATTAATACGGCAAGTAAATCTTTGTTGAGCTATGTTTCAGGAATTGGCGAAAAAATGGCTGAAAATATTGTCAATTACCGCTCAGAAAATGGTGCGTTTGAAGAGCGAAGCCAACTCAAGAAAGTCCCTCGTTTAGGAGACAAAGCGTTCCAACAAGCAGCGGCTTTTATCCGAATTAAAGACGGAAAAAACCCATTAGATAATTCGGCAGTACACCCAGAATCATACAAAATGGTCGAAAAAATGGCTAAAGATTTAGGAATCAAAGTAGCCGAATTAATTGGAAACGCAGCAAAAATAGACAAAATAAAACCTGAAAATTACACTACACCTGATGTGGGAATTTTAGGAGTTAAAGATATTTTAAAAGAATTAGTAAAACCAGGACTAGACCCACGTAAAGCGGCCAAAGTTTTTGAATTTGACCCGAATGTAAAAACTATTGCTGATGTTCGTAGCGGAATGATTCTTCCTGGTATAGTGAATAACATCACGGCATTTGGTTGTTTTGTCGATGTAGGCATCAAAGAAAGCGGACTCGTACATATTTCCCAACTCAAAGAAGGCTATGTTGCCGATGTGAATGAAGTAGTCAAACTCCACCAACACGTACAAGTTAAAGTCGTTGAGGTCGATGAAGCAAGGAAAAGAATTCAGTTGACGATGATATTGTAAATATAAATGGTGGTTTCGAGAACCTCAACCACCTTGTAGCAAAAATCCCAAATTCTGGTCACTGAGCTTGTCGAAGTGAGAATTTGGGATTTTAATTTAAAATCATCCAATAATGATGTAAATTGATTTTGTCTAGGGTAATTCTGGAATGTGAAGAAAGATACTTGGTTATTTTTTCATTTTCACAAATAAAATTTGGATCTATTTTTAATTTATCTTCTTCAAGCCAAGAAATATAAGGATTTGTACTTTGTTGTAGTTGTTCGTTAATCCATTCATTAACTTTTGTAAACCAATGATTAGCGTCATTTTTTTGTATGTAGCCTATCATAATGGCCAAATTACTAGAAATTTCTTGAGAATGAACTTCTTTTTTAAATCGCTCTATTCCACCTAGATTTCCTTCGACATATTCTTTTTCTCTTTTACTTCCAAGAGTTGGAAGTCTTTTAGCTTCTATAACTACTATTTTTCCTAGATTTCCTTTTGTATTAGCAAGTATAACTCCTGTATCGTATGTTCTATGCCCTTTTCCAGTAGATTGATTACTGAATTGAAATTCATAATTATCCTGTTTTTCAAAAGTATAAGTATATTTCTTTTCGTGGGTATTAAAAAACACACATAGGTTTTCTGTAATTTTGTTTTCACCTTCTATAGTATTAGGTAAATTTTGAAGCATTCTACTATTTTTTAGATAATCAGGGAATAGGTTCAATTTTTGTTCTATAAAAAGTATTATTTCATTGACATAAGTATTAGTGTCAATGTTATTAAAAAATGGTTTATTGTAGCTATTAGAACCCTTACGCATTAATACCCATTTTTTATCATATCCTCAAAAACATCGTCAGCATCTCTCAATGCTATCGATTTTAACCAATATCTTAGATTTTTTGGTTTTATGAAGGTTATAGTATTTTCTCCATAAATTTTAAATATTCTACTAACAATAACGTTATTGGAAACATTTTTTATAAGTGCTTCTATTTCAAGGTCTGCATTTTCAATAAGTTCTGTTTTAATTTTGTCGCTACTATAATAAAACTCTAGAGCATAGAAATCACTTCCAGCATAAATTTTTCTTAGGTGTTGTTGATAATCACCTTTTTTATAAATAGAATTAAATGACTGATTAAAAATAGTAGCGAATTCAAAAAGAGGATTGACAGAACAATTCAAATTTTTGATGTCTTCAATTGGAATAATAGAATTAATTTCAGCTTTTTCTCCACGCCCAAATTCAGCAATTCTATAGTTAACGACATCATTAATTATTATCTTATCTGATATCATTAAAGAAGGTTTTTCCTCGAAATAAGGAGTGTTTATAAAATCTGAATCATTAATCGTATAAGCACCTCTTAACCCTTGTCGACCACTCGTTATTGCTATGAAGAAATTATTTATTTTTTTTATATTTTCATCGAGTAAATACTCGTTCAAAAAATTATTTATTGTTATTTTCTCATCAGAAAATAGGTTAATACCTTCTCCAATTTTATTTTTTATTATTGGGAAATCTCCATCCAATAAAGATTTTTGAAATTTAATACTATACTTTTTCTTTTCAGAAGTTGATATTCCATTTTTTTTGAGAAAATCTTTAATTTTTAATTCAGAATTTAAATAATGTTTGTTTAATACAGAAAGGATTCTTTTTCCTCCGTAAAGATTCGCTTTCCAACAAAAAACATTATTCAAAGCAATTTCTTTAGAGACTTCGTAAAAATCATAATAATCTAATTCAAAATTTAGTTTTTTTTGCGATTCTTTTGTTCTACGGAAAGTTATATGTAAAATATTCTCTTCTGTTGGTTTCTTATTCTCTGCAAAAATTGTTACAACAGGTACAGTTGTGTCGCTACTTTCTGAAAATAGTGATCTCCTTAAAAGGGTAAAATCAAAAATTTGAGAAATATTATATTTTCTAAAAAAGTAGTTTCTAAACTTAAAAGAATCCTGAAAAAAAAGCAACTCGCCCGAAGGTATTATCTGACAAATTTTACCAATTTCTGGTTTTGTAAGCATCATCATTGCATCTAAAAAAGTTAATGCAATTTGATTTTTTTCATTTAACCCTGTTGATATGTCTATATTATTTTTAATTAATTCTTTTTCAATAGATTGTAATTCTTCCGATTTTTCTTTAGTATATTTAATAAAAGGTGGATTTCCTATTACTAAATCAAAAGTATGATGTTGAAAAGTGTAATCTTTGTCAATAATAAATTTAAAAAAATCATTACAAATAATATTATTTTTTAAATCATCAAAAACTTCTCCTTCTGTCCAATTCCATAATTGATTATTTGGAACTATTTGACAAAGTGCTAATTGAAGACTAAAACTTGTAAGTTTTGTAGCTGATTCATTTTGATCTACTCCAAAAATATTTTCAGACAAAATCTTTTTGATTATATCTAATTTTAAACTTTCTTTTGGAATAGGTTTATTATTTCTACTTTCTTTTATTCTATATCGTTGAACTAATCTTTTGAATGCTGTGCTGATAAAAATTCCACTTCCACAACTTACATCAATAATTTTTAAATTGTATTCGTTTTTATTTTTGTCAAGTAAGATTGGAATAGTTTCATCTATTAAAAGATTTACTAATAAACTAGGAGTATAAACAGTACCTTTTTCAAGGTCAATCTCTTTGCTAATAAATTCTTCATAAAAATTACTTATTAGTTCAATAGGAATATCTTTAAAAGAGTAAATCTGCCAGATTGTTAATTGACTATTAACATCAAGATTACCTTCTAAACACTCAGCTAAGAATTTTAAATTAATTTTTTCTTGTATAAAATCTTTTTCTTCTTGAGAAGAAATTATAAAAACACCTCCATTAAAATGTTCTTCAAGATATTCTAAAAGTTCAACTAGCTTATTGTTGTTTAAAATTTCTTTTAATGATTCAAAATTTAAATTATTTTTGTGATAAAAGTCTCGAGCAAAATTTTCTGCATTTTTTTGATTCTTCCCATTTTCTTCCAAATATTTTATTAAAATACATTTGAAAAGTAAGTCATTAGCTATATCCTTTGCTATACCAGAATTAATACAGTTATTAATAAAATCCTCTCTTATTTTTGTAAGCACTTTTACTAACTTCTCATACGCAGAATGATTATTAGTAAAATGATTTTCGATTTTAGTTTCTTCCCAAAAAAAACTAAAATTTAATTTCTTTGCTGAAAAATAAGATTTTAAAGAGTCAATGTTTTTAATAAAAGTATGGTCTATAATTGCTTTTTTATTTTCAATTATTTTACCATTTTTAATATTTTTTATGGGTTCTCTACAATCCCTAATGGTAATGGAAATTGTATCAATAATACAAATTAAAGGTACTTGACAACTACTATATACTCTCTTGTGGATCTCTTCAATTTCATAATTATCTCTTGTATTTAGTTCATTATCATAAAAATATACTTGAGGTACACAAAATCTGTGATCATCGTAATATTTAAAATAGACAGCATCAGCTTCTAAAATTTCTGCAAATTCAAGAGCAATATAATGTTTAGGATGTAAATTAGAAGGAATATTCTTTGTGAAAATAATTTCCGGATAATTATTTTCAACGGATAAATCGGAACTAAAAAAATCTAGTTCCTTAAGTACATCAATCAAAAAGTCATTTTCCTGAATCTTACCCATTTTACAAAAGTAAATTTTTGAAATGAGAAAATCTAAATCTAAAAATAATTTTTCTTAACAAAAACTATGCGTATTCAATGTAAACGAAGTGGTAAAACTTCACCAACACGTACAAGTTAAAGTCGTTGAGGTCGATGAAGCTAGGAAAAGAATTCAGTTGACGATGATATTGTAAATATAAATGGTGGTTTCGAGAACCTCAACCACCTTGTAGCAAAAATCCCAAATTCTGGTCACTGAGCTTGTCGAAGTGAGAATTTGGGATTTTAATTTAAAATCATCCAATAATGATGTAAATTGATTTTTTTTAGGGTAATTCTGGAATGTGAAGAAAGATACTTGGTTTTTATTCTTTTTTTAGCATTATTATCCTTTCAATATCTTGCACCATTTGCTTGTTATGTGTTTTACAATTGAAGAACATACTCGAAAAGATTAAAACTAAAAGTAGTTGTTTCATTTATTTATTCTCTAAGGATTTTTTGTATTCTAAATAATATTTGTCTTCATCTATAATTTTCTTTATACGTGCTTCGTTAGCTTGTTTTTTTGAATAATTATAAAATTTCGTTTTGAATATGCTATCGTAATGTTTCTCTCTTGAGCGATATACTTCTGTTTTAATTAATTTTCCATTTGAATCATAAATTTTCCAAATATTCGCTTTTATATTTTTAACAACATAATCATTTAAATAAACCCCTTTTTCTTTAATATTTCCATTTTCATGATAATATTCCCAAGGACCAATTTTTGAAACTGCTGAATATGCTCCAATTGATTTCAATTTACCATTTTCATAATAATACTTCCAAAAACCATATTTATTTCCGCTAAAATACTCACCCGTCCCTTCTACTTTTCCAGATTTGTAATATTCAATCCAGACTCCTCTTTTATCTTTATAATCAGATTTTCCTATACCTCTTATTTCACCAGTATCATATCTAATAGTGTCTTTCCTATTTTGTTCTATTTTTTCTTCAAGTCTTCTTTTTCTTTCTTGATCAACATAATGCTCCTTAACAAAACTACTACTATCTGCTCCGGCAGGACTTGTATTTAAATAAACATTATCTTTCCAAAAAAGCATATTCCCCATTTTTGTTCCAAATGTAATGTTCCCAAATCCATCCATTTGTTCTATTTGGGATTTACTATACACAACCCAAGAATCCAATTCAAGGATATCCTTGCCTGTTCTTTGTTTCCAATTACCTGTATGACTTCTTATTACAGTATCTTTTTTGTAAAAATGAAAAAAAGTGCCATCTTCCTTAAAATCTATATAATGTGTAACTCCATCTTCAGATATATCGAAATACTTCCCAGATACATCTATTGAAAAACACCCTACTAAACAAAATGATATTATAGCTAAAAGTAAAATCCTCATAGTAACTTCTTATTTAAGTCAAAAGTAAAATAAATTGTGACTTTTCAGCTACTTCTATTTTGATTTTATGATAATTTAAAAAGCTGTAACTATCAAATAATAATCCCGAATATTCGAGTTTAGTTGCTTTTTTTCATTTGTATATTAAAACAGACTGAGGTTAGATTAAAACTCCTTACTACTAAAAAAAGCCACCTCTCGGTAGCTTTTAAATTAGTTTTCAAATTTTGTGACTTTTTTTAAGGGTATCCATTCATAATAAGTTCCTTCTCCGCCAACTCCTTGAATATAAAATTGATCTCTTTCTTTTTTGATAGTATAACGTGCTTCATTTCTTACACATCTTTCATCATCATCTTGAGCATAATAAAGTTCTAATGTATTGGCATTTTCTTTACCTCTGTAACGACCACTACACCTCTCCCTTTCAGTTTCGTGTAAAGAAATCTCATTTTCTGAAATATTAATTTCATAATTATACATTTCAATACCATGATTTGCATGGTCCCCTTCGACTGAAACTGTGTATTTGCCAATGAAATTTTCTGAAATAGATTTAGATCTTTTGAATTTCCATTTTTTTATTAGTTTTTTATTCAAAAATAAGTTTAACGTTTTATATTCATTGAAAATTCCAACTTCTACTGCTATATTTTTAGATTTAAGATTAACTGTATCTATTGTCCTATATTGTTCAACATCTGGATTTTCTAAAAACCTTTCAACTGAAAAAATGTATGCTTCGGAATTTCTGATTTTATATAAGCCATAACAAATGCTATCAATAGATGTTTTCCTAAAATCTAATGCTTTTAC
Source organism: Limnohabitans sp. (assembly GCA_030053945.1). Classification (GTDB taxonomy): domain Bacteria; phylum Bacteroidota; class Bacteroidia; order Flavobacteriales; family Flavobacteriaceae; genus Flavobacterium. The sequence goes on from JASGCW010000006.1 coordinate 50,305, forward strand.
ATCAACAAGTTCAGTCATTCCATTCCATTCATTATTTATAAAAATATCCTTTTGTTGCTTTTCATCATAGACAATATTGCTTTTTTTAATTTTATTATTTAAACCATCTGTTTTTGCACTATTATCCGTTTCTTTACAAGAAAAAAACACTAATAATAATGCTGCTAGATAAATATAAATTTGTTTTTTCATATTAATTACCTGTTTGTTTATTTTTATCTGGATTAGTTACAACATCCTTATTTAGTTCATTAATTACTGTTAAAGGGTTTAGTTTTCCACCAGTCCTTGCACTTGTATTCCTTACTTCAAAGTGTAAATGATTCATTTTAGATGCTTGTCCTGAAGCGTTACCAGTTTGTCCAGTTTTCCCAATTGGATCTCCTACAGTAACCTTATCACCTTTTTTTACGTTCATTTCTGACAAATGTGCGTAAAAAAAGTAATATTTCTGACCATTATAATTACCCTCTATACCTAGTGTATTTCCATATGTGTTTGAATAGTAATCGTCATATACTTCACCAGTAACACAAGCGTATATTTGTGTTCCTATTGGAGCATAAAGATCTAATCCATCATGATGACCAGAAACCCTTACTTCAGCATCACCATGATCACTATCTCCTGGATAAAACCCACTTCCATACCAACCTCTTAATTCCATTCTATCCAAAGGATGATGCCATTTCTTACTTTTTTCAATTTTAATAGTAACCACCGCAATATTACCACTTTTATTTCCTTCTGTCAAGCTCTCATAAAATTTATTCATAAGTTCTATTTTTTGGATTCCGTTTTTCTCTTTGTTTACATCTAAATTATGGTTTCTTTCATAGTAATCAGTACCGATAGCATAGATAGTATCCGAATTTTTCTTACCTACGGATGTGGGAGCAAAAACAGCTGCATAAATATCCTCTGGAGTTTGAGGAAGTTTTGATAATTTATGAAAATACACTCTAACTTTTTCGAGCTGTTCTACTTGAGTCATTTTAGCATATTTCAATTTCATTGTATGGAGCTTATCATAGCCAGTTCCTTCTTTAAAATCTCCAATAGCTTCCAAAGCATCTTGTGTAAACTGTATTAAACCTACCGCTCTTGAGCCATTTACTTTTCCTGTTTTTTTATCAAATCTTGCAAAATCATCTTTTGTTAATTCAGAAACATTCTTCAATTCTTTTCCTTCAATTTGATGAGGCGCAAATGTTCCTGCTGTTTCTCTTCGCATTACAGCCATTAAACCGTTTATCATAGAAGGTAAATCAGGATGATCCTGCCATATATCCAAACATATTTCAACTACTTTTTCTCTAAATTCTTGACTTACACTATTACCCCAAGTCATATTATGAATAATGGTATTAGTATCCCACTTAGCACCCACTTCCAAAACCAACGTTTTATTCTCAATATGTTTAGTTGAAAATCCTTCTATACCAGCGTAGAAAATTTTAGTTTTAATTTTTGGTAAAAAAATAGAGTCTAATCCCCAAATAGTATTTGATGACACTGCAATTGTTGCTACTCCATTATTTTTAACAACTGTTTCTCCTATTTTTCCTAGCACATCTGATTGTCCTAGTCCGTGTGCTGTAAAGTTTATTTTTTCACCAGCCATATTTCTAGTTTTGGCAATTAACTTTATAAATTCTACTTTCTTTGTATCATACGGTACTCTGTCTTTCTCCATCACACGTCTTCCGTCATATTCAAAGTATAAATCTAAAAGTTGTCTCTTAGTGGTTAATTGTATTTCAACATCTTTAGCATTATATTTTGCTTCTTTAAAACGATAAACCTCATTATTAACATATCCTACAAAATCTATTTTCAAAAAGGCATTTTCACCGTTACCTAATTTGAATTCGCTTTTCATTTTGTCATTAAAAACAATTTGCTTATTGATATTTCCATTTGCATCAGTAGTGGTATCACTATAATACTCATACTCTTTAGAATAAGCTGCGTTTGCTGATTTTTTTACATAAAAAAGTACTCGCACTTTTTGATTATTAAAATAAGGGATTTTAGCTTTAATTACATTCGTCTCTCCCTTAAATCCTGTTATGGTTTTTGCACCTCCGTTAGCATCTACCCATTGTACTTCGGTTATTGCTGGAGTAACTACTTTGATACGATAGGCTGATTTATCTCTAGCTTTATCAAAAGAATAGGCTTGAACATAGTAGTCTCCATCTGTTTTAGGGACTGTAAATGTGAGGTTTTTACCCATTGCTAGATATGGTCTTGTAACATCTTCACGGTCGGTTGTTAATTGTAATCCTTTAGGAATAATTGTATGGGATTTAGCATCATACATAATCCATCTTACATTTGCAATTTCATCGGCTGTAGGTGGTTCAATTCTAAATTTCTTCACTGCAAAAGTGACTACTTGATTTTTATCAGAATGTAAATAAACGTCTTCTGGCTTTTTATTAGTAACTATTTGAACCTCTTTTACACTGTTTTTAATAATTTTAAATTCTTTTTGTGCGGTAAGTCCATAACGATCATCACTAGACACTTTTATAGTATATGTCCCTAATTCTGGCATTGATAGATTGAGTTGACCATTTTGAGGCACTGGTTTCTTTTCAGATACAGAGATGATTTTCTTTTGTACAGAATGTTGTATTTGATATGAGAATACAACTGGGAACAAAGGTTGTGCTTTTTTGTTTTCTTTCAAACGTATTGTAAACGGTTTTTCAGTTGCAAAAGGTCTTGAAAGATTTTCTTTAATACTTTGTGGCAAGTTAATTTCAATTTCTTGATTGACTATGGTTACCTCAACAAAAGCCGATTGTTTTTTAGTAGCTTTTTTAGTAGCTCCTTTTTTTCCTCCATAGGCTTCTATGATATATTTTCCTGGTGAACTAAAATTATAATTAAAGCTTGTTCCTTCATTCATAAATGTTTTAGATCCTTTTTTAGTTGCACCATTATATACTACCCAATTGATGTCTTCTTTACTTCTTTTAGAGGCGTTTACTAATTCTTCATTTAGCCCAAACTCAATTGTTTCGCCAGTAATAAATGAATTCGCTGTACTGTTTTTAATATATACTGCGCCTTTGTTTACACCTGCTCCTTCTCTTTCAATAGTTCTGTTTGTTTTTAAGAATACATAAATATCGTCTATTCCTAGATTTGCATACATTTTATCCGGGCTTAAATCTGGATATACTTTTGTAGGTGTAAAAAAAGTAATTCGGCTTGGCAGTTCTGTCAATCCTTCTACTTCTTTGAGTAATAAGAATAACTCATCGTATTCTTCAAATAAGTTGGCAACATTACAATCGCTTTTACTTAATCTAGCTCTAATCGCTTTCCAATATTCAACTGATTGTTTGTCTCGGTTTCCGTTTATTATTTTGGAATCGATAGCAGCAATCATTTTAAGACGAACTGTTTCCCAATTAAAACTTAGCATTTCATTAGTGGGTTGAGTCATCGATTTAAACTCTGCAAACAATGGGTTTTCTGTTACTTCTTTATCAGCTAAAAGTGTCGATATTGCAGTTCCTTCTTCTAATTTTGTCAATAATTTGTTCCAATATTCCACCGCAGCAGTATCATTATTCTTAGCAGCTAGGTCTCTTTTGTCTTTGATTTTTTGAATCAAACCAGCCGTTTCATTCTCATTATTTTCTTGCGGAATAGTAATCGTTTGTTGGCTACTTATCCCTGAATATGGATTTATGGAATCATTTAAAGCAACCGCTGTACTTGAAGCTGTACTTTGCGATGTTGGTACTGTGCTCATAACAGATTGTGAGTCGGCAAATTCTGATTGATTTGCAGCAGTTCCCTCGTTAGCAGCCAGATTAGGAAAGCTAAAACTAGGAATACTTGAATTACCAGAATTAGTGGTTATAATTCCTCTTGTAACCGAAGGAGTAGTGCTGGCTGCAAAGGGCTGCGCATTAGGATTTGTGGTTGCAGCTGCGCCTCCTTCGGTCGAGGTGGAAACAATATTTTGTTGCATTAATTTTTCTTGTTCTTCAAAATACAAGTCTTCAATAGATTGATGGTTATCCCATACAGTCGCCACTTGTTCTAATCGGTCTTGAAACGATTTTGCCAATTCGTTTGGATCATTTTGTGAGTCATGTTGAGTTAGCGAAATATTAATATTGTCTATATCAAATTTTTTCATTGGAATATATTTTTGATGCTTTTTATAAAAAAATAATAGGTTGTTTTTTGACTTTTTTGAGTTGGTAAAAGTAGTCTATGATTTTGAATAAAAATATTTTTAAAGCCTTTGTTTACAGTAGTTTCAGTAGTTTTAGATTGTGATGAAACTACTGATTTAACCACCCAAAAAAAGATTGTTTTTTTAATTCTTACTTTAATTTTACCAACTCAAAATAATCACCCATTTATTTATACAAGAATACCCAACTCACTCATTCTTGTTACCCCAAATAAATTAAATAGTATTAACGCAATTCAAAAAATGAAGCATCTATGGAAGAATTAAAAAGAGATTTAGGTGAGGTAGTAAATCCTCCCAATGCATTACAAGCTAATAAAGGTTTAGCTGATAATTTGAATAAAAAAGTGGCAATTCTAAATTTTAATATCGCCACTAGCCAAGGAAGTCAAAGTAACGAAAGTGTTACAAAAGTTATTCAAAAAGAACGAAAAGATAGTACACTTTAAAATAGAAGAATATGAAGAAAACAAACGAAATAGAAACATGGAAAAAAGAGTATATAGAAATTCTAAAATTTACTCTTGAAGATCAGGTAGCATACTGCAAAGTACCTACTTATGAAATTTATCTAAAATTCAAACAGCTTGGTGAAACAAAAAAACACGAAGCAATATTACAGTTATTCAACGATTGTTTATTAAACAAGGGGGAATTTGATGATGAGTTTCAGTTGTCCTCCGGAAATGAATTAATAAATAAAATCAAAGAATATCATCAATTTTCTATCAGCGCTGTCCCAGGTGAGGATGAGTATAAAAAATCGGCTGCATTGATACGCTATTATTTCAAAGTAAATCCTTATGAATTGACTATGAAAGAATTTTATAAACTTCTTGAAGAAGCGTTATGGCTGCAAAAACATAACAACAACAAATTAGAAAATATAGTACAAAAAGTAATTACAGAAACATATTCAAATTAAACTATTATGGGATTCAACATTAATTTAAATAACATTTTAGATACCAATCAAAATGAATATACTGGTATCGATTTTAATAATTCCGATTCTAAAGATTTTATAATCGATAATGGAGGAGAATTTAATTTACGTGTCTTTGCGCCTTTAATCTTTGAACCAATTAATCAAAAGGATTTAAAATTACCAAGCTTGCGCATTGATGCCGTAACGGTAAATCTTAGCCGAAGCAGAAACATCAAAAAACAAAATGTAGAAGGACGCGATTCAAGTATCAAAGAGTACATTTCTAATGGTGATTTTAGCATTTCTATCGAAGGGCTTATTGCTAGTGATGATGGCGTAGAGTATCCTAAAGAGAAACTTTTGTTACTCAAAAAATTCTTAAATGCGCCGTATAGCTTACGAGTTACTCACGCCATTTTGAATCGTTTTGGGGTTTATGAAATCGTGGTAGATTCGTATTCTATACCTTCTATATCGAGCACAAGAAATATTCAAAAATTTTCTATTAGTGCTACTTCAGATGAAATTGTCGAATTAATAATTAGAGATAATGTTTAGACTAAATGCAAAGTTTAAGGTTTATGAGACCGTAAACCTTATACCCACACCTAAGTGCTACGAATTTAATTATGTTGAAGATGTAACGATTCAAAGTTCTTATAAAAACTTAACAGATACGGCTACCATTACTATGCCTAAAAGGGTCTTTAATGATTCGAAAGGATTTAATGAGGGAAGTCAATCTGATATTAATGACTTTATGAAAAAAACATCGATACATGATTATTTGAAGTTAGAAAGTTTTGTTGAAATATTTTTAGGATATGATGGCGACTACAAGCCTGCTTTTAGAGGATTTATCACTGGAATTGAAGGCGATAATCCTGTGAAGATAAGTTGCGAAGATAGTATGTATGCGTTCAAAAAAATTAAAGCGGTTGCTACAGCAATTAAAAAGAATGATACAGACACTACAAATACCATTGCACCTAATCCTTCAATGAATGTAGAGAATTTTAATCCAAAAACATTTTTTGAAAGCAGAATCAAAAAACTAAAATTACCTATTAAAGTCAATGCACTCGATGAAGATTTAGGAAATGTGATGATCAATCGAAATCAATCGTTAGCACAAGTTTTTGAAATGCTAAACGAAAAAGGGATTTATACTTATTTTAAAATGGAAAAATTACATCCCGTATTAACCATTACCAACAATCCGCAGCAATATGGTATTAAAGAAATAGGCAGTTTTATAGATAGTAATTTTATAGAAAACCCTTTAGTGGGAACGTTAGCAAAGAGCTTAATCAATAAAGGATTAGATATTTTAGGTCCTAAACTGGCTAGTATGAGTTCGGCATTTAGCAGTCCTATTTTTGGGAAGAACATCAGGTTCAGATTCAGACACAACATCATTAGTGATGATCTAAAAGTGGTAAAAGGAACTACTAATAATTCAAGAATACGAGTAGAACAATTTTTTAATAACTCCAATACGCCAATTTTTGCCGAATTAGGAAATCCAGATGGTCAATTACTAAAAAAATATGTTTTGCATAATGATGATGCTTCAAAAGAATTGCCTAAAGAAGCTGCATTACACAAAAAGAAAGCAGCCGAGATTACCTCAGAATTGTATCAATATGCCGCATTACGTGCACTTGAATTAAAACCTAGCGGACTAAGCGGTAGTTTCACCACATTTGGAGAGCCTTTTGTAAGACCTACAGATAGAGTAATTCTGGAAAATGCTAAGGAGAAGGAAAAAAACGGCATCTTTCAAGTCGAATCTGTGGTTCGTTCCTTCGGAAGTAATGGGTATAGACAAACGATAACCTTAGGAAGACGAGTAGAAATATAATAATAACACATTATGGGAGAAATCACTAATTTAATCAAAGAAATCGCAACAAAAAACAAGGTAATAGAAACCTTTGCGGCCAAAGTAATCAAAATCAATACCGAAGAAAAAACACTTCACGATGCTGATGATGCTTATACCGTTGATGTGATGCGAGCGGACGGAGCTATTATTAAAAATGTTCGTCTTAAAGCTGATATACAAACCAAAGAAGAAGGTATAATCATCATCCCAAAAAAAGACAGTTGGGTGTTAGCTTCTATCATAGAAAATGTAGAAACCAGAGCTTTTATTTCACAATTTTCTGAAATTGAAAGAATCATAACGCGAATAAAGAAAGGCGATAAGCACTATTTCGAAATTGAAACGCTGCCTTCACAATTCAATATGCTATTCAAAGAAAAAGAAGGAGAAAATTCTAATGGAACAACTCCAACCTATAAAAAAAGAGCTCAATTTGAATTTGATGGCACAAACGAACAGCCTAAGTTAACCACTTCTTTTTTTGATAAAGACGGAAAAGAAATTTCAAAAACAACCCAATCAGGCACTTTACATCAAACCGTCTTGTCAACTATAAATGGAAGTGATAGCAAAGCACGTATTAGTTGCACACTTGATACGGCAAGTGCACCTACGGTAACATTACAAATTAATGATAGCGATGCAAACGAAAAGCAAAAAATTGTAATTGACGAATCGCACACAGAAATCAAGGTAAAAGATGGTTATACTGCCGAAGTTTCAAAAGAGAAAGCTTGCTTTAAAAAAGACCAACTTACTTTCCAAATGGAGAAAAAGTTTAAAATGGAAGCTGAAGGAAAGAATTTGAAAACAGAACTTGAAAATGTATTAAAAGCTTTGGAAAAACTTACAGTTACAACACCTATGGGACCTTCTGGAATTCCAATTAATGTGGCAGATTTTACAAATGCTAAAATGAATTTAAACCAAATACTAGAATAATTATGCCATTAAATAAATCACAATTAGAAAGTGCAATCAAAGCAGTTCTTACTCAAGAAAAAAATAAAAGAGATGATGGAAGCACATCTATCGACAATATATCACAAAAATTAGCTACAGCTATTGATACTTATGTTAAATCAGCAACAGTAACTGTAAATGTTACTACTACTGGAAGTGCTTCCGCACAAGCTGGAACTGGAACAGGAACTCTGACTTAGTAAATTTTGAAGCTACTAATTACTGAAAGGTAAAAACTAGATGAGATGTAAACTCTAATCTTCTAGCTTCCAACTCCCAGCTTCTATCTTTTACCCCGAAGAATTTCAAAAAATAAATAATTAAATCTAATAGATATGATAGAATTTTTAAACACAAATCTTAACTATTTGCTTTTAGCAATAATAGTTAGTGGTGGTGTATTTGTTACCAAATATACTAAAGAAGTAAAAATAAAAGATAGCTATAAAATACTAATTGCTTCAGTTATTTTCTCAACCATTTTTTATGTAATAGATGGTTGTGGAAAAAAATGCCTAAACTCGTATTTGTTCACCTATTTGTTTGCGACTTCGTTTTATGAACTAATTGTCAAGTTTGTAATCAATAAGTTGAAAAACATCAATATGGACTATTTTAAATAGGAACTAGTTAACTTACTGAAACTACAGTTTTTGCACGCTTCAAAATGCTACAAAAAAAGATACAAATAGTATTTTTACCACATTAAAAATAATTCTTACAATATTCTAAGAATTACAACCAATCACAATTTTAATGCAAAAATGGCTTTTAACAAGGCTGAAAGATTTATGAAAAGAGTTTAATTTTTAACAAGTAAATAAATACAAATTTTACACATATGAAGACAGAAAAGAAAATTTTAAAATCCTATTTTCAAAAAGGGGATAAACCTACCGAAAAACAATTCAATGATCTGATTGACACTTTTTTAACTGAAGAGGAAGCAAGAGCATTGTTTGACGGAAATAATCAATTAGAATATACCTATGACGAACTTAAAAACTTAAAAGAGTCTAAAAAATTAGTTCCTGGGCAAAAGTATATTTTGACTGACTATCAAACAAAATATTATATCGAAGGTACCAACTCATCACCTATTGTAAAAGAAGTTACAAATCAGTCTGTTGTATCCAACTATGGTTTTTTTGCCACACCATTAACTGATTTGATAGTTGGCTTTGAAGTAGAAGTAACTAGTTTACCTGTTGGTTATTCTGGTCCAATTACTGTAGGAAGTATTACAACCGTATCTGCAAATTATGCCAATGGTTATTATTTGAAATTTGCAAATGGACTACATTTTGTAATTGGATCTACTTTTAGATATCAAAAACAACGATATGCTTCAATTGCTTCAAATCAAACAGTTTTAGATACTAATCTTAAGCCTATTTTGAAACCTAATGGTATTGTCAACACCGAGGTTCACGATGGGAACGCATATTTACAAATGTCTGCTACCGAAAACCCAGCAGTTCCTACTGAAAAAATATGTTTGACTGCTATTAGTGATGATTATTTTTCTATTCAAGCAGAAAGCATTACCTATCTGGGTGAGTCTTTAGAATATGACTTTGAAGATACTAACATCAAAAACGAAAACGATAGTATCATAGGAACTAGAAAAGGTTTAATTACCAGACGTGTATCAAGAGATAAAAAAATTGATGTTAACAAAGATTGGAGAGTGCAGCGTTACAGACGTTATAAACTTTCTGAGGCAGACTGGGTGAATTTTTCTTTAAGTATTCCTGCCCAAAAAATGGCAGTAAAATCGAGTGCAGCAGATCAAACACTATATAATTTAAACGGTAGTAATGCCTGTACATTAGCAAACATTTCAATTACTGAAAATCATAAATATATTGCGCCTTTTGTGGAGAATGCAAATTTTTTTCAAGATTTTACCAATTTAGGAAGTGCCGTTAATCCGTTTTTAACTGGCGTAACTGCTCCTCATTTTGTTTATGGAGGTATGATGGAAGGTGCTGATATAAATACTTATAAGCAAAATGTAATCGTTTCTACAAACAATAATGCAAAAGATTTATTCATCTTTCCATTAAGTGAAATAAATGAAATCAAATCTTTAGTTATCAATCAACTTGATAATACCGTATTTTTAAATTTAAATAGTCAATACAATCAAAAAAATGTCATTGATGTTAAAATTACAGACGGAATATGTTATTCTACTTTTTTAGCAGGAGGTAATATTTATTCGAATTCAGAAAATAGGAATTATAGCTTAAGGAATATTGTTGCAGTTGATAGTGTAGAATTAAGAAACCAAGGTATTATTGATAGCTTGTTTGTTTTGGCTTCCTCAAATATAAAAAATGGTGGAGACATTAATTTCTTGACAATTGCTGGAATGGCATCAAATGCAAGTGCATATGGAGTAACTTACATTGATGTGCTTTTTGACAGTTCCTCTAAAATCCGAAATACAATTATAGGCGGAAAAAGAGTGGATAGAGTTACTTTCAATAATGTCCAAACAAATAAATGCCTATTCATATTTAGTAGAGGACAATATTTAAAATTTTCAAATAGTAATTTATATCTGACTTGTTTTAAAAATGGCAATGATTTTTATTCTAATTATATCTCATTTGATACCACAAAAGCAAGTACTAAAAAAGGTAATCTTCACGGTTATTTGTATGATACTTTCAATTATGTTATGGGACAAAAAATTATAGCCGCTACAAATGGCGACTTGATTTATGAAACCTTTTCTACAGATACCAATGGAACCGTAAATAGAACACTAACAACTTTAGCAATTTCAAAATAATGATAACAACAGAAGAATTAGAAAGATTAGAAACACTTCAACTTGAATTAGTTTCTTGTGAACCAAATATGGTAATAGAAGTATTGGGAATAGAAAAATTAGAGGAACTTTTAGCACTTTTAATCAAACAAGAAACCTCGATTTAATAAACGACTGAAACTATTGAATCCTTACTGACAAAGGCTTTAATGGGAAAAAAGGTTTAAGTAAATTTACAGTATTAAGACAAGAGGGCGCTCTCTTTTAACAAATTAAAATGTAAAAAACTATGAATGATTTTATAATTAATACTGATTTAGAAATAGCAAATGGTGATTTTGTTTTTGATTATGTAGATCAACAAAATATTGAAATCTTGCTTTTAAATCAAAAGGGAAATTACAAAGAATTTCCTGTTCTAGGAGTGGGTATCACCCAGTATTTAAAAAGCCCTGATACCACTTCAAGACTTCGACTTGAAAATGAAATAGACAAGCAATTATCTTATGATAATTTTCAAGTCAAAACACTTGATATTAACAATTTAAATAATATACAAATAGATGGGAACTATTAGACCAATCCAAAATCAAAATATCTTTGATATTGCACTACAGGAATATGGTAGTATAGAAAATACCTTCGATCTTTTAGAAGATAACGATATTTATAATCTAACCGATGAATTATCTGAATACAAAGATCTACAAATAGGTAAAGAAGCCTTTAAAAAAGATATTGTAGAATACTTCAAATCAAGAAATATAAAACCTGCAACGGGTTCTTCGGAAGAAGACGAGCTATTAATGATTGACTATTCTGGTATCGAAATTATGGGAATCGAAGATGATTTCATAGTTTATTAATTATCTTTTCAAGACTTCTTGATTAGAAATCTCTAATCAATTTTCAAAAAAAAACATAAAACATTAATTACAAGCAACTTAATAGTTGTTTGCAGGATAACTTTTAAATAAATTTTACTATATGGCACGAACAATTGCTGAAATCCAAGACGAAATCTTGGATGAAAAAAATAGAGTAAGTTCCTTAAATGGACTTACTACTACAAATGACAATACATCAAAAACAAGTATTTGGAAGCTATGGACACATATTGTCGCTACTGCTATTTGGATACACGAAAAAATTGTAGAACGAAATGCATTAATATCACGTCCGCATACACTCAACTGGTATCAAGAACAGGCATTAAAATACATACACGGTAAAACATTAACTTGGAAAGACGGATCCTATCAATTTGACATTCCAACAGATGCTACCGAAAGTGATATAGAAAGTGCAAAAATTATCAAACACTGTGCAGTTAGCGAAGTCGATTTAGGAACACTACTTGGAAATAGAAGTTCTGAAATATTAGGAAACAGTAGCTACTTGTACAACAATTTAGGTGTTGTTCATATGAAAGTAGCTAATGATACAGGAGAAAACATAAAGCCTATTTCAACAGATGAATTAAATAATTTTAGAGAATATATTGCCCGAATTAAAGATGCTGGAAATCAAGTGATAGTGGATTCGCTTCCTGGTGATGAATTACAACTTACACTCAAAGTATATGTAGATCCATTATTAATTGATATTGAAAATGTCAATGAAAAGGGGAAATTAATAGGAACTGAAATTAAACCTGTTGAAGAAGCTATCAAAGATTATTTGAAAAATTTAGAATTCAACGGAGCCTTTGTTAAAACTTTTTTGGTGGATGCAATCCAAAAAGCTGTAGGAGTGAAAATACCAATTTTAGAAAAAGCTTTTACAAAACCAAGTTTAGAAGCTGAAGGTAAATTTATAACTGAAGAATATTCTATCCCAAAAGCAGGGTATTTCGATTTAGATTCAGAAAAATTAAAACTCGAAATAGAATATGTTTCATATACTTTCTACAGAGAATATTAATATTTATCAAAACCTTTTTTACATATGAGAAAGTACACCACTATAGAATGGGAAAAATCATTAGTATGGCTTATTCCCCCTTTGCTTAGAAAAAAAGTACATTATGACTGGCTGCACACTTTGTTAAGCCCTCTAAAAAGAATTTATAAAGAGACGCTATATAAAATGCAGCATACTGGACAAGTAATCTATCTTGAAAAAGTTTTAAATGAAACGTTTAATCAAAGTAGATCCTATAATCCTAATTATTCTACTAGAGAAAAAAAGCAAAATCTATTGATTTACATAGGAGAAACTATTAAACCTACCGCACAACATATTTATCTGCACAGAGAATATGAGGAAGATGGTAAAATAGCTCCTAAAGTGTTTCTTAATAATGAAATACAATCTAGTGAAGATTTTAAACCATTGTATTTAATTCATCAGAATGATCACAAAATTAAATATGCTGATTTTAGAGTTTTTATTCCTAAAAGTATTCACTACATAAAATCAAAATTTTATGACATAGTCGATTTTTACAAGCTAGCAGGAAAAACCTATGAGCTTATAGATTATGAATACCCTACAAACATAGCAAATGCTAATTTATTCAAAAGACCGACACCAACACCTATAGAGTTTTCAAAAAGTGCTCAAAATATATCAGAAGTAAAACAAATAATATTAGAATAAAATGAAACAAATAAATTTTAATAATCCAGGAGGATTTCCTCTTGAACAAGAAACCTTAGAAAGAATACAAATTGCTTTCAGAGAAGAATTATATGAGGCTTTTAAAAGTCTTTTAGGAATTTCAACGCTAGAAAATTATATCATTGCTAAACCTGAAAATGTTGGAAAGTTAGGTTGGCTCATTATGCATCAATTCGTTGCAGATTTTGAAGGTGTTCCAGATCCAATTACTGGAGTTTATCCAAATAAAATAGAAGGTATTTTATATCCTTTTTTATACAGTCCAACACCCACATCCTATATCAAAACTACACGAACAGTTTCTAAATTAGTTTTTGGCGATGGCAAACCGAAAGAGGTTTATGTAGATTACAAAGCAGAATACATCACTCAAGTTGATTTTAATTCATTTGGTAATTTACCAAAAACAGTTGAAGTAAACGGTACAATTATTACAACTTCAGTATATGATATTTCTACTTTTATACAATTATCAACTATACCTGAATTAGCTAGTAAATTTTTGCCATTAGCTGGTTTTGTTCCTATGCAAGGTAATTTGAATTTAGGAGAATATATGTTATCTAAATTAGATACGATGCCAGAAGTTGAGGCTAGTGTAAGATCCCAAAAATTAAAATTAGGGCATCCTGATAGAAGAGGGTTAATTACCGGCGCCAATTATTTAGCTACTGCACTTGAAGATTCTAGCGCATCTGGTCAAACGTCATTAACATTAAATCCAAATGCAGAGTGGAATACTACCGAAATAGGTGGAAATGTAAAACTTGCTCAAGTTGTTGAAACCACTTTTGATGCTACAAAACAATCATTAGTAATTGACAATAATGGATATGTCACTAAAACGAAAGATATTTTTTCTAATCAAATACAATCCTTAATCGACCGAATTGTATTATTAGAAGCAAGACCATTAGGAAATATCCCGGTTGGGATGGTAGCTATCTGGGGAAAACCAGCAAACGAAATTCCTTCAGGTTGGGTAGAATATGTAGATTTGAGAGGAAGAATGCCTATTGGTTTGGATCCATCAGATATAGATTTTAAAATTTGGAGAAGTTCAGGTGGAGCTAAAACTAAGTCATTAAATGCACAAGAAAATGGGCAACATACACATGACTATTATGATATTTATTTTTCAGAAGTAGGTGGACATATTGGTGTACCAGGTAATTTGGGTTCTGGAGATTCAGATGGTGATAACTCAGGATATCAATTTAGAAGAACTACAGAATCATCAGGAAATGGAAAACCATTTAGCTTATTAAATCCTTACCGTGTTGTACAATTCATTCAATTTGTTGGTGATACATCAAATAATGCAGCACCTACGATAAATAACATCAAAAGAACAGATACAAATGCAGTTGTAACAACTACTCCTATAAATCTGAATTTTACAGGTACCTCAGCTAATTTGAATTTTATAGCCACTGTTAATGACCCCGAAGGCTTTAATAGTTCGTTAGTATTTAATTGGGAATTTATTAGTGGACCTGCTGTGCCTGGAGATTGGTTAGGAGGTGCAATACAAACTAACGCAGACAATAGTGTTAGTATTCCGCTATCTATTATAGGAATGTCAGCCACAACTGCAGTTAATCCATACAAATTCAAATTTACGGTTACTGATAATTTTGGAGCAAAAACTGAGCAGATTGTTACTATAAATGTAACTCGTCAAGCAGGAATTACAAACTATTCTGTTGTACCAGCCGAGGGCATTAACAGCTCTAGTAGAAATTATGTAACTAGAGTAACTGGAACACCAGGCGAAATAGTTAGTATAAAAGCTAGTATTTCAGATTTTACTAATTTAGCAGGTGTTGGTGGATATACAACTGGCGATATGATAGTCAAATTAAATAGTTTTAATGGTGATTTAGTTAAAACTTTTTCTCTTTCAAATCAAACTACTGATTTCTCTAGTTTTGTTCATAATTTCAATATAACTATAGGTCAATCAGGAGTTACAGATATCTATACAAGTATGTCAGTTTCTGAAGCTTTAATTGCTTCAAATATAACAGAAGATATATACTTAAGTTTGAATGGTCAATTAGAAATTGAAAGCTCTGGTCAAGCTGTTTATATGCATACTGAATATGTATACATTTATACAGGTGGAGGTTCATGTTTTGATACAGAATCGTTAATTACAATGGCGTCTGGACAATCTAAAAAATTGAAAAATGTGGTAGCAGGTGATAAATTGGCAGCATTGAATTTCCCTAATCTAATAGATGAATCACAAAGCAATTATTTAGATTGGAAAGGTAAACTTACTGAAGCATCTAAAGCTGAAGTAACCGTAGTAGGAAAAACAACTCATACAGTAAATGAGTATTATGAGATAGTATTGGCTGATAATAGTGTTATTAAAGTTACAGAAGCTCATCCATTATTGGTTACCCAAGATGATGAAAACGTTTCGTGGGTAAAAGTTAGAAATATCAACCAAGTTATGAAATTGATTGATAAAAATGGAACTCCTAAAGCTATTACTAGTATCACTCTAAAAAATGAAACTTTAGAAGTTGCATTGTTAGATGTTGAAGAAATTGATGACTATATAGTTTCAGGAATTGTAGCTCATAACATTCCTATAGATCAAAAAAATTAATCAATTTTTCTTTTCAAAGAATATGAAAGCTATCCGATAGCTATTATCGGGTAGCTTTCAATACTTGTTTTAGTTTGACAAAATATTTAAAGGATTGAATATCTAGTGTTAAAAAAATAATAGGATAACAAAACCAAAAACATTTTATAAATAACTATAAAGCAGAGCAATACAATTTTATTCAAAAATTAATAAAGATAAACTCGAAAAATATTTTTTTTTCTCGCAACCTTTTGTGATTTTTTATACTCTATATATCTAAAAACATTTTGCATTTGTCTTTTAATATAAAATGTAGATTTCTTCATTATCAAACTATTCTTTGAAATTAAAGTAAGCCAACTAGTTATTACTCTTCGAAGTTTTCTTTATAAAACTTTATAGTAGTAACTAAGATTAAACAAATACTAATTTAAAAACATTACATATGAGCATATATTTCAAAACTTTTATTGTTAAGTTCATTACACATATAAGCAACTTATATTTAACAACTTATACCATAAATAAAGAAGTAACACAAAGTCATATCAAAAAAATATGGAACAAATTCTGTAACTTTTTTAAAAACTTTTCGTACAAAAGATGTATTGTTTTAAGGAATGATATAAAAATGATTAAAAATTTAAAAAAAAGAAGCAGTGGCATTGTTTTTGTGGCTTTTTTCGCAAAAAAAGTATATTATAAAATTTGTGTTACCCTATTTTACAATTTCTTTAAAAAAATTAATATCTCTTTATATGAATTTATAAAACTACACGAGTTAGCAATATTTCTAAAACGAGATAATAAGGAAGTGTGTTTAACATTAAATAAACTTGCTTATGATTCTTAAGTTTGAAGATTACATCAATGAGTTCAAGCTACTACTTTACGGAGTATTCTTGTACTTAGACTTAGACATCGAAATAGTTAAAGTACTATTTTTTTTGATGCTATTGGATACTTTTTTAGGAATAATTAAAGCGATTGTGCTCACAAATACTTTCAGCTTTAAGTTGCTTGTCTTAGGTTTTGTTTCAAAACTTGCTATTTTATTGATTCCAGTCGCATTAGCTCTAATGAGTAAAGGCCTTAATTATGACTTTAAATGGTTTGTTACAGTTATAATAGACTTATTGATTGTTAGTGACGGAATTTCAATTTTTAGCAATGTCATTGCAATAAAAACTAAAAATGAAGTTGAAAATTTTGACGCTCTTACCATAGTATTAAAATCATCAAGAAATATGCTAATTAATTTTTTTAATAATTTATTAAAATCAATTAACAGCAAATGAGATTGATTAATTTTTATACTATGCTGTTTTTTATGATTAGATGCTGTAATAGCTTCTAGACTATAAAAATAACTTATAAAAAAGGATATGCCAATTCAAAAATATAACCCATAAACTAGTTTATATCTTTTGAATTGGTAATGTATCCAGAGTTAATTAAAATAACTTGAGGTGAAATTTTTAAGCCTTATGTGTATTAATAAAAATGAATATAAAAGTTTATTGTAATAATTAATAAAGTTGACTGTTAAAAATTATTGGTTTAGACTAATAATTGGGGATTTTTTAACTCGATTTTATCAAAATGTAAACACAAGTGAAAAAAATTTAGAACGAAATTTAATCCAAAAAACAAAACAAAACTTTGAAACGATTATTTAACATAAAAAAAAACAACAACACTATCGATTTAAGTGATTCTTGTATAGTAGAAAATAATATGTTAGCAAGTTATCCACTCTCATCTGAGATTTATAAAATTTGCTTTACGTGTTTAAAATTTCCTAATAAAAAATATAGTTTATTTGTATCCTATGACGAATTGATTGAGGAAGAAGATATTGAAAATTTAAAAACGCAACTCGGGATTGAAGTTTGCGGTGATGGATCATTGATTGAAATCATTTCACACGAAAATGATTTTTCAATGCAATTTGACCAGGAGAATAGTCTTTTTATAGAAACCGATTTCTCTAGAAACGGTTTACTATTTTTTCATAAAAATTCTGCCTCTTAATGATTAGTAACAATTTAGGTTTTGCCTCATAAAAAAAGGATGTTTAACTCGTAAACACCCTTTATTTTTATATAATTCAAATAAACTTCAGCACAATTTGAATTATTGTCCCAATCAAATCTTGCATAAAATTTTTTAATTCTAACCTAGCAATTCCTTTAGCTTGTAAAGCTTTTAAAATAAGGAGTTGCTCTTCTGTTTTTAATAGATATTCAAATTCTTCTGGGGTAAGTTCTCCTGTACTCAATAAAGCTGTCCAATTTTCAAGTTTTATCTTGATAGATTCTAAAGTCACTTTTACAATTTCTTCTGCTTCTTCTTTTAATTCAAAATATTTTGTCTCGAGTAATTGATTAATTTCCTTTTTTAATTCAAGTATTATATCATCTGTGTTCATATTGTTTGTTTTTATAAGTTCAACATTTAAATTAGTAATCCTAACAAGCTTTGGACTTGTTAGGATTCTTTTTTTATAGCTTTTTATTTTTGTGTCAGCTGTAACTTTTTAGTTCCAGACCCATTACTTTTTTTTAATTCGTATTCTAACAAAAGATCGAACATAATTTCTATTTGCTGTTTGGATATTTTGGCAAAATGTGGCGAAACTGTTTTATGCTTTTCCCAAAAAATAAAATATCTTGTTATTGATTGTTTATCTTTTTGTGTGAGTAATTCCCACATAGCAACTGTTATTTCATTATGCTTTCGGTTTTTCTCATACTCAACTAGTTTATTTATTTCTTCTAAAAACACTTTGACTTTTGGTTCTTGCGTTTCATATGAATCTGTTGATAAATCAATTAAAATTGAAACTTGATTTTTTAGCTCTAAAGTTTTTGTAAACGAATAATTGTCAAAAGAAGGTGTTTTTAAGGCTGAGCACCCTGTACAAAGGATAAATAGAAATATTAGGCTTATAATTTTTAAAAGTTTTTTCATCTTATTTTTTTATTTAGTTACAATATATCCATTGACTTGCTTTAGCTTTGAAAGTTTCCTCCAATCGTTAAAGCCTCTTTTTTCAAAATGAGGATAGTCTTTAAACTTTTTCCAATTACCACCCCAGTCCCAACCGTACTTATTAAAAATGGCTACACATTCTAACCAATCGGCTATTTTATCGTTGTCCCAATCTTTTGCAATATCCCAGGAAACCTCTTTGTTCTCTATGAACAAACAAATGTCCACCGCAAAGCCATAATTATGCACAGATTGTCCACCTTTTGCATTGGTTACTTTTGCTCCTGGGGAGGTTCTTCCTTTAGCATATAGCGCATTTTGTTCTTCAAAAGTTCTTAATCCTTGTGTAATTCTTACTTTTGCTTTTCCGGTTAAAACAGTATTGCATTCTGTTATAATTTTCTTCATTTCTTCCCTAACCATAGGGTGCAATTGTTCAATCCTTTTTTGTGTGATTGTATCCATAGTTTTTTAATTATTTATTATCAATAAATTGAAGTGAAAATCCATTTTTGGCGCCTAAAATGGAATAGAATTTGATACAAAAATACAATCGAGAAGTCGAAAAAAATAAAAATAAACCTCTGAAATACAGTCATTTCAGTAGGTTTTATAAAGGCTTACATCTGTTAATAAATGAAAAATTATAAGAGAATTTACAGAATTTACACAGTTATTCTCATTTAAAAAAATCGCCACGGATTACACAGATTTACACAGATTTGATTTTCTTGTTGACCATAAAATTTTGCATAAAAAAACACCCAGTATTAGAAACTAATAACTGGGTGTTGAGCACAAAAATTAAAAACGAATTATTTCGCTTTGTTTTTTATAGTAAACAAAAATCAAACCAAGTATTATAAAGTAATAAATTTACTGCTGAGAACTCATTTCTTGTTTTTTTATGTCCTCAATTAATCTTGCTTTAGCAGCATCCATAAATTTATCTACATCTTCAGTGACACAAGAATAATTACCATATTCACGATATTCATAAGCTATAGTAATATTGGATGGAAGCTCTTTGTCTATAGATTTAAAAGCATCTCCAACACCAAAATTTACAATACAATCTTTTGTTATCCCTTTAAAATGTTCTTTTTCGACAGTAGTTATCTCTGTATATCCTAGATGAATAATTTCGATATTTTTTAAACCCTCTAGACCTTCAATTTTAGATATGGGATTTTTGGATAAATTTAAAAATCTAAGATTAGTTAAGCCCTCTAATCCTTCTATTTCAGGAAGATCATTCTCTAATAGACTTAAAATCTCTAACTTTTTTAGTGTATCTAATCCTGAAATTTGATCTAGATATGTCTCATCAAGTGAAAGAGTTTTTAAATTAGTTAAATTTCCTAAGGCTTCAATACTATCTAAAATTGTGTTATTTAAGTTCAAAACTTCTAAATTTTCAAATTTGTTTAAAGAAGTTAGCTTGTCTGGATCAAACAGAACAGATGTAGGCATATCTAAAACCCTAAGATTGGGCATTATCTCAATATCTTCAAAATGTACAATACATGTATCCCCAATATTAAGTTTTTTCAAACTTTTTAATTTTTCCAATCCTTTTATAGAGGTAATATTTGTCGAACTTAAATCTAATTCTTCTAACTGTTGTAAAGGCTGTAAAAACTCAAATTGTGAGTTTGAACTTATATCTGTTCTATATAATCGTAAATAAGTAAGATTAGTTAATTCACTAATTGCATCAAAATCTGAAATGGGATTTCCAGCTAAATCTAAATACTCTAATTTTTTAAATTTTCCTATGGAATTTATATTAGAAATATCACCATTTATAATAGTCAATTTTTTTAGATGTTCTGCCAATGGTAACAAAATATCAAAATCTTTCATAATAAAATACTCAAATATAGGAGCTTGTAAAAATAGCTCTATAACATTTCCTAGATTATCAACAATATAAGTGTATGGAAGATCTATAGTTTCAAGGTACTCCTTAATTTCGATATTCAATTCTTTACCTAAATAGTCTATATATGCGTTCATTATTTGTATATGTTTTAAAAATTAAAATTAGTTTTTTAACTTAGTTCAAAAATACGGAATATTATAGTTAAACTTTTATATTATTTTCTAGTAGGGAGGTTGTTAAAATTTTCTAAATTAACAGCACTAAATTTCTTAGGATCATTAACTGGTTTAAAAGTTATTGTTTGGTCTATTTTTTTAATAGCAGATTCCAACAATTTAAAACAATCATAAGTTCCTCCAGTATATTCCTTATCGACAAAATTTGTAAAATCATCAAAAGCATTTTTTAGTTTTCCTTTAATTGGTATAATTTTCCTATCTGCAACTGGTATGTCAAATAAATTAATTTTATTCTCTCCTCTTCCAATACTTACAATTTCTCCCTCACCACCAACTAAATGAATAAAGAAATCTTTTCCCTTATCTTTGTTATAATAAATTAATTGATAGTGATTACCTAATATTTGACGAGTTCTTCTATCAATGACATCCTTCCTTATTATTACTATCTCATCTTCTTCAAAGAATCTTCTTTCATTGTTTTTAAAGAAGCCTTTTACTCCTTTTCTCTTGGCAAACTTATCTATATATTTCTTTACAGCTTCAAGAGTCCCTTCAAATACAGATTTACCTTCCTCTAGCACTTCAAAATCACCTCCAACCGTAACTAATCTGGGGGAATAATTGGGAGGTAGAAATAAAGTATCTATTGCGTTATTAATTTTATCTATTTTTTCATTGATAGTGATTTTTAAATCCTCTAATATTTTTTGTCCCTTTTTATTAATTTGAAACTTTATTTCTAAAAATTCACTATACTTTTCCTTAAGAGCTGCTTTTACACTTTCAATAGTTTTTCGAATACTAGATGCTTCTTCTGCTGTATCAGCTAAATCTGCAGCGGCTTTTCCTTCTCTGGCAATTCTTCTTAAATCAGGTAAACTAAACGAAAGCAAATCGGTACCTATACTTATTCCTAACCATATATTTGCGAGCCATCCATAACCGTTAGCATGCCATTTTTGGAGTGTGTTTTGGCTCAGCATTGCATAATGAATAGCGTCTTTTGCTAATACTCCTCCCGCAACTACTTTGGTGGTTAATGCTACTCCTCTTGCAGCAATTATGCGTACCATTCCTGCTGCAGATAATAAACTCAATAAATCGGTAGCAATGTCAAAATAATCCCAGTTACTTTGTCTGAATACTTTATTGTGTAACTTGATGGCAAGTGCAAAAGTGTATTCATCTCCTAACAATTCATCATCTGCTAATTTTGTTCCAAAGTTTAACTTAGCTAATGGTTTAAATGGTTTGTTCGAGATGTAATTTATAGGACTATATCTTGTTTTGGAAAAATCAAACGTTTCATTTTTTAATTGTTGATAAGTAGGTCTCAAATCATGGCTATAGGTTGTTACATAATTATCTTTATAATTATTTAAAACGATATAATTACCCTTTAGTTCTGTTTTAAGATGCGTGTCCCTAAAAAGATAGTAGGTATTGTCAAAATAAACAGTATCTGTTGGTTTGCTAGAATCGAATTCCTTCACTAGTTTATATAAAAACCTCATCAAATCATCGCAATCATCCACATTTAATTTATCATAAATTCTTAGGAGTAAACCTATATCTGTGTCATTGAATTTTTTATAAAGTTCATCTCTATTTTTGATGGCATATAAAATATTCAAAATCGCTTTTTCTTCTCTTGTATTACCCATACCTCCAAACAAATAAGAATGGATATTGTAGAAAGCTTTTTCTAAAGATGGATATTTTGATTTAAAATTTAAACTGTCTAGTATTAAATCTAAATGAATATACAACTGTTTGTCTGTTAAATCATCCCATACTATTTGTGGTAAGGATTCGTATAAAGTATCTAATTTGTCAGGGTCTAAATTTGCTTCTTTAAAATGTAACTTGTATTTGGCTTTTATATCCTTAACGTAAGATTCTGTATAATTTAAGCCTAACTCCTTCAATAAAAATTTGAATAAATCAAAGTTGTCAACTGTAAACTTAAAAACCATTTGAGGTTTAACAACATAGGTATCATAAATTGCCAAGTAAAATTGGTTATGATTTTTTTCAAATTCTACATCTGCTTTTATTGCACTGGTATCAAGGTTAAGCCCTATGAAATTATTGTCATACCATAATTCAATAACACCATTTTTTTCTGTGCCTTGGTTGTTTAAATACTTAAATACTCCTTTAGATTCTATTGAGCGATAACCATTCCAATTAATTAGTTTTGACAAATTTAGATCTTCATATCTCTTTTTTTCTAATCCTTTTAATACTCTAAGAATAACTGCAACAGGTACAATAAGTGTTTCATTTCCATAGATTTTACTTGCTAATTTATCAAACTCTCTTGCTGCTTTTTTCTCTTCAGAAACTTGAGTAAGCACTTGCAGCATAAATCGGTCAAATTTTTGCATTTCTGCCTCGCTGGTGTCTTTGAGTTCTAAACTAAAATTTCTCATATGTTCTAGTTTTTGAAAAAGTTACAGCACTGTTACTTGTACTGGTTTTGGCTTGATGTGATCTGAAAATGAGGTTGTGATGTTCAATCGTAAATCGTCGTCTTGTTCAATCGTGGCATCACCGCCTAAATAGCAGTTCTTGAACAATACTTGTAGGGCTTTGAAGCTGTCCATTTCTGAAGCTTGTAGGACTGCCGCTCTTGTGGCTATGGTAGGTTTGCAGAAATAGGCATACAACATAGTGCCATCATCGTCTTGAATACTTAGTTTTATTACTTTGCCGTGTTTGTATTTCCATTGGTTTAGTTGTGCCTGGGTAATAGAACCATCTAATACTTCTTGGCTATTTTGGGTTTTATCTGTCATTAGGAATGTTTTTAAATTGAAAAAAATAGGTTGGTTTTATTATTGAAATGATTTTTGCCAACCGTTAAAAACTCATTTTAAAACAAGAGGCTGTTTTTGATTGAGCAAAACAGCCTCTGTTCAAAGAACGCTACCTCTTCGAATTTATATCAAGAGCAATAAGTGAAAAATATGCTTAGGTAGTTAGTGCTTTTTTAAAGCTAAAGCATCCGTAAATTTGTTTTTCTCTTTCAAACTGGAAAGAAATAGCGCATATGTAGGTTAGGTTTTTAGAAATTTATTAATTCCACTCAATGTGAGAGCAAATTAAGTCGAAAGAAACAGCAATTTTTGTATCTCCTTGGCTTACTGCTCTTGAGTTTGAATTAAACTCACAGTTTCTAATAGTATGGGTGATGATTTGCTCGCTATCATCTAAATAACTCACGATCACGCTAAATGGCGCCACATCTTGCATACGTTTTCCTTTAGGCAAAGCGGCTAAAATAGCTTCTACTTCATAGTTGTATAAGGTGATAGATGCTTTTGCTTCATATTTACCTCTACCACGGTGTACAGGCATATCTCCAGCACCATAATGATTTTCTTTAGCAACTGAATCGCTATAATTGATTGAAGTAATTCCAGTGATGATGTTTCCAGCAATGTTTACTTCGATAGATGACCAACTGTGTTGTTGTCCGTTAATTAATGGTAATTTATTCATTTTTCAATTTTTTAAATGTTGGTGATTATTTTTTGTCGATTCCGAAAGGGTTTTTAAATCCTAAGTCAACTCTAATTTTTCTAGCAGTTCCTACAGGAATAATATCAGCTTCAATTTTTAATTCAGAACTTGCTAAAATGTTTTGTTTAGGATTTACATAAACATCAAACGAAGAGATTTCTTGATTAGCTACCATTCCTTCTAAGGCTGCTCTACATAAACCTTCAAATGATTTTGATACAGATTGTGGTAATGTACCATCAATATCCACTAATACAGGTGAAGACAATTTAGGTAGTAAAGCTGTACGTAATAAACGAGTTGCTTTGTTGATAGCACGGTTGTTTTCTACATAAGCATAGTCTGAAGTTACTAATGAACATGTGTGGCTATCATTAAAATAGATTCCAGCAATACCTGTGTGTGTTTTAGCAAAAACGTAACGGCTATCATTTAATGTACTTAACGTTCCTTGTGAAGTTGCAACTTTACCGCCTACAAAACCTGCTTTCGCAAAACCTTTTCCTGTTAAATTGAATTTTTCAATCCAACCTACATTTTCAGATACTTTAGCTTTTGATACTGCTCCTAAGAATACACCCACTGCGGCAGTGTTTTTGTAATTTTCAATAGCTCCTTTTTCAACATCCATCGCTACTACCACAGAAACACTTTCTGCATTTTTCTCTTCTAAATTAAGCGGATTAGCAGCATTTACATCAAAGCCTTTTCCTTCTAAAAAGATTTCAAAAGGCATATACAAACTGTAAGCTTGCTCTGTTTGAGATTTTGCTTCTTCTACAGCTTTAATAGTTTCTGCAAAATCTGTAGCTCCAGAGAAGATAATAGCCATTTGACGGATAGCACCGTTTGCTTTTTCTTGCATTACTTTAGCTTTTGCTACAACTTCTTTATACGAAGTTGCTGTTGTAGCCATAATAAACAAATCACCAGAAGGATTCATACGGAAATACTGCTCGATTTGATAATAAGCTGATTGTCCGGTTTTGTCAAAATCTTGATTAATACCGTAAGCTGCTGCATCTTCTAGAGAAGCTAGTCTGTAAACAGTATCTAATACTAATTTTGGTGTTGCTGCTGCATCAAAAAGCAAACCCGATACCATATCTTGTTCAGGCATTCTACGACCTAAACCACCAGATAATTTGTTAATAACGACATCATTTAATGTACTCATAAAATAATTATTTAAATTGTTAAAAATTCATTTTAAAAAAGGCATACGTATGGCTGTAACAGGTTTTTAACACACTTGTTATCATCAATATTTTACCTAATTTTTTTGATTGTTTTTCTCTTAAAAAAGAGTGTAAAAGTTTTAAGTTTCTCCTTTTACGTGTTTGTATATTTTATTTTTATTGCTTGCAAGCTGGAACAAATTTAAAATATATACTTTTAATTTTTTATTAATTTACCTCGTAAATTCAATTGTTTCAGTAGGTTATGTTTATGCAGCTTCAAGCCCTTGACTAATAATTGAATAGATTGTTCTTTCGGTCAAAAACAATGCTTCTGATAATTCTGCTACTACTACTTTCATTTGTTTCGCCTGATTTTTGTTCAAATAATCTAAAACGTAATCTTTGCGTTTTTCTAATAGTGTTTTACTTCTTCTCATTTTGTGATTTTTAATTTTTTAATTGATTGTTTTTTTTACTTCTAATTGTTATTTATAAAAAGTCTTCTTTTTTTAAATTGACAATGACATTTTGATTTTCTGTTCCTAATAAATCGTTTGCAGTATATCCTAAATCTTCTATGGCAGCTGGAGTTACCCCATTAGTAATTAGTGTATATTTTTTCTTCAATACGTTTTCAACCAGCGTTGTTTTATAGGATATTTCCCAGATAAAATAATCGCTCTTGTTCCAATAGTTAGCATTTGAATTTAGCACTTGTTTTTCATGCACCTTAAATGTTGAATGGCTACTGTGAGTAGATGTGGCAGGTACTGTTGTGGGTAATGACAAAATGGCTTTATCAATTTTTGCAGCTATTTCGAATGCCTCTTCGTAGTTGTTCCAATTTGTATCTGCTTTTGGCAACACCACATAAATGCTAAAATTAACATCAGCCTTATAGGTTTTCTCGGATGAGGATTGCCAATCTATAGCATCATATTTGAACATTACTATTGTAGTAGTGATGGTTTCGTTAAAAACAGAATCACTATATAAGTGCACTCTTGGCACGGGATTTGCAACATTTGTTAGATTATCTATAATTGCTGCTTTTTTCTCTGTATAAAAGTTTTTTAAAATCATATGTTGTAATTATATGATGCAAATATCCAACATATGTTTTAATTATGCAAGTTTTTAACGTTGTTTTAAGCAGTAGTTTCAGTAATATGTTTGAATATTAATTTAAAAATGAGTATTATGTTTTATTTAAAAAACTACAAAACAATGATTTAGGGTATGGTTCTTAAAGTTTTTCTTTTTGTTATTACTTTTTTTATGTTACTTTTGCAACATATTTATAAACACAACCATAAATATTAAAACATATTACAAATGGAGATTCATGAGAAAATAAAAAACATCATCGATGTTTTAAATCTTAATAATAATTCTTTTGCTAAACTTATAGGGGTCACTTCAACTACCATAGATAGTATAACTAATGGTCGTTTACAAGAAAATGGTGAGCGTAAACGAACTAAACCTGGCTTTGATTTAATTAATAGTATTATTCACCATTGTAATATAAACCCTGAATATTTATTTGGAAATAGCGATGAGGTTTTTAACAATGTGCAGAAGAGCTTAACTAATTATAACTTACCTAAAGTAATTACAGTAAATGAAGAAGGTAGAGAGAACATTAACTTTATAGGTGTTCAGGCTCGAGCAGGATATTTGAGTGGTTATGCAGATCCAGAATATATAGAACACTTGCCTGCTTTTAGTATGCCTATGCTTAATGAAGGTACTTACAGGTGTTTTGAAGTAAAAGGAAATTCAATGAGTACCACCATTCATGATGGGGATTATATATTTGGAAAATATGTAGAAGATTTTGATGATATAATTGATGGAAGAATTTATGTAATTGTGAGTAAAGATGATGGCGTGGTCGTAAAAAGAGTTCTTAATAGAATAAAGGAAAGTGGTAAATTAATTTTAAAATCGGATAATAGAGACGGTAATTATCCTATTTATTCTATAAATCTTGAAGATATTCTAGAAGTGTGGTATGCTAAAATGTACGCTTCTAAACAAATGCCAGATCCTATAAATATTTATGAAAAAATACATGAACTGGAAGGAAAAATCTATGAATTAGAATCTATTTATAAACAACGTAAAAATTAGTTATTACGTTTCGAATCTAACAAAACAAAAAGCAGAAACTAGATTATTAGTTTCTGCTTTTTAATTTTACTGTAAATCCTTACCTATATCTTTTCTAAAATACATTTTTTCAAATTGGATTTTAGCAA
This sequence comes from Limnohabitans sp., assembly GCA_030053945.1. Lineage (GTDB taxonomy): Bacteria > Bacteroidota > Bacteroidia > Flavobacteriales > Flavobacteriaceae > Flavobacterium. The sequence continues at coordinate 78,355 of JASGCW010000006.1, forward strand.
TACTAGCATACGATTTTTCTAATGCTTCTGGAAAAGTTTCTCCATAAGAAGAAACTGCTAATACACGTCCGCCATTAGTAACAATTGTATCATTATCATTTTTAGTTCCTGCATGAAAAACTATAGAATCTGTCACTGTGTCTAAACCAGTAATAACTTTCCCTTTTTCATAATCTTCAGGATAACCTCCCGAGGCAACAATTATAGTAGTAGCAGCTCTTTCCTCGATTTCTAAAGTAGCAGCAGCTAATTCTTGCTTCCCTACTGCTTCAAATAATGCTACCAAATCAGATTTTATACGAAGCATTACTACTTCGGTTTCTGGATCCCCCATACGCACATTGTATTCAATTACCATCGGTTCTCCTTTTACATTGATAAGGCCTATAAATACAAATCCTTTGTAATCAATATTATCTTTTTGTAAACCTTCAACTGTTGGCTTTACAATGCGAGTTTCTACTTTTTCCATAAATACAGCATCTGCAAATGGTACTGGAGAAACTGCTCCCATACCTCCTGTATTTAATCCTGTATCACCATCACCTATACGTTTGTAATCTTTTGCTGTTGGTAAAATCTTATATGACTTACCGTCTGTCAATACGAAACAACTTAACTCGATACCGTCTAAAAATTCTTCGATAACTACTTTTGAAGACGCATCACCAAATTTAGCATCAACCAACATATTACGTAATTCTTGTTGTGCTTCGGCTAAATCATTTAAGATTAAAACTCCTTTTCCGGCTGCTAAACCATCTGCCTTTAAAACATAAGGTGGCTCTAGTGTTGTCAAGAATTGACATCCTTGTTCTACTGTATCTTTAGTAAAACTTTCGTAACGAGCTGTAGGGATATTGTTTTTTACTAAAAATTGTTTCGCAAATTCTTTACTTCCTTCTAATTGTGCTCCAACTTTTGAAGGCCCTATTACTGGAATATGTTGTAATTGTGTATCGTTTTTAAAATAATCGTAAATCCCTTCTACTAATGGATCTTCGGGGCCTACCACAACCATTTCGATTTTGTTTTCGATTACAAAATCTTTTACTGCTTTAAAATCTAATGGACTGATAGCAACATTTGTTGCAATTTGTGCTGTTCCTGCATTTCCTGGTGCTACAAATAGTTTTGAACATTTTGAACTTTGAAGCATTTTCCAAGCTAATGCGTGCTCTCTTCCTCCTGAACCTAAAAGTAAAATTGTCATAGTGTTGTGTGTGTTTGATTTAAATTCGTTTTGCTTCGTCGAATCTTTGATTGTAGATTCCACTAAAACTGTTTCAGAATTATTGTGGTGCAAAAATAGTTTGTTTGAAACGATTTTAAAAACTCTTGTTTTCTTATTTTTGGTAAAGTTCAATAGCTTCAATCTTTTTTGAGCTATTTTAAGTTTAATTTAAAAAAACTAATGCTAAAAATTTTCGATTTAACATTATGGTTCAATGGTTTCCCAATCAAAGAAGCTAAAAAGGAATTAGATAAAATCGTTCGATTATCTGAAGAAGAACATCAATTATTTATAGAAAATAAAAAAAATGAAATTTTTGATTTTCATCTAAAAAACAATAGCTATTACAGAGAATTTATTGGGAATAAAACCATCAATCAATGGAATGATATTCCCATTATGACCAAAAAAGATTTTCAAAAACCTATAGAAGAACGCCTTTCTACAGGATATCCAAAAAATAAAATTTACCTCAATAAAACATCAGGTTCGAGCGGTGATCCATTTATTTTTGCGAAATGCAAATACAGTCACGCAATGACTTGGGCATCTAATATTTACCGTTTTAGGTGGTATGATATTGACTTCAACTCCTCCTATCAAGCTCGTTTTTACGGAATACCTTTAGACAAAATAGGGTATTATAAAGAGCGCTTTAAAGATTTTTTAACCCACAGGTACCGCTTTCCTATTTTTGATTTGTCCGATGCTTTTCTTGAAAATGTACTAAAAAAATTTAGTTCTACACGCTTTGATTACATCAATGGTTATACTAGTTCGATTGTTTTATTTGCCGAATTTTTAAAGACCAAAAATATCATTCTTAAAGATATTTGCCCTACTCTAAAAGTATGTATGGTTACTTCGGAAATGCTTTTTGAAGATGATAAAAAATTATTGGAAAGCCAATTTGGAATTCCGATTGTAAACGAATATGGTGCTTCTGAATTAGACTTGGTTGCTTTTCAAAATTTGAATGACGAATGGCAAATAAATACCGAAACTTTATTTGTTGAAATCCTTGACGAAAACAATCAACCTGTTCCTTATGGGCAAGAGGGACGAGTAGTAATTACTTCACTTTACAATAAAGCACATCCTTTTATCCGATACGATATAGGTGATATTGGGATTTTAGATGAAAGTAGTACCTTTCAAAAACCTATTTTAAAAAAGCTGATAGGAAGAACTAATGATATTGCTATTTTACCAAGTGGGAAAAAATCACCTGGTTTGACTTTTTACTATGTTACTAAAAGTATTATAAAAGATGATGGAAATGTAAAAGAATTCATCATTAAGCAAACTACTGTGGATACTTTTGAAATTGATTATGTAAGTGAAAAAGAATTAACTTCAGCTCAAATTAAAGAAATAGAAAATGCTATTGACACTTATCTTGAACCTAATCTAAAATTTACTTTTCATAGAAAAGATAGGTTACAAAGAACTGCAAGAGGAAAACTAAAACAATTTCAAAGTTTACGTTAATTTTTTAATATACCTAGGTTTTATAATTAGTTGCGTAAACAAAAAACCAATCATACAGATTAATGATATGAAAATATTTAGTTTATGAAACTTTCTGTACACAGTATAATTGTGTTTCAACAATTTTACTTTTGAAGTAGAAAGAGAATCTTTTCGTATTCTGTAAAATGCTAAGCTCTCAGGAACTGGTTTTGCAGATTGTAATTTTTTTATAATTGTAAGCCATACCATCCAATCTTGCCTTTTACGAATAGATGAAATAGCTATTTTTCCAAAATAATCAACATCATAAATTCCTGTAAGATTGCCTACATAATTGCAAAAAAAGTATTGTTTGTATGTAAGTGGATTAGGAGCTTCTACTCTTTTATTTAAAGGTTTTGAATCTTCATCAATACAATCATAAAACGAGAAAGCAAATGGTTGATTTTCTTGTTTCATAAAGGCCAACTGCTTTTCTAATTTTTCAGGTTTCCAAACATCGTCAGAATCAAGAAAGGCAATATATCTCCCTTTAGCTAATTGTAAAGCGGTATCTCTTGCTACTCCTGCACCCGAATTTTTATCAAGTGTAACAAATTGAATTCTTGCATCTGTAGACTGAAAATGCTGAACAATAGTTGAGGTAGAATCAAAAGAACAATCATCGACGATAAGTAACTCCCAATTTTTATAGGTTTGATTTATTACAGATTGTATTGTTTCAGAAATATATTTTTCAGAATTAAAAGAAGGTGTTATGATAGAAACTAAGTCGTTCACTTAATATGCTTTTTCTTGACCTTTAAAAATATTAATTACTGTCAATATAATAATTTTTATATCTAGAAAAAATGACCAGTTCTCGATGTAAAAAACATCATACTTAATCCTGTTTATCATTTCTTCATCGGTTTCTATTTCACCACGATATCCTTTTACCTGTGCTAAACCTGTTATCCCTGGCTTAATATGCAATCGTACATTATATTTTTTAATCTTTTTTTGATATTCATTGTTATGACTCCACAAATGTGGTCTGGGCCCTACAATTGACATATCTCCTAATAAAACATTAAAAAACTGAGGCATCTCATCAATACTTGTTCGACGTAAAAAAGCTCCCAATTTTGTTATTCTTGGATCGTTTTTAATAGTCATTTCCTCAGATTTATTATTCATTCGCATTGAACGAAATTTATAACAAAAAAATTCTTTTTGATTTTCACCAGGTCTTCCTTGTTTAAAAAAAATAGGTCCTTTAGATTCTAATTTAATCAATATAGCAATTAACGGCACTAACCAAGAAAGTACAAAAAATATAATAAATAGAGAAAAAACAATATCAAAAACTCTTTTGATTGTTGTATTGAGCATTTCATTTAGCGGTGATCTCTTTAAAGAAAGTACAGGGAAAAACTCATAATAATCAACAATCAAATTTTTTGCATAAAGGGCATCAGACTCGGGTATAAATTTTAAAGTTTTTTGGTGATAATCAGCAAATTCTACAAGACCTTTTGTTTGCTCTTCACTGAGTTCTTGCAATGCACAATAAATGTCATCAATCTTATTTTTTAAAACAAAGCCTTCAATTTCAGAAATTTGTCCTATAATTTCATCATTTTCTACTTTATCAGAAAAAAAACCTTTAAATCTGTATCCATAATCGGGTCTAGTCGTAAACAGCTTCTGAAGATTTATTGCACTTTCTGAATATCCAATAATGATAGCATTTCTATAGTTTCCTCCTAAAACTATTCGGTATTTTTTTAAATAATAGAAGAGTAATCCTTTAAATAATGTTACGTATATAAAACAAAATCCTACATACATTAATAATATTCGGAAACTAGGCACAATTTCTCTTATTACAGAGAAAAAGGCAATAATAACTAGCGTAAAAATACTAAATTGTTTAACCAGCTTGGTTAAAATCTCAGTTGGTTTTGTAAAGCGATATACTTCATAAAAATCTACAAAATAGGCAATTACGCCCCAGGTAACAAGTTGATATCCAATAAAAAAAGTTGTTCTTTGAACAAAATCTCTCATAAATATATACGCCAAAATAGTTAGTACAAAAAAATCTAATACTATACTTATAGGACGTATATATTTTGAATATCTTCCCTTACTCATTTATCATTTTATGAAATCTTTGAAATCTTTATGTTCTTCTTTTAAAAGTTCTTCTTTAGGCAAAGATTTGAAATACTCATAGGTTAGCTTCATTCCTTCACTACGTGAAACTTTAGCCTCCCATCCTAATATTTTTTTTGCAATAGTTGTATCTGGTTGACGTTGTAATGGGTCGTTTTCAGGAAGTGGATGATAGACTATTTTTTGGTCTGTCCCCGTTAATTTAATAATCTCTTCCGCAAAATCTTTTATAGTAATCTCATCAGGGTTTCCGATATTCACTGGATATACATAATCTGAAAGCAATAATCTATAGATTCCTTCTACTTGATCATCTACATAACAAAATGAACGTGTCTGGCTTCCATCACCAAAAATTGTCAAATCTTCTCCACGCAAAGCTTGTCCAATAAATGCTGGAATTACACGTCCGTCATTTAGCCTCATACGAGGACCATAAGTATTAAAAATTCTAACAATTCTAGTTTCTATACCGTGAAAACGATGGTATGCCATTGTAATAGATTCTTGAAAACGCTTTGCTTCATCATAAACTCCACGTGGACCAATTGTATTCACATTTCCAAAATAATCTTCAGTTTGTGGATGTACAAGAGGATCACCATAGATTTCTGATGTTGATGCAATCAAAATACGAGCTTTTTTAGCTCTGGCAAGACCTAATAAATTATGAGTTCCTAAAGAACCTACTTTAAGTGTTTGAATAGGAATTTTTAAATAATCGATAGGACTTGCAGGTGAAGCAAAATGTAAAATATAATCTAATTCTCCTGGAACGTGAACAAACTTTGAAACATCATGATGATAAAATTCAAAATTTTCCAATTTGAATAAATGCTCAATATTTTTTAAATCACCAGTGATTAGATTATCCATTCCAATTACATAATATCCTTCTTTGATAAATCGGTCACATAAATGTGAACCTAAAAAACCTGCTGCTCCAGTGATAAGTATTCTTTTCATTTTTATTTGATTTGGGATAATGCCTCTTGCCAAGTTTGTATTTCAATTCCAAAAATAGTTTTAATTTTTGATTTATCAAGCACACTATATTTAGGTCTTTTTGCAGGTGTTGGGTAAGCCTCTGTGGGTATTGGATTTACAGCAATTGAGACGTTATTAACTCTAAAAATTTCTTTTGCAAAATCATACCAAGAACAAACTCCTTCGTTACTAAAATTATAGATTCCATAAATGGGAGGTAGGAGATGGGAGTTTGAAGTTTCTAGGCTTCCAGCTTCCAGCTTCCAACTTCTTTCAATGATATTCAAAACAGCTTTAGCTAAATCGACTGCATTTGTTGGCGTTCCTATTTGATCCGCAACAACATTTAGTTCAGTTTTATCTTGTGCTAAACGAAGCATTGTTTTCATAAAATTATTTCCAAATTGAGAATAAACCCAAGAAGTACGTATAATAAAATGCTTATCACAATTTTGTATTACTTCATTTTCTCCCTCTAATTTTGTTTGGCCATAAACTCCAATTGGGTTTGTTTTATCTGATTCAGAATAAGGTTCGCTTGAAGTTCCATCAAAAACGAAATCGGTTGAAATATGAATCAAGGATATATCAAATTTTTGACAAGCTAAAGCTAAATTTTTCGACCCTATAACATTTACTAAATGTGCCTTTTGAATATCAGATTCTGCCTTGTCAACCGCTGTATAAGCAGCTGTATTTATACAAAAATTGACTTTGTTTTGAGTGAAAAAAGTATTTACTTTCTCTTGATTTGTTATGTCTAAATCTGAAGATGAAGCAAAAATAAATTGCATCTCAGGATACTGAGGTGCAATAAATTGTATTGACTGCCCCAACTGTCCTGAAGCACCTGTTACTAGAACTACCATACTTTTCTTGCTTTTTCAATTGTAGGCAAAATCTTGTCCTTTTCTGAGATAATAAATTCTTTTTCTGACATACCCCAATCTATATTCAAAGTTGGGTCATTATATATAACTCCACCTTCACTTTCTTTATTGTATAAATTATCACATTTATAAAAAAAAGTAGCTGTCTGGCTTAAAACTATAAAGCCGTGTGCAAAACCTCTTGGAATATATAATTGTTTTCTATTTTCTGCCGAAAGTAAAATGGAGAAAGATTGACCATACGTTTCTGAATTAGGCCTAATATCTACTGCGACATCTAACACTTCCCCCGTTAACACTCTAACTAATTTTGCTTGTGCGTGTTCTCCGCATTGATAATGTAATCCTCTTAAAACACCACGTGTAGAAAACGACTGATTATCCTGTACAAAAGTTACATTATGACCTATACCGTCATTAAAAGTTTTTTGATTGAAACTTTCCATAAAATAACCTCTTTCGTCTTCAAAAACTTTAGGTTCTAGTATGAAACAATCTTTTAAATTAGTTTCTATAAAATGCATTAGCAATTGAATATTTGTTCTAAAATTTTAATAGTAATTAAATATGTTGGCTTTACACCTGTAGTTCCTAATCCTCCCGAAGCTAATGTACTTCCTGTTTCAAGTGGGTTATCCGATGCATAATAGGCATAACGAACTTTTACATTAGGATTGATACTTTTACGTATTTTAGAAGCAGATTGAATCGCTTTCTGATAATATGCTCCTTCCATTTCAAGTCCAATTGCCGCCCATGTAGATTCGTGGAAAAACTTTAATAAATCTCTATTTTGTAACGAGGTTCCTAAAACAGTAACCATAGGTCCTGCATACACGGGAATGTCATTTCCTTCAAACATTTCTTTTGACAATTCATTATCAAAAGGATAATTATCAGCAGTTCCTTCATTTACATGTGCATTAGGAATCATAATATCACCTTTTCCTCCTTCAAGGATTCCTGCTTTTCCCATTATAGAGACAGATTCTACATTCAAGAATGTTTTTTTCTTATCTATCTTATATGGTTTTAAAAGTTCATCTATCGTTTCAAAAGCTTGCTCTCCAAAGGCATAATCCATTACAATTAAAACAGGAGATTCACCATTTATTTTTGCTGATGGGAAAGCTGTTTTTTTCCAATCAAATTTAGCTGTATCAAAAATTTGAACATCTATGTTTGTTCCTGAAGTGTCTGGTAAAGAAATCATACCATTTTGTAACGCAAAATCTTCTACTTTTTTACGCAATTCTTTATTTCCTGAAGCCGACAAATCTTCATAAATTTGATACTCTCCTTTTCCTTTGTATTTAGTAGCTAAAACAGCAGGTGCAAAAACAGAATTCATTACACTATGCATATTTGCACTTATTATATGAATGGGTCTTTCTAATAAATTATTCTTAGCTAAGACTTCTTTAATATTTGTTGCCCATATATCTCCATAAATATGGTGTCCTAAACGTTCTCTCAAAATAGGACTAAAAGTAATGGTTCTTTTATTGTCTTCTACAACTTCTTCTATAGCAATTTTTCCTAACCAATATACAATATGCAAAAGTCTATCTGGCTGGGAAGCATTTCCAAAATCATCATAAATAGCAGTCACCTCAGCAAAAGTCCTTCCTAAAACATTTGCCGCATGTGAAATTGCTTTTTCTCTTTCAATCAATGTTAATTTTTTTGTTTGAAGTGCGGCTTGCTCTAACTTTTCCCAGTCCCTAGATACTTTACCATCATCATCAATTAAAACTCTATCTTTAATTTTATGTGACTCGATAAAAATGAAAGTTAAATGTGTTAAAATGTCGTAGATATCAGAACGACCACGAGTAATTTCCACGTTCATTTGCTCGTCATCTATGCGATAACAATTTCTACGACGCTTTGGTGGAACGATAGGTTGAAAATGCGAATTTGAATACCCTTCATCTGAAGTCAAATTAATGTAACGACATTCTTCAATTCCTATCGGAAGACGCTCAATTACATAAAGCAATCCGTTTAGTTCTACTTTTTCCTCAGCAATAGAACCATAAATTTCTGGACGAAGTTCTAATAGGGCTTCTCTTAAAGTTTCTCCTGAAACACCCATAGGCTTATAAAAACCTCTGTTGAATAAATGTCTCATTGTAATGTACAGTCGTTCGATAGCTGCCGACGACTCTTGCGCCCTAGAGCGCGAAATGTTTTTGATTTCGATCATTTTTTATATTTTTCTAACCTGCAAAGGTACGGTTTTTTTCTTAATTAGTAAGAATTAACGTAATGGCTGGTTCAAAAACTCGATTTTCTATAGAGGTATCATTTATCTTTTTGACTTCTTTATGCCAAGCTCCACCATAAAAAGTATAGTAAAATTCTTTTACTGTATAATTATAAAATAATAACGGATAATAAACTGTATATGTTTTTGTTTTTCCTTCTTCTGGAGTTGGTAAGTCTTTAGTGAATTTATTTTTATCTATAAACAATCTTTCAACTGCAACAAAAAGACCTTTTTTAGGAAAAGTAATATTGTACTTAGAAATATCAAAATAGGTTCGTCGACTTCCTTTTTTTACTTGAATTAAAATATCTTTTTCAACTAATTCTTTTCCAGGCATTCCTACAGAATCAGAAGCATAAAAATGAACTTTAACTGTAGCATTTTCTAAATTATTTTCGGTAAACAAAGAAACTTGTTTGATATATCTATTTTTTTTGACTCTAGCAATGTAAGGAAGGAAACGAGCATCAATTTTTGGTCCATTTTCAAATGCTTGAGCAATTCCTTTTGAGGTTCCTATTTCTATAGAATTTGTTTCTTTTTTATCTAAGACCATAACCTCATCCAGAGTAAACACTGTTGACTTAAGCTTTACAATTTCAACCTCGTTTGATTTGATAATTTTTTTCTCATACCCTAATGCAGAGAAAACAAGATTTTTAGTTTCTTTTAATGGTAAATAAAAACTTCCATCATCATTTGATGAGGTGCCTAAAGCTTCGTTTTGAACACCAATATTTACATACGGAATAGGTAAATTGTTTTCATCAACTACCTTTCCTTTTATCTGAGCAAAAATAGAAGTAACACATAAAAGAAATAACATTAAAAATCTATTTTCTTTCATCATTAGTTTTTTACTTTCTATTAAAAAAATCAGCTATTTTTCTATCGTTACTTAAACGAGGTAATTTATTTTGACCGCCTAATTTTCCAATAGATTTCATATACTCTTGGAATCCGTTTTTAGAAACTTTTGTAATGATAAGAGTTCGTAAAACATGACCAACAATTAAATCATCATAATAGACATTTTGCTTACGCATTGCTTGATCAATTTTTAAGGCAAAAGCTTCTAAATCTTCTGGTTCCTTTTCAAACTCAATAAACCATTCGTGATAAGGCAATCCTTCTGTTGGTGTTATCTGTGGTGCAACTGTAAATTCATTTATGGTAACGTTTATTCCTTCCATTGCTTCTTTCAAAGCACTTTCCACTTCTTTACCTATTACATGTTCACCAAAAGCGGATATAAAATGTTTAATTCTTCCCGAAACAATAACCCTATATGGTTTTAAACTAGTAAATTGAACTGTGTCACCTATATTATATGCCCATAATCCAGCATTTGTCGAAATAATTAAAGCATAATTAACTCCCAATTCTACCTCTCCTATAGTGTATCTTTTAGGGTTTTTGGTAAAAAATTCATCGGCTTTTATGAACTCATAGAAAATACCTGAATTCAATAAAAGCAACATTCCTTTTTCTTTTTGGGAATCTTGGTAAGCAAAGAAACCTTCTGAAGCAGGAAATAATTCGATAGAATCAACTTTTCTACCTATTAGATTTTCAAATTTTGCTCGATACGGTTCATAATTGACTCCGCCATAAATAAACAAATTGAAATTTTTAAAAATTTCACCAACAGGTTTTTGTGCTTTTTGTTGCAGTTTTTCAAAGTACATTTGTACCCAAGAAGGAATCCCCGAAATAATAGCCATATTTTGATTGAAGGTTTCTTCTACTACTGCATTAACTTTTGATTCCCAATCTTCAATACAATTTGTTTCCCAGCTTGGCAAACGGTTTTTTTGCAAATATTTAGGTACAAAATGTGCCACAATACCAGATAGTCGCCCCAACTTTATTCCGTTTTTTTCTTCGAGTATTGGACTGCCTTGCAAAAAAATCATTTTCCCGTTTACAAAATCTGCATTTCCTGTTTCGTGTATATAACTCAAAATTGCATTTCGAGCTGCTTCAATATGAAAAGGCATTGACTCCTTTGTAAGTGGAATATATTTAGCACCCGAAGTAGTTCCAGAAGTTTTAGCAAAATAAAGTGGTTTCCCTTTCCATAAAATATCCGCTTCGCCTGCTACTACTCGATCAATATAATTTCGTAAAGCTTCATAATCACGAACAGGTACTTGATTAGAAAAATCTTCAAAAGTATTTATTGAATCAAATTTATGGTCTTTGCCAAATTGTGTATGTTTTGCTTGTTCAATGAGCTGTTGAAAAACTTTTTGTTGCGTTTCAACAGGATTTTTAGCCCATTTTTGAGTTTTATGATGGATAATATTCGCAAATATTTTTGCACCAATTGATTTAACTGACATTTTCAGAAAAGTTTTTTTTAATGGCTTTTTCAGTTTTAAAAAATATAATTACAACTGATACAAAAAGGATTGTAAAATTAATTAGTCCTTCAAAATTACTGCCAAAAATAGTTTTAAGAGAGCTGATTAATAATAGGATAAAACCTGTTTTAAGCATCAAATATGATGAATTTTTTTGAGTAAAATTCCATTTAGCTTCTGATTTCATAGAAGCAGGAGTTCTATATCCGTGCCACGAATTTATTTTCTTAGGAGGAAAAACAATTGTTATTAATGAAGTAATAACATATAAATTTCCAATCATAATTGGCAAGTGATAAACATAATCTAAAAACATAATTTTTACTTACTATCTTTTTTTGCCGCCTCTTGCACTTGCTTTCTAAGTTCAAGTTCTTCTTGACTAGCTTCCATATCATATTCTGAAGGATCTACATAATCTGAAGCAAGAATAGAATCTTTATTCACTTTTGCATATTCTAAATCGCCTGTAAGTACTTTTTTTACAGATTCGATATATGCATCATTCTTTTTTAATTGAAACTCTAAAGAATCTGATTTTAGACCTAGCATTAACGCATCTTGCTTCAACTTTGTTGAAGAATATCCTGGAATATACTCCCTTAGTGGAGTAAAAGCAATTATATAGGTTGTAAGAGCTATCAAAAAAAAGGCCCCTAAAGTTCCAAATATGAAGACATTCATTGCGCTTAATTTGAAAGAGAAAACCTCTTCAAATGTGTCTTCATTTAAAATTACTAATCGGTTTTTAGTTAGTAATCTTCTCAGTAATACTTGCCTTCTTAAACGTTTTGTTGACATACTATTTGTTCTATCACAAATATAGCAATTTTGTAACAAGACAATTAATCGTTAAAAAAAATAAGTTTGAATTTTCTTTAGTATATTTGCTAAATATTAATTAAAAATTGCGAAAGCAAAATTTTTTCTACTATGGGACGATTAGGTGCTACCGAAGTAATAGTTATACTTGTTGTTGTTTTACTTCTTTTTGGGGGTAAAAAAATTCCTGAGTTAATGAAAGGATTAGGAACTGGTTTAAACGAGTTTAAAAAAGCTTCGAAAGGAGAAGATTCTAATTCAAATTCTAAAAAAGAAGAAGAGGAAAAATAGTTTATCGTTTTTTTCTTATCTATAAAACCAAGCTTTAAAATATATTTTAAAGCTTGGTTTTTTTAGTTATGTCCACTTTAAAATTCTTATTTCAATAGAAATAAATTTTCGAAAATTTTATTCAAAAAAAGTTAAATATTTAACAAAAATAAATGTTTTTGTTAAATATTAATTGGCTAAAAAAAATTTTTGCTATAATTTTACTTGCGAATAAACACAAAAAATTAATTTCATATGGGAATGAAAATTAGCTTCGAACAAGCACGTATAGACCATTTAGCGTGGATGCATAAAATGAGACAATTATTAGATGGTAAAATTGAATTACAAGAAAATGAAATTGTATCACACTTACAATGTCGCTTAGGAAAATGGTTTGAAGCAGAAGGGCGTGATGAATTTGGCTACCTAGAAGAAATACAAAAATTTGATGTAAAACATATAATCCTCCATAAACTTGCTAAGGAGATTTACTTAGAAAATAAAAAAGGAAATCTTGCTATTGCTGAAGAATTATTCACAGATTTATCAAATACTTCGCAAGATATAGTAACATTACTAAATGAAGCTGAAAACAAATTAAATATAGGAATCCAAGATACAATAGAAAGGGAAATACCTGTAAAATTAATAGACGATGCTGCACCTTGGAATAAAAGCAATGTTTTAATTATTAAAACTTTACCCAATAACGAAATAGAATATGTAAATTCTCAATTTGTAGAAGTTTTTGGTTTCGAAAACAAAGATTTAATGGGTAAAAAACTAAATTCAATTCTACATCCTGATATTCCAAAATCTATAGAAAATATCATTTTAGAAAATGATTTAGTAAAAGAAAAAACCACAATGATTTTAAAATTTGTCACTTTCAATGGCAAATTTATTTGGGCTATAACAGATTTTATTCCATCTATTACTAATGGTCAAATAACAGATTTTACGGTTAAGTTATCTGGTGTAAATAATGTTATTCTAGCTAGATTTATTATTCCATTATATGAAGAGATAAAGGTAATTGAAACCACTAAAGGTGAAAATAGTGGTTTATTATTTTTAAACAATTTCTTAGAAGAGCGCAACCGAACAATGGATGAATATGTAGAAAACTTAATTATGACTGGTCGTGATTCTGTAAAAAGTGCTGAAAAAAGAAGTTGGTTAGGCAAATTATTTAGTTTTAATTAACTGAAAAACAGTATAAACATTAAATCCTTATTTAGTCAATAAATAATGAAATGAGTAATTAGATTACAGATTTTAAGAGTAAAAACTATTACATTTTAAAATCTGTAATTTTTAATTTAAAAATTTTAAACATTGTAAGTAAAGTAGGCTAAAGTTCATAGATTTCACTATTTTTGAAGTCAAGAACAAAATTTATGAAATTTCAATCAATAAGGTATTTTAGAGAAAGTAGCAAAGCTAAATTATATTGGTATTCAATAGCTAATTATTTAGGTTTGCTACTTAATATATTGGCTGGATTTTTTTTATTTCCAAAAGCGCTAACAATTTTAGGAGAAATAAAATATATAGAAACCATTGGTTATTTTGTTTTTCCTTTTTTTCTTTTTGGATTAGCTCAAGGCTTTGTAAAATTTACACCTTATTTTGAGAAGTTTCATGTGCCTAAATTGCACGGAATCTCTTTATTAATATCAATAAGTGTATTCTCATTATTCTTTATTGGATTATGGATATTTAATAACATTCACCATTTTGATGATTTTGTGTATTATCAATATGGATTAATTTTAGGATTAGTTTTAGCGCTTATAGATTTAACCAAAAGTGTTTCTATTGTATATAACAGAATTAGTTTTCTTATAATTCTAGAAAAAATAGTTCCAAGATTATTTTTACCAATACTCTTTTACCTTAATTATATTAAGGTCATACCTAATAATGAATTCTTTTTGTTATATGTAATTTGTTATTTAGTTTTAACCTTAGTAATGCATTTTTATGTAACAAAAAATAGAAGTACGAATTTTTCTTTAAAATATTATTTCTTATTTGAAAAAGTAACCGTAAAAGAATTTTTTGAGTACTGCTTTTATAGTTTTTTAGGTTCATTTGCTTTACTGTTAATCAATAAGATTGATAGTATAATTATTCCTAACTACTTAACGATGAGAGAAAATGGTTTATATGCCATTTTAACAACATTGACATCCATAATTTTTATGCATGCTGCAGGAATAAACATCATTTATGGTTTAACAATTTCAAAACTCATTGTAAAAACAAAAATTAATTTATTAAGCCGTCTCTATAAAAGTTCTACATACAGAGCTTCATTTTTATCTTTACTGTTCATAGGTATAATTTTGATTATACTTCCATTTATCAAAAATACATTAGATCCTCAAAATCATTATCCAAGATTAGATGCAATTATAAGTATCCTATGTATAGGCGCTTTTAGCAATGTAGCAACAGGTTTTAATAGTGAGATTATTGCCTATTCAAAATATTTCAAGTTTAATTTACTAATAGTAACATTTCTTTTTATAATAAACCTTACTATGGTCGTATATTTTTTAAAATATACACAATTAGGATTGCTAGGTGTAGCAATAAGTTCAACAATATCTATAGTTCTATATAATTTATTTAAAACCTATTATATATATCAAAAATACAAGATTGTACCTTTCAGTAAAAATTATTTGAAAATAATAGGATTAAATTCTATTTTGTTTAGTATAATTTTAAATACTACAACAATAAATAACGAATCTACATTTTTAATTTTTATCAAATTAATTGTTTTTGTTTTTATAAATATATTGTTCTATATTCTTTTTAAAAACGAAAGATTGAAACTTAATTCCATTAAAATTAAATCATTAAAATAATAAATCTATTTCGTTTACTATATTTGTACTTAAAATAGTATTTAACTTTTCAGCTACAGTATGGATAAAATAGATGCAAAGATTCTTAATATATTACAAAAAGATTGTACATTATCTGTAAAAGATGTTGCTGCTATGGTAGGCTTATCTTATACTCCTACTTATGAAAGGATCAGGCACCTGCACGAATCTGGTATTATTAAGAAAAGTGCAGTAATTCTAGAACCTTCAAAAGTAGGAATTAAACTATTTGCTTATTGTAACGTTACGTTAAAACGACAATCTAAAGAATATCTTAAACAATTTGAAGAGCAAATATTTGAAATGCCCGAAGTACTCGAAGTAATGAGTCTCTCAGGAATTTATGATTATATGATTAAAATTGCTACTACAGATATTGATGCATATAATGATTTTATAATCAATAAATTAGCTGATATTCCAAATATAGGTCAATACCATAGTAGCATTGTTATGAGTATGGTTAAAAATGAAACATCTTACTTGCTTTCTGAAAGCTAGATAAATATTTTTAATTTTTTTAAAAACTCTATTTTGATTTTATCATTGTTCAAATTGCCTATACTACCTTCATGAGAATGATTTAGGCTCTTGTTAACGTACATAAAATTATTTTCTTCAACTTGTTTAGAAACCATTTTATATGCTTCCCTAAATGGTACTCCTTTTAATACCAATTGATTAACTGCTTCTACTGTAAATAAATTCAAATATTTTTCATCTGATAAAATATCCTTTTTTACAATTATATTTTCCAACATAATTTGTAACATATCCAAACACGCTTTTAAAGTAATAATTGCAGGAAACAAGCATTCTTTTGTAAGTTGCATATCACGATGGTAACCTGAAGGCAAATTATTAGTCAATAAAGTCAGCTCATTAGGTAATGCTTGAATTCTATTGCATTTTGCTCTTATCAGTTCAAAAATATCTGGATTTTTTTTATGAGGCATAATGCTACTTCCTGTAGTCAATTCCTTAGGAAAACTAATGAATCCGAAATTTTGATTCATATATAAACACACATCCATAGAGAATTTTGTTAATGTTGCCGCTATTCCTGATAATGCCATTGCTGTAGTTTTCTCCATTTTACCTCTCGTCATTTGAGCATAAACAACATTATAATTCAAAGTTTCAAAACCTAAAAGATTAGTAGTGAATTTTCTTTCTAATGGAAAAGAAGAACCATAACCAGCGCCAGAGCCTAAAGGGTTTTTGTTTGCCATTTTATAAGCTGCTATAATCATTTCAAGATCATCACTTAAACTTTCAGCATAGGCACCAAACCACAATCCAAAAGAAGATGGCATAGCTAACTGAAAATGTGTATATCCAGGCAATAAATCGTTTTTATACTTTTCGCTTAATTCAATTAAACTATTAAAAACGGTTTCTGTTTTTTTCGCGATTTGCGTCAATTCTGATTTTATAAATAATTTAATATCTAATAAAGATTGATCATTTCTTGACCGTCCTGCGTGAATTTTTTTTCCTACTTCTCCTTTCATTTGAGTAAGTAATAATTCAACTTGTGAATGAACATCTTCTACACCTTCATCAATTTTAAATGTTTTGTCATAAACCGATTCTAAAATTGTTTCCAATCCTTGATGCAATTCTTCCATCTCCTTTTCTGTCAACAATCCTATAGTGTATAACATTGATGTATGAGCTAAAGATCCTTTAATGTCAGCTTCTGCTAAATATAAATCCCAAATTGCATCTTGACCAATGGTGAATTTTTCTACCATTTCCTCAATTGAACTTTTTAATGTCTCAGTTGTATTTTGCCACAATTTCATTTTCTTCTTTATTAAATTTATCAAGCAATTGGATATAAATCTCTATTCCTTTATTTATTTCATCAACATAAATATATTCGTCGGCTGTATGTGATCGTGCTGAGTCTCCTGGTCCCATTTTGAAAGTATAAAAACCAGACATTAAAGCCTGATCCGAAGTTGTTGGTGAGGCATAAATTTGTCTTCCTAATGTTATACCACATTGTACCAAGGGATGCTCTTTAGGAACAAAAGATGGATTCAATCTTGTCGTTCTTGGAATTACTTCACAGCTAACGTGATCTTTTATAATGGCTAAAGCTTGTTCATTATTATATTTATCTGTAGTACGAATATCGACAGTAAATTGACATTTTTCTGGAACTACATTATGTTGCTGCCCTGCATTAATAATAGTCACACTCATTTTTACTTTACCTAATACCTCTGATATTTCAGAGAATTGATAATTTCTAAACCATTCAATATCCTTAAGTGCTTTATAGATTGCGTTTTCTCCCTCTTCTCTCGCAGCGTGACCTGATTTTCCGTGAGCAATACAATCAATAACAAACAATCCTTTTTCGGCAGTAGCGATATCCATTTTTGTAGGTTCGCCAACAATTCCGAAATAAAGATTTCCTAGATGTGGCAATAAAACCTCAACACCATCATTCCCCGAAATTTCTTCTTCTGCCGTAGCAGCATATATCAAGTTAAATTTTAAATCTTCTCTTTCATAAAAATATAAAAAGCAAGCTGCCAAAGAAACTAAAGCTCCTCCTGCATCATTACTCCCTAAACCATACAAAATACCATCTTCAATATCTGGAGAGAATGGATTTCTAGTATATTGCTTATTAGGTTTTACGGTATCGTGATGAGAATTGAGTAAAATGGTAGGTTTATTAGGGTCAAAATTTTTATTCTTGACCCATATATTATTAAGCAAACGATTTGTTTGGATTCCTTTATTTTCAAAAAATAACTGAATAGCTTCGGCGGTTTTATCCTCTTCTTTACTAAACGACTGAATAGTAATTAATTGTTGTAATAAATTTACAGCATCTTGTTGTAATTGATGCATAATGTTATATGATTTTAGTTCCTATAAAATTTTTGATTTCCGTAGCATAATCAGCGTGGCAAATTTCTACATCGCCAAGTCCTGAATTTGATGCTTTAAAAGCATTCTCTAATTTTGGTAGCATGCCTTTTGATATGATTTGTTTATCTTTTAATTCCTCGTAAAGACTTTTGTCTAAACTTTTTAACCAAGAACTATCATCTTCTGGATCTACTAGTACTCCTAATTTTTCAAAGCAATAACGTAATTTTACATTATATTTTTCAGTGAGTGCAATAGCTAACTCCGTAGCAATAGTATCAGCATTAGTATTTAAAAGATTACCCTTATTATCGTGAGATATAGGGCTCACAACGGGGACAATATTTTGCTCAAATAAAGACTCAAAAAAACCAACATTTATAGATTTAATATCTCCTACCCATCCAAAATCAATAGTAGGATGATTTCGTTTTGAAGAAAGTAAACAATTAGCATCCATACCACTTAAACCAATAGAATTACAACCTCTAGATTGCAATTTAGCCACAATTGTTTTATTAACTAGGCCTGCATATACCATAGTTACAATTTTAATTGTTTCGGCATCCGTAACACGACGTCCATCAATCATTTCTTGTTGGATTTCAAGTTGGTTTGCAAGATTTGTAGCTAACTTTCCTCCCCCGTGAATTAAAAGTTTTAAACCTTCTAACTCTGAAAATTTATCCAAAAACTGATCTAATTTTTCGTTGTTATCTATGATGTTTCCACCAATTTTTATGATATACAAATCTTCCATACTATTAAAAGTTTGTGTCTATTATTTTCTTTAAAACTGCTTGTGCTGCATATACTCTATTTTCTGCTTGTTTTAATACTAGTGAATTTTCTCCGTCTAAAACTTCATCAGAAAGTTCAATATTTCTTCGAACTGGTAAGCAATGCATAACCTTAGCATTATTTGTATTTTTTAATTTTTCATTTGTTAACATCCAATTTTCATTTACTTCTAATACTTTTCCATATTCCTTGAAAGAACACCAGTTTTTTACGTAAACAAAATCCGCATCTTTCAACGCTTCTTCCTGATTCGTTATAATTTTTGCACCTTTTGTAAATGCTTCATCAAGTTCATATCCTTCTGGATGTGTTATGGTTACATCATAATTACAACCCAAAGACCATTCTGCAAAGGAGTTGGCAACCACTTGCGGAATAGGCTTAATATGTGGTGCCCACGTTAAAACCACTTTAGGTTTTTCTTTTATTTTATGCTCTTCAATCGTTATCATATCTGCCAGACTTTGTAGTGGATGTCGTGTTGCCGATTCTAAGCTTACTACTGGTACTCCAGAATATTTTATAATTTGATTCACAATTTTATCTGAACTATCAGCTTCTTTATCAGTCAACTTTGGGAAACATCTTACCCCTATAATGTCACAATACAAACCTAAAACTGCCGCTGAATCTTTGATATGCTCAACTGTTGTTCCATTCATTATTGCTCCTTCTTCAAACTCTAGTGCCCATCCATCATTACTCACATTTAAAATCATTACATCTAATCCTAAATTTTGAGCAGCTTTTTGTGTACTCATTCTAGTCCTTAAACTAGAATTGAAAAATAATAATCCTAGTGTTTTTCCTTTTCCAATAGAACTAATTCTCTTTTCATTTTTTAATGCAATGGCTTCCTTAACAAATTGTTTGGGGTCTTCTACATCGTTGACAGATACAAAGTTTTTCATCTCCTAAGTTTATCCAAACCTGACAGGTCTTTAAGACCTGTCAGGTTTATTGATTATATCAAAATATTTTTTAAAGCATTTATTAAAATGTCTATTTCTTTCTCGGTTACTGCTAATGAGGGTAAAATTCGTAACGTATTTTTATTACTTGCAGTTCCTGTAAAAATCCCGAATTCCTCTAATAATTGCTTTCTTACCGGAGCACAAGGTCCATTTAATTCAATAGCAATCATTAAACCTGTTCCTCTAATTTCTTTGATATTAGAAACAACTTCTAACTGATCTTTCAAATACTCACCCATCACTTTTGCATTTTCAATCAAGTTTTCGTTTTCTATTACTTCCAAAACTGCTAAACCAGCTGCACAAGCTAAATAGTTGCCGCCAAAAGTAGTTCCTAACATTTCTTTTTTGGGTTCGATATGTGGGGCTATCATTACACCCGCTATTGGGAAACCATTACCCATTCCTTTAGCTATAGTGATGAGGTCAGGCTTGATAGCAGCATATTGATGCGCAAAAAACTTTCCTGTTCTTCCGTAACCCGATTGCACTTCGTCAAGAATCAAAACAATATCCAATTCCTTACATTTTTGAGCAATATGTTCTAGAAAACCCTCTTCTGGAACTTGAATGCCAGCAACACCTTGGATTCCTTCGATAATAACACAACAAAATTCTTCACTTACTATTTCATCAAACGCTTTCTTATCATTGAGTGGTAAAAATGTGATGTTATCATTTTCATTAACAGGAGCTAGGATATTTGGATTATCTGTACAAGCTACGGCAAGTGAAGTTCTTCCGTGAAAAGCTTTATCAAAGGCTATAATTTTTTTTCTTCCGTTATAAAAAGAAGCTAATTTGAAGGCATTTTCATTTGCTTCGGCTCCAGAATTGCATAAAAACAACTGATAATCATTGTATCCCGAAAGTTTACCCAACTTTTCGGCTAGTTGTTTTTGTTGTTCAATCACAATCGAATTAGAATAAAATCCGATATTTTGCAACTGTTCTGTTATTCTATTTACATAATGCGGGTGTGTATGTCCAATAGAAATGACAGCGTGACCTCCATATAAATCAAGATACTGCTTTCCGCTTTTATCCCATAAATTAGAAGCATCTGCTTTTACAATTTCAATATCCGAAACGGTATAAACATCAAATAAGCTCATTTTTTCTGTTTTTTCAACACTGATTGTTTCCATAGTTTAAAATGCTACCGGTTTTAATTTTAGTCCACTTGTTTCAGGCAATCCAAATAGTAAGTTCATATTTTGAACCGCTTGTCCTGAAGCTCCTTTAAGTAAATTGTCTATTACACTTACAATCATTACATCATCTCCATTTTTTTCGATATACAACACACATTTATTGGTATTTACCACTTGTTTGAGATGACAATTTTTAGAAGTTACAAACACAAAAAATTCATCTTTATATTTTTTCTCAAATATGGCTTTCAATTCAGTTAATGACTTTTCTGATTTTAAGGTAATACACGCCAAAATCCCTCTTGTAAAAGAACCCCTTTGTGGTAAAATGTGTAAATTACCACTGTATAGTTTTTGAATAGCTTCAATACTTTGATTGATTTCAGCTAGGTGCTGATGTGTAAATGCTTTATAAACAGATAGATTATTTTGGCGCCAGCTAAAATGTGATGTTTCACTTAGCGATTGTCCCGCTCCAGTAGAACCTGTTGTACAAGAGGCATAAATTTCACCACTTAACAAATTAGCTTCTGCCAAAGGTAAAATTGCTAATTGGATAGCCGTTGCAAAACAACCTGGATTAGCGATATAATTTGCTTTTTTTATTGCTGATTTGTTCCATTCTGTCAAACCATACACAAAAGAGTGATTCGCCTGAATTCTATGATCCTGACTTAAATCGATTATCTTGACATTAGCAGAAAATTGGTCAACTAATTTCTTTGCATCACCGTGAGAAACACAAAAGAATACTACATCTATATCGGAATGAAAACTATCCGAAAAGACTAATTCGGTTTCTCCTAAAAGATCATCGTGAACTTCATAAACAAACTTACCTGCGTTGCTCTTACTATGAACATAATCAATCACTACATTAGGATGATTGATCAGTATTCGTAATAACTCACCTCCTGTATAACCTGCACCTCCTATTATTCCTGCTTTAATTTTCATTTTTTTCTTACTTAACCTGACAGGTTTTTGAAAACAGTCAAGTGTATATTAATTTTGATTTTCGTTAACTATTTGATGATAAATGGATGTTTGATTTCCAAAAATCTTTGTAAATCCTTTTACATCTTCACCTGACCAACCATTATTCATTTCTCCATACGAACCAAATTTTGCCGACATTAAATCATAAGGACTTTCAATTCCCTGAAGTTCGTATCTATATGGATGTAAAGTGATATATACTTTTCCGCTAACTGTTTTTTGGGTAGCTGTCAAAAATGCTTCAATATTTCTCATTGTTGGGTCCAGCATTTGTCCTTCGTGTAACCAGTTTCCGTACCAACTAGATAATTGTTCTTTCCAAAACAATTGCCATTTTGTTAATGTATGTTTTTCTAATAATTGATGTGCTTTTATAATCAATTCCGGTGCAGCAGCTTCAAATCCTACTCTTCCTTTTATACCAATTATAGTATCACCTATATGAATATGTCTTCCTATTCCGTAAGGTTGTGCTAGTTGTTGTAAGTACTCAATAGCAATTGATGGGTGTTCAAAAGACAGCTCGTTTACTGTTTGCAACTCGCCCTTTTCAAAAGCTAAAGTAACCGTAATTGATTCCGATTTTGTAACCTGAGTCGGCCAAGCTTCTTCTGGTAAATTCAAATGCGAAGTCAAGGTTTCCTTCCCTCCCACTGAAGTTCCCCACAAACCTTTATTAATACTATATACCGCCTTTTCAAAATTAAATGCTACTTGATGACTTTTCAAAAACTCAATTTCTTCTTCACGACTTAGCTTCTTATCTCTAATAGGAGTAATAATTTCAATATTCGGAATTAAATGATTAAAAATCATATCAAAACGCACTTGGTCATTACCTGCACCCGTACTTCCGTGCGCAATAGACGTAATTCCTAACTGCTGCGCAAATTCAGCTATACTTTTTGCTTGTACAGCTCTTTCAGCACTCACACTCAATGGATAAATTCCATTTTTTAAAACATTTCCATAAATTAAAAACTTGATGCATTCGTCATAGTATTCTTTGCGAACATCAATACATTTATACGAAGTAACCCCACATTGTTTTGCTTTATTTTCTAAAACCTCAATTTCATAACTATCAAAAGCACCTGTATTGATCGTAACTGCATGCACTTCATAATTAAGTACTTTTGCTAAATACACAGCACAGTAGGTAGTGTCAAGTCCACCACTATAAGCTAATACTACTTTCTTCTTTTGCATCTTTCCTTTCCTTTTGTTGATTATCATACAACATAGCTGTACATAAACAGTTTTTATAATTTTTACTTTGGAGAATTTCAAAATTCACACAGCTTTGACATCCTTTCCAAAATTTTTCATCCGTTGTTAATTCCGAATACGTTACAGGTTTATAACCCAACTCCGAATTAATTCGCATTACAGCAAGGCCTGTTGTCAAACCAAAAATTTTCGAATTAGGATATTTGGCTCGAGATAAATCGAAAATTTTCTCCTTAATCGTTCGCGCCAAACCACTTTGTCTAAATTGTGGTGAAACAATTAGACCAGAATTAGCCACATATTTTCCATTTTGCCATGTTTCAATATAGCAAAATCCAGCCCATTCGTTTTTATCTGTCAAAGCAATCACAGCCTTCCCTTCTTGCATTTTTTCAATGATATATACTACCGAACGTTTTGCAATGCCAGTACCACGAACTTTAGCAGACGCTTCCATTTCATCACATATCTGTTTAGCGAAGTGTATGTGGTTAAAATTTGCTATTTGAACACTTAACATAGATAAAATTTTTTACAAATATAAAAATAAAAAGATGCGATATTTTTTTTATTGTAATTATTTTAGATGTTTTATCCTTTATTTTTATTAAATAAGATTTATTACCTTTTAAATTAGGTGTTTTAAGGTGATTTATCTAACCCTTAAATGCCATATAATTCATAAAAAAGAGACCTTTATTTTATAAATTGTAGTGATAACATCGGATTATAATTTGATTTTTCATTTTGGTTAAAATACTTTTAATTCATAATCAATAAAATATGATTCGTATGAAAAATTTTTTACTTCTATTCTTTCTGATAACTGTTTTTGTTTGCAAGTCACAAAATCCAGGCGATGTTGCTCAAAATTTTGGAACTTATGTTGGTTTTGATGGTGCTGTAAAGGATATACAGGTTCAAAATGATGGAAAAATACTAGTAGGTGGATTATTTGAATCTTATAGAGGTCATAAAGAAGGGCATCTTATTCGTTTAAATCCAGACGGAACTAAAGATACAACTTTCGAATTAGGAGTCGGCTTCAACGGAACAGTTATTACCTTAGCTATACAACTTGATGGGAAAATATTAGTAGGAGGGGATTTTCAAACTTATAACGGTTTGACACAAAATAATATAATTCGATTAAATTCAGATGGCTCAAAAGATACTACTTTTAACATAGGTAATGGGTGTGATCGAAGTGTTGAATCTATTGTTTTACAACCTGATGGAAAAATATTAATTGGAGGAGATTTTTCGCATATTAATAATGAATTAATGGGACGAATTGTTCGCTTGAATTCGGATGGATCAAAAGATACTTCTTTTAACATTGGTAATGGGTTTAATAGTGCAGTTGTAGCTCTTGCTTTACAAACAGACGGTAAAATATTGATTGGAGGTTGGTTTACAACTTACAATGGAGTTAATTCACCTTGCTTAATACGTCTAAATACTGATGGATCAAAGGATTCTACTTTTGATGTAGGATCAGGATTTGAGAGTGCAGTAAACTCTTTAGCTATGCAGACTGATGGTAAAATAGTAGTGGGTGGAAATTTTAATACATATAAAGGATTAACACAAAAAAAACTTATTCGTTTAAATGTTGATGGCTCTAAAGACAATTCTTTTAACACAGGGTTAGGTTTTTATACTTCTTTTGGTGCCTATGGAGGGATTGAAAAAGTTGGTGTACAACCTGATGGTAAAATCCTAGCTGGAGGCAGATTTGATTTTTATAATGGAACTCAAGAAAAAGCGATTATTCGTTTAAATACTGATGGAACTAAAGATACTAGTTTTAATCAAATTACTTCATTTGATGGTGTTGTTATGAGTTTTAGCCAGTTGTCTGATGGCAAAACAATCGTAGGTGGTGGTTTTGTTAGTTATAAAGGTAAAGTAATGAATAATATTGCACGTTTAAATTCTGATGCTAGTGAAGATATTACTTTTGATTTAGGAACTGGTTTTTCATCTGTTGTAAATTCAGTTGTAACACAAAGCGATGGTAAAATACTTGTAGGAGGTGATTTTAGCAGATTTAATGGGCAAATTGAGAAAAAATTTATCCGCTTAAACGCTGATGGAACAAAAGATACTTCCTTTTTAACAGGTACGGGATTTGATAATATCGTTAATACTATAGTTGTACAACCCGACGGAAAAATTTTAGTAGGAGGAAGCTTTAATCAGTATAACAATGTTTCGGTAGGTAAGATTATTCGTTTAAACAGTGATGGGACCATAGATACAACTTTTTCTGCAGGTGCTGGAGTTGATTCTTCTGTTTTCTCAATTGTTGTACAACCTGATGGGAAAATATTAGTTGGAGGTAATTTTAGTTATTATAATCTTACTACTACCTATGCAATGATTCGTTTAAATGCTGATGGGTCAAGAGATATGACTTTTGATACACAGTCATTATTTGCTTTTTTGGATTCTGTTCATACAATTGTTTTACAAAACGATGGTAAAATAATAGTAGGAGGTGATTTTACTAATAATATTGTTCGCTTGAATCCTGATGGTTCAAAGGATCTTACTTTTAATATAGGGACAGGGTTTGATTCTTATGTGCTAGCTATAGCTTTACAATATGATGGGAAAATAATAATAGGAGGATATTTTAAAATATTTAATAATGATGCATATCATAATGTTAGAATTATTCGTTTAAATTCTGACGGTACAAAAGATATGACTTTTGATTCAGAATCTGGATTTAATCCAGGATCTGGATTTGGTCCATTTGTTAGAACTATTGCATTACAGCCAGATAATAAGATATTAATAGGTGGTTATTTTTCGATTTTTAATGGTAATGAAGCAAATAATTTTACTCGTTTGAATCCTGATGGCACGCAGGATACTACTTTTAATATAGGACAGGGTTTTAAAGGTGTTCTTTCCAATAAGTCGATAATTAATTCAATTAGTTTGCAGGTTGATGGAAAAATATTGTTAGGAGGCTTTTTTGCTAATTATAAAGGAAGTAATGAATCTGCAATGCTAATTGGACTACATTCAGGATTAAATCTTAGCACCGAAAATTTCCATAATTCAAATTCATTTACAATATCTCCCAATCCAGTGAAAGATTTTTTACATATCCAATCAAACGATTTTACAGCCATTACTACTGTAAAAATATATGACCTACAAGGAAAACTGATACAAGAAACTAGCACTACCACTATTCCTGTAAGTAGTTTTGCTAAAGGTTTATATATCGTAAAAGTTACAACTGAAAACGGTGAACTAAATAAAAAGTTTGTTAAGGAATAAAGTTAAAAAATTCCGATTCCGATTCCGATCCCGAAGCTTCGGGACAGGATGACAGCTCGAACTGACAATGGAATTTGGGATTTTAAAAAATTTTCAAACAACAAAAATTCAAAACTGTTTATTAAACAAACATTATTATGAAATTGCCACTAGCAACAGGTTTGTTGCAAACAATTGAAAAATCATCGAACACCGATAAAAATAAATTCAATGTGAGATAAACACCAATGAAGATAAGGCGACACGAGACGAAGTCGAACTGGCGAAGCATACTATATGACAAATAAAAAACAATTAATTATCTACAAATGAAAAAACTTTTATCTTTTTTATTTGCCTTATTTACTATGGCAACACAAGCGCAATCTCCAGGGGATATAGCCCAATCCTTTGGAACAACTTATGGGTTTAATGGCTCGGTTTATAGTATAGCCCAACAAACCGATGGAAAAATATTGGTTGGAGGATTCTTTACTACCTACAAAGGCGCTAGCGAAAACAGAATTATCCGATTGAATGCCGATGGCAGCAAAGACGCTACTTTTGTAACCGGAACTG
>JASGCW010000042.1 GCA_030053945.1 Limnohabitans sp.
TTCTAAGAAAGGCTATTATTTTATAATTCCTGAATTAAAAAAAACTCCATTTGCACAACCACTACAAAATGTTTCTGTTTTTAAAAATGGATTGTGGTTTGTTTTTTATTCAGAAAAACCAAATCAAGAAATTGGAATAACTCTTGAATTTAAAAGATTGGGTAGCAAAGAAATCCCTAAAACAGAGATTGTAAAAGTGCTTTAATATGACTGCATTTAGCCAAAAATCAAAGTCAACTCCTACGAGAACTTCTTCTTTTAACTCGAGAAAAGGAGAAGATTTTTTTGGCGTACAAGCAAAACTAAATATTGGCAAATCTAATGATAAGTATGAAGTTGAAGCAGATAAAGTAGCGGATAGAGTTGTGTCTAATAAAGACACTAAATCAATTGAACCTTTTTTTAGTGCTTCGCCAACTTTACAAAATAAAGTTGCAACAGAAAATAAATTAGAAAATAAAACTAATGATGTTCAGAAAAAATCGAAATCAGAAGGACATCAATCAAGTGTTGATTCAAAATTAAAAGTAGTTCATAATAACTTGAGTACTTCTGATTCTTTTTTCAAGGCTTCACCTACAGTTCAAAAGAAAAGAACTGACGAAATTGGAAAAAAAGAAACAACAGAAAAAGAAATCCAAAAACAAGCTCTAACTGAAAACACAACTTTTGTACCTCAATTAAAAACAGAGAAGAAAGAAAGTGAACAACCTAAAATTGACATACGAAAAAAGAGTGAAAAAATAGTTGGCTCAAAACCTATCATTCAACTCAAAAAAGAAGAAGACATACAAAAGAAGCAAGTGGTTGAAAAATCAGATTTGACTCAAAATAAAGCGGAAGCTACAAAAACTGATAAGCCTAAAGCTAATGAGTCTGCTATTATAAAACCAGTTATTCAGAAAAAGAAAGAAGAAGAAATTCAAGCGAAAGAAGAAGAGGAATTACAAGCGAAAGAAGATGAAAAAGAAGTACAAATGAGTTCATCTTCAGATGCCAATCCTTCTGATGAAAATTCTAATCTTGAAGGAAAATTAAATAGCAGCAAAGGAAGTGGTTCTCCTTTGTCTGGGAAAGTAAAAACAGATATGGAATCTGGTATTGGTGCCGATTTTAGTTCTGTTAGAATACATACTGATTCTAGAGCCGTTCAAATGAACCAACAGCTAGGTGCACAAGCATTTGCTACAGGGAATAATATTTATTTCAACGAAGGAAAATATAATCCTAATTCGCAAGAAGGGAAACATCTTTTGGCTCATGAATTAACACATACAGTTCAACAAGGTGCAGCCATAAGAAAAAAAACTGAAATTTCTTCTGCTCCGCAAATGATTCAAGGTTCTTTCCTAGATTTTGTTCCAGATTGGATTATAGATCAAGCGAGACACATTCCTGGTTATACACTTTTTACGGTAATTATAGCATATGATCCACTTCGTCAAGAAGATGTAGAAAGAACACCTATTAATCTTATCGAAGGATTGATGGGCCTTGTTCCTTTTGGTACAGCAATATTCGATAAATTACAAGAATATGGTATTCTTCAACAAGCTTTCGATTGGATAGAAGGAAAATTGAGTGAATTAGGGTTAACAATTGATGGAATTTTAGATTTAGTAGAAGAAGTATGGGATGAGGTTTCTTTCCCATATACAGATATCATAGATTTAATTACCGAAAAGTTTGAAGAGTTAGTTAACCGAATCACTTCTTTTGTTAGCTCTACTGTAGATCAAATTATTACTTGGATAAAAGAAGCCTTAATTGACGTTGCAGAACCTTACTTAGAAGAAAATAAAGCTTGGTCGTTAATTAAGAAGATAATTAAATATGACCCACTTCGAGATCAAGAAGTAAGTGCTACTACAGTCGAAATTTTAGAAGATTTCCTTAAGCTCATTGGCAAAGAAACCGAGTTAGAACAAATGCGTGAAAAAGGCACGCTTCAAAAAACCGCAGATTGGCTCGATACTCAGGTAGGAACATTTACATCATTGCTTGGAGAACTTCGCGGATTGATTACAGCCGCTTGGGAAGCTATCCAACCTTCAAATCTTCCTAATATAGTCGATAATCTTTTGGAATTAGCCACTCAAGCGGGAGGTTTCTTACAACGTGTTTGGGATTTTGCTTCTGGTGTAGCAGCAAAAGTTTTAGAATTAGTAAAAGAATCATTATTAGGTTGGTTATCTTCTCAAGCAGCAACGGTAAGAGGATACTCATTAATTAAAGTCATTATTGGTAAAGATCCATTTACTAATGAAATAGTTCCACGAACGGTTCCTAATATCATCAGAGGATTTATGAGTTTGATGGAAGGAGGAGAAGAACAATATGCACAAATGCAGGAATCTGGAGCTATAGCTCGAATAGTTGGTCAAATAGATGCTGCTGTTGCTACGTTAAATATGACACCAGCTTCTATTGTTCAGTTGTTTATAGATCTCTGGAATTCATTTACAATAGACGATCTAATTGACCCAATAGGAGCCTTTGTTAGAATAATCGAAAAATTTGGCGAACCAATAGCACGTTTGATTGCTTTCGTAGCTGAAATTGTCCGAATTGTTATTGTGGCTATACTCGAAATTATGAATTTCCCATTTGATTTGATAGGAAATATTATAACACGAGCTATGCAAGCCATTGATGATATTAAAAAAGATCCTATAGGATTCCTTAAAAATATTTTACGTGCCATTAAGCAAGGATTTGTTCAGTTCTTTGATAATATCGTAACTCATTTAATAGGTGGTGTGACAGGTTGGTTAATGAGTGAATTAAGAGATGCAAATCTGCCTGTGTTGAGCGATTTCTCATTAAGAGGAGTAATCTCTTGGGTGCTCGAAGTTCTAGGAATTTCAATGGAAAAAATTTGGGAGAAATTAGCAGCCCATCCAAGAATTGGTCCAGCAAGAGTAGCTCGAATTAGAGGAATGATAAACACACTAGAAGGCATTTGGACCTTTATAAAAGATGTTCAAGAACGAGGAATAGCAGCTATTTGGGATAAAATACAAGAGCAACTTAGTAATCTTTGGAATACAGTACTAGATGCGGTGAAAAACTTTATTATGGAGCGCATTGTTAATAGAGTAACTGCTAGATTATTGAGTATGCTTGACCCAACAGGTATAATGGCGGTAATTAACGGTGCAATAGCATTATATAATGCTATTCAAAGTTTTATTCGATACCTTAGAGAAATGCTCGAAGTCGTTAACTCGTTTGTTAATGGTGTGGCAGATATTGCAAAAGGAAATGTCACAACAGCAGCCAATTATCTCGAACGAACTATGGGACAAGCTATGCCAATTGTGATAGGGTTCTTAGCCAATCAAGTCGGATTATCAGGAATTGGTGCAAGAGTTGGTGAAATGATTGTTTCAGTCCAACAAATGATAGATGAAGCGCTGACTTGGTTAGTGAATCAAGCGGTTGATAGAGGAATGGCGTTGTTAGATAGAGCTATGGGGACAACTCAGCCTGAAACAGCTACTCCTGCTGGACCAATCGCTGGTGCTTTAGCAGAGATTGATACAGAATCTGAAAGAGAAGCAGATGGGGGCGAAGTAACTTCAGAAGAAGCTCAAGCAATTAAAAACAAAGTAAATACTGATCATGCTTCTACAATTAATATTTCGTCAGTGACTGATGGTGGTGATACTTGGGATTATAATTATGTGCAATTAATGGCACATAGAGCGCCTAAATCAGTTCCTCAAACAATTATTGCACCACCCGTAATGGATCAAGGAAGACCAAAAACAGTTGTTGCAAACCCATTAACAAATAAGCAACCAACAACTGGACCAGGGCAACCGAGAGGAAGTAGAAGTGTTATTGCTGGAAGTAGTTTTGTGGATACCTATATTGCTAAAAATGCAGGAAATCAATCTGAAGCTAAAGGAGTACATATTTTGTCTGCGGCTCTATTTGGACCTTGGAATAACTGGAATATTGTTTTTGGGTCACAATCCCTTAATACTAATATGGATAATGGTCCTGAGCAAACAGCAAAAGATAATACAAATAAAACTTTAATTTATTCAATGACAGTAAATTATTATGAGGATACTAACAACGATTCATTTTTTGCTTTAGCTTCACCTAGTACAGCACAGCTTATATCGGCACTTGGGTTTTATATAGCTCAATCAATAACAGCTCAGGTTGATGAAGTAAATGGTACAACTACTACCACTTTATTTTCAAATGATGTGCGTGGAAGTTTTCCTAATCTAGCTTCCGTAGCCGCAAAATCTCCTGAACAATTAATTATAGACTTGTTCAACAATAATATAATTAGTGGTCAAACAATTACTATTGGCACGGATGTTTACAGAAAAACAACTTTTACAGGACGCAGAGGGATTGCAGATGCAATTCAAAGAGATAATAATGTTGTTATGACTGCATTAACATCTTTGACAGATGATAATATAATAACTAAATCTGGAACAAATTATTATATAAAATGAAAAAAACATACTCAAAAGAAGTTGAAAAATTATTTTTTTATGGTGAAACAAATATTTCAGAACCTTGGCCAAATTATGTAGTTGAATTAAGCCTAAAACGTGTACATATAAATGAACTCATCGAACTCATAATTAATTCAGACCTTAGCAAAGCAACATCTGGTTTTACCATAAAAGATTTTGCCCCAAGACACGCTTGGAGAGCTCTAGGACAACTAAAAGCAATAGTTGCGATTAAAACGTTATTGGATGCATTAATAGATGAAAAAAATGAAGAAGCATTTGATTATCGAGTAGAATTACCCTATGTTTTTTTATTAATAGGTGATAAATCAATAATTGAGCTTGAGCTTTTTTTAAAAAATGAAAAAATAGAATGGAACTATAAATTGATAATATTTGAAACTTTGGTAAAATTTGCTATTCAAAAACCCATTCATAAGGAATTAATCATCAATATTTCAAATGATTTAATTATTAAATATAATAGAGAACCTTATTTTATCTCATATATTTTAAATGCTTTATTTAAAATAGAACCTGTAAATTCAGAAATTGTTAAAGAAGTGATACACGAAGAAAAATATGATTTTACAGTTATTAATAAAAGTGAACTTATTGAGTTTATTAAAAAGTCCAAAATGTATGATTAAAAGTAAAAACTAAATTTAAAATTCTAAAAAGACACAAAATATTGAATTAATATAAAAATATATGTCAGCATTCAAACAAAATCAAAAATCAAACTCTTCATATGTATCTACTTTAAATACAAGACAGGGCGAAGATTTCTTTGGTGTACAAGCAAAGCTGAATATAGGAAAATCTAATGATAAGTATGAAGTTGAAGCAGATAGAGTTGCAGATAAAGTAGTTACTAATCAACAAAAAAATAATTCAAATTCTTTCTTCAGCCCAAATCCAATCTTGCAAAGTAAGCAAGATGAGAATATTCGAAAGAAGGATGAAAAAGAAATTCAAGAAAAACAATTAGCAGAGAATATTACACCAGTTGTTCAACTTCAAGCTGGTGATAATAGAAATCTGCAACAAAAATGTAATGCTTGCGAAAATGAAGATAAGAAAAAGGTACAAACCAAAAAAAATAATAACCTTCAAGCAAATTCTAATGAAAATACAGATTTAAATCACAATTCAAATTTAGAAAGAAATTTAAACAGCTCAAAAGGGAGTGGATCACCACTGTCAGTCCAAACAAAACAAGAAATGGAATCTAGTTTTGGAGTAGATTTTAGCAATATTCGAGTTCATAATGATTCTAATGCGGTTCAAATGAATAGAGAACTAGGTGCTCAAGCATTTGCTAATGGTAGTGATATTTATTTTAACGAAGGGAAATATAACCCAAGCTCTAATCAAGGTAAACATTTATTAGCACATGAACTTACTCATACTATTCAACAAGGAAATAAATCTGTAATTCAAAGAGCAACCGATCCAAATTTTGCAATTACAGGACTATCTCCATTAGCAGCAGGAACTCCTAACTCAATTTTTTTTGAAATGGGGTCTAGTTCTGTAGCTACAGAAGAACCAAAAGTTGATACATTGGCGGCAAATACAACTCAAAATTATGATTTGGAAGGATTTGCAAGCGAAGAAGGGACTGATGCTGTAAATAGCGATATTGCGCAAAGACGTATTGTTAGTGTAAGTAATATGTTAAGAAGCAAAGGTCATACTGGGAGACATAACCCTATCAATAGTTTTAGAAAAGGAAATAATCGAATTAACTACAGAGACTTACGAAAGGTTGAAGTTAGAAATGCAGGTGATACTCCTACAGAACTTGACTGTAATGCTACAGCATTAAATCCACATCCTGAAGTTACAAATTGCAATACTTCTTTTACAACTGCACATCCATTAGCTTTAGCAAAAACAACAGATGCAAGAGATAGAATGGATGGTGCTACTGGAGTTGAAAGAACTCGTATAGAAAATGCAGTTACTTTCTTTTTTGGTAATGCAGGACTTTATAATACTATCCTTGGACATTTAAGAAATCATGTAATTCAAGTAAATGATCAACCTAATACAGTTGTATGTCATAACAGTTGCGACAATGGATGCGAAGGAGCAAGCGCTTATATGCCTGGTACTACTGGTCCAGGAGCTATATTAACATTATGTCCTCCTTTTATAAATCAACCTGATTTGAATAGTAGAGTAACTACGCTACTACATGAGGCTTTCCATGCAACTACAGGTCTTGCTACAAGTGATTTAGCGTATGATGCTGAAAGAGGATTTACAATGATTGATCCTTCAATAGCATTAAGAAATACAGATACATATGTTGCATTCATTGAAGAAATTGTTACTCCAGGATCTATTATTGGTGGAAGCAGTCTTCGAGATGTGATCGATGCTTCGATAACTGGAACACAACTAACAGATTTACGTCGTGTGATGGCATTTTTAGAGAAATGGGTGATTGAGTCGACAGCAGAGGTAAGTTCATTGTATGATATGATAATTGAAGCAAGAAGATTGAATAATTGGTCGGGTATTAGTTTTCCATATTATGAGGATACAATGGTATTTGTTTCCACTATTTTTGGATTAACAGCACCAGCAACTGTGCCATCAGAAAGTGATCAAACAGCTGTAGCAGGAATAAACTTTAGATTAATGGCTATGGATCAGTTTTTATGGGAAACAAATATCCAAATAAACAAAGATAATACTCAATCTGTACAATTTGCTAACGGACCTAGTGAACCACTAATTGTAAATGATGCATTCTTATCTTCCGGTCAACACGCAATGGTTTATTTACTTGTAGAAAAATTAGTTGAAGCTAATTCCAGAATTGCTAGTTCAGAGAGACCAAAATATGTCAGATTAATAGAAGAAATAAGAATACATGCAGGACATTCAGCACCTTAATCATTGTTATTTGTTTAGTACAAAAATTAAAAAATAAAAAAATGACTTATTTAATATTGTTTTTGATGCAAAATGTTTATATACAAGACTATGTTAAAAATAATACACAGATCAAAAATATGAATGTGAAAGTAAAAATAACTAAAGCTTCTACTGAAATTGGTAAAGTATTTAATGTTTCGGAAGTATATTATGATAGTCTAGGAAACGAAATTAAGCAGATTAATTACGCTCAAAATAGTAAAGTGTCAACTATTATAACAAAAGAATATGATAAAACGGGACATCCTTTATCAGTTGAAATTCTTGATAAAGTATCTTCAATTACAAAAAAAACAATTTATAAGAATTTTGTTAATAAAAATGGTCAACTTTTATTGAGGCATATTAACTCATCAGATGATATTAAATTGATTGAAACTTATATTTATAACAAAGATCAATCTTTTGAAATTATTACTAAAGAAGAAGGAGAAATTATAACGGTAAAGCAATATAATTCAAAAAATAAATTAATAAAATTAATTAATCTAAAGAGCAACACAAAAGTTGTTATAGCATACGATAAAAATAATAGTATTGTTCAACAGGATGAATTAAGACAAGGTAAACCAACAAAAACTATTATATATAAGAATTTATATGATGAAAAAAATAGAATTTCTACTATAGAAACCACAAGTACAATTATTGAATATGAATATGATTTAAATGATAATGTTGTAAAAGAAATTCATAAAAATAAGAGTGGAATTATAACCTTAATCAAGTACTTTACTTATGAATATTAATTATTAATAAATAGAGCTAATTAAACCAATTAAAATTTAAGAATGAGCGCTTTTTCAAAAAAGAATATAGGAAAACCTACAAATACTAATTTTTCAAATGAAAAAAGTAGCGAAGATTTTTTTGGTGTACAAGCAAAGCTGAATATAGGAAAATCTAATGATAAATATGAAGTTGAAGCAGATAGAGTTGCAGATCAGGTAGTATCTAACAAAAACAATTCAACTCAAGATACATTTTTTAACCCCCAGCCAGTTGTTCAAAAGAAAAAAGCAAATGATGAACAGAAGGAAAACAATACTGAAAAAGGTATTCAAGAAAAATCAGTAGCAGAGAATAGCACTCCAGTTGTTCAACAGAAATCCTCAAAAGAAGAAATTAATCATAACAAAAAAGGTATCAATTCAATACCTGAAAAAGGATTTTTATCAAAACCAATCCTACAAAGCAAGCCAGAGGAAGAAGTTCAAGCAAAAAAAGAAGATGAATCACAAACAAAGGATGATGAAAAAAAATTACAAACAAGTGCTTCTTCAGATGCTAATCCATCAGATAATTCAAATCTTGAAAATAACTTAAATAGAAGTAAAGGTGGTGGTTCTCCTTTGTCTGAATCTACAAAAACAGAAATGGAATCAGGTTTTGGAACAGATTTTAGCAACGTAAAAGTACATACTGATTCTAATGCTGTCCAAATGAACAAAGAGCTTGGCTCGCAAGCATTTGCTAACGGTAGTGATATTTATTTTAACGAGGGGAAATACAACCCTCAATCAACAGATGGAAAACATTTACTAGCACACGAACTCACACATACGGTGCAGCAAGGAGCAAGTAAACCAAATATTCAAAAACAAGAGGAGGAAACTACATCTTCTCCTGAGACAGAGACAAATAATTCAACACTTGAAACAACAACTAACAATGAAACTTCTGATGTAGAAAATGATACAACAAATACTAGTTCGCAACCAGAAGATCAAAATTCTGATACTGGAGATTTGGGTAATAATTCTGATAGTACCATAGTAAATCAAACCAACATTGATACTAATAATTCGTCAAATCAGTCAAATACTCAAAATACAAATAGCTCAACTTCTGAGTCAGATGCTCAAAACACTTCAGAAGCAGAAGAAAATACAGAAACTAATCAATCAACTATTCCAGAAATGATTAGTGAAGATAATCAATCTACTGCAAGTGATACCTCAATTATTGGAACTTCAGCCACAGATACAACTTCTACCAATACTGTTAACACCGAAGGTGGAGGTGGTTTTGAAACATATCAGCAATTTTTAGCTTATGTAGATGAGAAAAAGCAAGCTTCAACAGAATATTTCAAAAATAAAAAGAAAGAACTTACCGATGGGATTAATGAGGAAAAAAGAAAAAATAAAGAAACAATTACTAATGAAATAACTAGACTTAAAGAAACTAAAAGAGTTGCTTTAGAAAAAATTAATACTTCATATGATTTATCAAAGAATGCTATCACATTAAAAAGAGATACCGAAATTCAAAATGCTAAAGACTTAGCAATTTCCGAATTATTGAGAGTAGATGAGGTAATTGTTACAAAAACAGAACTTATTACTAAGGTTGCTGAAGATAAAGCACAAAGTGTAATTACTACAGGCAATGATCAATCTACAGAGGCGTTGAAGGTAACATCTCAAAATATAAAAAATGTAGATTCAATTATTTTGCAAAAGCAGAGTCAGTACAGTGGAAGAGATAATGTAAATGATATTATTGAAGCTGCTTGGGAAAGTAAGCCTGAAACAGTGTCAAAAATTCAAGAGTCTGGTGATATTATTTCTTCGGAAATTATTAGTCATTCCGAAAAGTTAGCTCAAAATTATAGAGATGATGCTTCAAATATTGCTTCAAATTTTGGAGATAAAAAGCAAGAAGCAATAGATGCCATAACTCAAAAACGTGACGAGACAATTACAGCTGTAACAGATTCAGCAAAAGAAGCACTTACTACATTAGATCAAGAAACAACAAACTTGAAGACTGAATTAGAAACTAATGTTAATTCTCAAATTTTAATACTTGAGAATTTGCCATCAAAATCTGATTCAGAATTAGATGATGTGCTAAGAATAGTTTTAGAAAAAGTAAATCAAAGTGAATCTACGACTATTCAAGAGATTGACCAATTCAAAAATGATATTGGCGAAATTTATTGGTACAATGAAGAAGTAGCTGAAGCCCAAACAGATTTAGGTAAAGCTATAGATGAACATCATAAGGATGTAGATGTATATATAAAAGATGTTATAAAGAAAGTAACAGATATATCCACTCAATTTAAAGATGATTTTGTAGCTACTCAAAATACTATTAATAGCGCTTTGGCTGAGACTGCTAATGGATATGATACATCTGTTACTAAGCTAAAAACAGATACTGTAAAAACAATTGATGATGCAGCTAAAGAATCTTCAACCCAAACAAAAACAGTAGCAGATTCTCTTGATGCAGGTTTGCAAGAAAAAATTGACGAAAGTGAAACCAAATGGAATAGTCAATTAACTACTGATATAGCAAATATGCGAGAGACAGTTAGTAATGGGTTACTTCAGCAAACAGAAATTTTAAGTCAATTTACTTCAAATCTAGATGAAGAATTTAATAGAGACCGTTCATGGTGGGATGATGTAACAGATTTTATCTCTGGAATGGCGAGAGGATTTGTAGAAGGCTTTACTAGTTTGTTGTCTGCATTATGGGACGCTATGGGAACGCTTATTTTTTGGATAATCGTTTTAGTGGTGGTTTTAGTTATTCTGTTTTTGGTTTTTGTTGTTGGAGTTGCATTTGCTGTTATATTAAAAGTACTGCTTGTTATAGGAATAGTAGTAGGTGTTTTAGCTGCTATTTATTTTATTTATAAAGCTATTACTACAGAAGGGTTATCACCATACGAAAGAGGAAAATTATTTGGTAGAGCATTATTTGAAATTGCTTTTGCACTTATTGGTACTGGGGTATATGCAAGATTAATGGGATGGATACCACGTATAGGTAGAATAGCAGAGATTGTGGCAAGAGTAGGTAGTTGGTCAAGATTCATAAGAATTGTAATTAGAGTAAAAAATGTAAGGGCATTTGTAGCACTGATAGATAGTATAGCTAATCTTGAAAAATTATTGCAAGTGATGGATAAAATTCAAGATGTTGAAGCACTAATCAAATTGTTAAGTTCTGCTGATGATGTAGAAAGAATAATTAATGTCCTATTAGCTGTTGAAAAGGCAGATGATTTACTCAAAATTTTAGTTAACGCATCAGATATTGGTAAAATTTTGACAATTGTAGAAAGAGGTATTCAGATTGGTAAAGTAGAAAATTTAATAGGAATTCTTACTAAAACTAGAGAACTAGCAAAATTGATACTAGTTCTTGAACGCTCTGGTGATGATTTTGCAAGAGTTGTAGATTTATTAGCTGGTGCACAAGCAAATCTTGATAAAATGATAATCGCAATGGAGCGAGTTGGTACTGCAAATTTAGGAAGATTAATTGGTTTGCTTGAAGTAGCAAATGATACAGCAGCATTACTAAGAATTACTACAACGGCAACCGATTTTACAACAATGTTACGAATTGTTGAAGAAGCTACAGATGTTAATAAAATTGTTGCTTTGTTTGATAAAGTAACTGAGTTAGATGATTTAGTGAAAGCGTTTGATGCTTTTGCAGATACAGATCGATTATTATTGTTGTTTGAAGGCGTAACAGATGCGAATAAACTTGTAACGGTATTGAGAAGTAGTACGAAGTTAGATAAATTAGTTCCGTTCTTAGAAGGATTAGCAGATATAAATGCAGCTTTACCAAAATTAGAGGCATTAGGTACAGAACTTGATGATTTTGTAAAACTTTTAGACGAAGCTGGTATGACAATACCTAAGTTGGAAAAAATATTATTTTATCAAAATTTGACGGTAGCAAAATTTAAAGATTTATTGACTAAAGCAGGTGGATTAGTAGATGATTTAATAATAGTGCTGGATGAAATAAAAGATTTAGATAAATTATTGAGTTACATCAATCATTTTGGTGATTTTGCTAAAGTAAAAAGAATTGTAGATAGAGCAATAGCTGCAGGCTTATCTAGGGCATCTTCTGGATCAACATTTATTTTTGATTTTATGGAAGCTTGTCTCAGAAATAACTTTACTAAAGTGGATAAAATAATTCAATTTTTTGACAAGGTATCTTCAAGTTCTACGGCTGGAATGGCTAAATGGTACGACGGTTTAAAATACGGAGAATATCTGGCAAGTGAGTGTTTAGGCGCAGCTAATTTAAATGTACCTGCAAGAAGTATAGCAGGAACTGGACAAGTGGGTCAAAAAGTCTTTACAATTGCCGATGGAACAACACTTACAGTGACAATTGAAAATGCTGATATCGCACATATTGCTAGCGGACACACATGGAAGCATTTCTTTGTAAACTCTTTTGCTGCTATAGAGTCTAGAGTAAGTATGTTTGATCGCGGCACAACTATAACCGACTTAGAAAATTTGGCTAGATCTATTTTGAACTCAACCGATCTTGAAAATTTAATACTTACTTTAAATAGAGGTGATGTTCAAAAAGGAACAATAGTAGCGGGTCATCAAGTGTGGGTAAGTCTCGATTCAGTAAGGGGAGTTTTATCTTTTTACACACAAGGAAGTATAGGTATTCAAATTGAAGGAAAAATTATGAAAGGAGCTGTATCTTTATGGCAAAGTTTATAAAAAACATTTCAATCCATTAAAAAGTTTATTTTTAGGGTATTAATTTTTAGAACAAAATAAAATTATAGTATGATAACATTCTATGTATATAACACAGAAGACGATGATGATGATTTTTTACCAAATAGTGCAATAACAATTGATGAGTTTCTTGAATCTACTCCTTTATGGAAACCTAGGTTAGATAAGATGATTCTTGTATTTAGTGGTATTCCACTTACCGTAAATGAGGATTTTAACAATTTTGGAATATTAAGCCATATTTTGCCTCAATTAGAAGAATTAAAATTGAGATTGTCAAATGGTGAATTTGGGTTATTACGAACATGTATTCAAGGTGAGGCGCTCTTTTTTATTTTTGAGCCCAAAGAAGAAATAACACTTTTTTCATCTTTAGGAGTTTTTCCATCGCCTTTTAATAATTATTATCCTTTATTAGATTCACCTAATTATTTTAAAGATGTAAATCAACAAGACGATTTATACAATTTTGTAAGATCAAATAATACTGGAAATTGGAAAGATTCATTAATAGGAAATAACCCAAAAATTCAAAAAATCGAATATGAAACATCAAAACTGATTGAGTCTATTGATGAACAAATTAAATTGGCAAATCAGTTAATTAGTTTGATGAAATAAAAAAACAGGAAAAACCCCCTAAATTGATCTAGTGATTATGATTAAATTTATAAGTTTAAAATTTTAG
This sequence comes from Limnohabitans sp., assembly GCA_030053945.1. Taxonomy (GTDB): domain Bacteria; phylum Bacteroidota; class Bacteroidia; order Flavobacteriales; family Flavobacteriaceae; genus Flavobacterium. The sequence continues at coordinate 13,662 of JASGCW010000042.1, forward strand.
TCATGCAAAAAACAACATACAAAAAAGAGTTAAGCTTAAATGGAACTCAACAGAAAAAAGGGGCTAATAATAGAAAAAAAGAAGTAGAAAAAATACAATCTTGGCTTAATTTATATGCAATGCAAAACCCCAATGCTGGAACTGCAACAGGGATTGATGGCGATTTTGGTCCAGCGACTGAAAAAGCGGTGAAAAATTTTCAGAAAAGTAAAAATTTATCAGAAACAGGAATCGTAGATCAAGCCTTATTTGATGTATTGACACAACCTATGCGTAATGCTTTTGAAAATCAAGTTGTAGGAGTTAATTTGAGAGAACTAGTTGTAAATGTGGCTAAAAATCATCTTATGAATCACCCTTTTGAACAAGTAATTGAAAACCAAAGCAATATGGGGCCTTGGGTGCGTGCTTATATGGATGGTAATCAAGGATCATCTTGGTTTTGGTGTATGGGATTTGTACAAACCATAATAGACCAAGCAGCTTCTATTCAAGGTAAAAACTTTAAAAATTTAATGCCTTTAACTTATAGCTGTGATACCATAGGAACAAAAGGATTAGAAAAAAAGCTGTTAACACGGTTTCAAAAAGCTAGAACTAACCCTAGTTTAATTAAACCAGGTGATATTTTTTTACTTCAAAAATCTACAAATGATTGGTTTCATACTGGTATTGTAGTAAATGTACATCAAGATATTATTGAAACTATTGAAGGAAATACTAATGTTGATGGTTCTAATAACGGAAATGCGGTTTTAAATAGAATTAGAAATTTTAAAAAATCAAAAATCGATTTCTTTTCAATTGAACCACTAGTGTAGTTTATGGAGAAAATACTTATTTATTTAAAAAAACAATTTAATTTTCAACTTGACTTATTATTTCAAGTCGAAAACCCAACGGAAAAACCAGTTTTAGAACCATTAAATCCTAAGGAATATATTTGCCAATTCATCATTGAAAACAATTTGAACGAAACAGATATTCTACTTTTAGCATTAGCATTTGTGCCGCATATAAAACCTGATTTTTTAAGTTCTTTAATTGCAGAATATCTTCCAAATGGTGGTGAGTTGCCTGAATTTGGCGGTTTAAAATCTAAAAATCATAGAGGAATTTTACCCACTGCCGAGACAGCCCAATTTTTGATAGCAGGAAATGACCTTGATGAAAGAATACATTTTTACAATTTTTTACATAACGAATCAATTCTTTATCTCAAAGGAAGTATAAAAATTGATACTGTTCCAAATGGCGAACCTGACTTGAGTGGCTTATTGATTTTAGATAGTGAGTGTATTGAATTTTTCTTGACAGGTAAAATTCTAAAACCTCAGTTAAGCAATAATTTCCCAGCTCAGTTATTAGAAACCGATTTAGATTGGAATGATTTAGTCTTGAGTAGATCTACATTAAACGAAATCAAAGAAATAGAAACTTGGCTTAAATACAATGATGTTTTGTTGCACGATTGGAATATGAAAAGCAAAATAAAACCAGGCTATCGTGTGATGTTTTTTGGTACACCAGGAACAGGAAAAACATTAACAGCAACACTGTTAGGTAAGTTTACTAAAAAAGATGTATATAGGATTGATCTTTCCATGATTATTTCTAAATACATAGGAGAAACAGAGAAAAATTTATCTGTTTTATTTGACAAAGCAATTAATAAAAATTGGATTTTATTTTTTGACGAAGCAGATGCTATTTTTGGAAAAAGAACCAATGTAAGAGATGCGCACGACAAATATGCTAATCAAGAAGTATCTTATTTATTACAGCGTATAGAAGGACATCCCGGTTTAGTGATCTTGGCATCAAATTTTAAAAGCAATATAGACACTGCTTTCACCAGAAGGTTTCAATCTATAATTGAATTTGATATGCCAACACACAATGAAAGATTATTACTTTGGAAAAATTATTTACCTAAAAATATTGCTATTGCTGATGATATAAACCTTAATGAAATTTCAAAAAAGTACGATATTACTGGAGCAAATATTGTAAATGTTGTGCAGTATGCTTGTTTAAAAACATTAGAAGAAGGAAATAATATCATACAACAGAAACATATTATTCAAGGAATTAAAAAAGAATATAGCAAAGAAGGTAGAATGATGTAAAAAATGTTATTGTTATTAAGTATCTTATTATCCGTGAGTACTCATAATTTCTAAAAGATTTATATACTTGTTAAAAATTGATTTATGAACTCATTTAATTTTACAGCAAATTTTGGAAGTGAAGAAGCTTGTAGGATGTATTAAAGAAGAACGAGATAAAATCAGGAATTTTTTTAATACTAGCGATTTTCATACCATATTAAGTTTGGTTGAATTAGGTGATGTAAAAACTTAGGTTTTTTACTTTTTTATTCTATGTAATATGAACATTTATAGCACAAAAGAAATATTCTTATTACTGAACAAGAGTTTTTATGTGAAAAATTAAGTTAGCTAAACTGAAATTTTATCAATCAATTTTTTAATATACACAGTTTCTTCTGGGTTTAGAACATCTTCCATTTCCTCAAAAGTGTCAATATCGCAATTGCTTTTAAGATTTTTAATACAAGCTTGAAGTAATAAAAGCATACCAACAGTATCATAAATTGGTCCACCATTAAAACTTTCCCAGTTAATTAGGTAATTTTCTAATTCTTCAAAAGTATTAAAAATAGTTTTCATTTTATGAATTGTTTTGCTAATTATAAAAGGATTAATTAGATTTTAAATTTTTATACTTCTCTAATAAATCATAAAACAAAGATATTGATTTTTGATGTTTTTCATTTGTGATTTGTAAGGCGATAAATTCATTCCAATTTATATTTTTAGGATTTAAATCTAGCGAAACAGCAAGAATCATATTTACCCATCCAGCATTAGATTCAGAGTATTCTAATTGTTGTGTTACAAAATCAAAAAATGGATCTAACTCTAAAGGTTGAAGTATAATTTTATGTTCGATAAGCGCATAATAATAACCAGTAATTAAAATGCAAATGTCTTGTAAACGATTTCCTCCAGTGTACAATTGGGGCTTTTCTTGAATTTTTTTGAGTAGGGGATAACATTCTATAATCATTGATTGTTTTTTAAATGATTTTTGAATATCAAATTTACTCATATTCCTAAAGTAAAAACCCATAGCATTCGCATTTAAAAGATAACCACTCTCGATAGATTCGGGAGTGGTTATTTTTTCAATTTTTTTAAACGTTTTTAAAAGTGAATGTTCCAGTAAAAACCATTGTAAAAATATACTTGGAACAATTTTACTACAGAATCACCAACTTTTCAATTTTTTCAGAGGTTTTATTTGTTAGACTTGATTTTACGGTTAGTTTATAAATATATATTCCTTTTCCTATACTGTCACCAAAATCGTCTTTTCCATCCCAAGTAATTTCTCTACATAAAAAACCATCGGTTACCACAGTTTGATTTTTAGTCCAGACAATTTTCCCCGTTATTGTCATTACTTGTACTTGTACTTCGAGTGGTTCGAATGGCTTGTTGTGATTAAACCAGAATTCGGTATGATTTACAAATGGATTTGGATAGTTTAAAACATTAGATAGGGTTATATCTTCATCACCAACAACCACAAACTGTAGTTCTGCTTTTATAGGATTATTATAAGTATCCCAAGCTCTAAATGTTAAAGTATGTATGCCTAAAGATAGATTTTTGAACGGAAATTTTATTTTTCCTTTGCTAGAATTATTAAGCTCGGTTTCATAATACTCATTTAAAATGTAAGGATTAGACTCATTACCGTCCAGAATAGCAACAATATCATGACCTATTCCACTAGCAGTATTTATTCCGTGTTCATCTTCTAGGTGTGCAAAAAATAAGGGAGATTGGTTGGTATTTCCACCTGATACAAATGATTCTGTATTTAAAAATATTTTAACTTGTGGAGGAGTTGTATCAGCAACAGCATTAGGATTTGAACCTCCTATTTTGATAACTTCGGAACCTTGTTGATCTTCAGGAGTAGTTATATTTTTAGCATACATACTTATTTTTCCATTGCCTAAAGGAATTTGGATATTTCGTGGAACGGTAAAGCTTAACTCAAATTTTCCTTTAGCTACTGATGCGTTGCCTCTAAAAATTTTTTCGCCACTATCTTTAAAAGTCAAATATACAGTTTTATAAACAGGAATTGGATTGTTTGGCGGGTTATGTATATAATAATCAATAACTTGAGCGCCATCATTTGCAAGTGTAGTTTTAGTGATGTCTTTGTCAAAGATGGTAACTGAAACATCTCCATCATAATTATTGAGTAGTACATTGTTCTCATCAACCACTTCTCCTGAAACTTTTATATGGCTAAGCGCTTGTAAAACTGTCGTTGAATTTGAAATAGGAGTGTCATTTATTTTTGTTAAAACTACTTTAGGTTTAGGAATAGCCAGTTCTAGCGCAGGATCACCTATCATAGAAATGACATTATATCCATGAGAGTTTCGATTTTTTGTTAGTCTGACTGCTTCTGCAATTGAAACTTTTTTATTTGAACCAAAAGCGTATAAGAATTGGCTCAAATCTTTATTAAAAGTATATGCATCATCTTTCCCAATTTCTCTATTTGTTGTGATAAGCGCTATAGCTCCACCAGTTGGATTAAAAAACGTATATTCTCCTAAAGAAGTCGAAGCAGGTTTGTCAAAAGGAGTAACTTCACAACCCAGTGACAGAAATAAAGGATATCTTGATTGATTTTTTAAATTAACTGCATCGTTTGATCCAAAAACTCTTTCTTGGGCTAAACCTGAATGACCACCATGACCTAGATAACTTACAACTAAAGAACCTTGTTGAAAAGCATTGATAAATTCTTCATTTACTTTTGGATATTTTTCACCTCCTGAAGTAACTTGTTGCAAGTAGGAATCCATAATTACCTTTTTAACATTAAAAAAAGGTTTGTTAAGTATTAGATTGTCAGCAACAGCATTTATAGTTTCTTGGATTTTACGATCTTCACCATCTTCGTCAAGATCATCGGCAACCATTACAATATTTGAACGCCATTTTCCAAATGAATCTTTGTTATGATACTCAAAAATCTTAGTAATCATTTGTTCTGCTTGTGTGGTATTAGAAGCTAAAATTCTTCCCACAGCGATGTCTATTCCAATAAAAGAACTAAAATTACCTTCATTATTATCCATTAAACCATAAAAATCATCTGTTATATAAGTTGAAGGGCTGGAATCAAATCCTTCTCTTGCTGCATAGATTGGAACAATATTAGTATTGTTTGTCGTTCTGTTTTTATAGTCATAGGAAGCATCCCCAAACAGGCATAAATACTTAATACGTTTTGAAGGACTACTTGCATTCTCATATACATATTTAACCATATTTCGGATAGCTCCAATATCTTGCTTGCCTGAAGAAAATTCTGGATAAATGTTTTCAAGAGTAACAACTTTTACATTTAGATTGGAACGCTGTTTATGAAAATCTGCTAATTTTTTTGCTTGAAAGTATAAAAATTGTGGCGCAACTATCAAGTAATCAATATCCTGAAAAACACCTTGGTCATTTAAAAATAATGTTCCTTTTAAATCTTGGTTGACTACAGCACTGTCATTATCTTTTATAGGAGTGTAAAAATCTGAAGTATCTAAAGCAATATATTTTGAAGCTGTTCCTAAATTAGCTTTTAGATCAAAAGAGCCTAAACCGTTATTGGTTTTTGAAGTAATATTGTAAATATCTGAAATATCCCAGATTTCAGAGATGCTACTTGCATTAGTAAATTGATAAGCAGCAACACCCGTTAAAAAGTTTGCATCTTTTATTCTGAAATGAAACTGTTTTCCATACCCTTTTAAAAAGCATTTTCCTTCAAACTTTATATAATCTAAAAAGGCATTTGCAGTAGGTACACCAGCATTATTATACGACAACTTAACATTAATTGTAGGCGAAGAAGTATTAAAATAATAGTTTCCATAATGCGTATTAAAGGTGCCTGGAGAAGATGGTTGATTTGCATCAGTGTGGAAATATAAATTGCCTATATTTTGACCATTGCAATTAATATTCAAGGAAGAATTTAGTACCTTACTTCCAGCAGCAACTATTTCTGTATTTAATTGTTGGCTAGTATCTAGGTTAGGAAAGTCAAAGGAAAAGTTTTGCGTATTGTTAATATTAAAAGAATCTCCAAACCATCTTCTACCTGTTTTTCCAATATTTATTTTGTCAACTTCATAATATTGAAATTTATCAAAAGTGGTAAAAGTAGTTGTAGCTCCAGCAGTAGGTTCAATAATAGGGGTTATTCTTTTACTAGTTGAAGCAGATGAGGTTACATAATAATACGATCTATCTGCATATAAATTATTGAAAGTTCCGCTATCATCATTCCAATTATCTATACCTTCTCCATAAAAAAGAATGTAATCATTTTCGTCAAAAATACCATCTTGTTCACCTACAAATGAAATTGCATTTTCAGCTAAATCATTTGGATATGGTACCGAATTAAGTAAGGGAATCATTCGTCCGCCATTACCATATATCTTTATAGTTCTAGGATCTACATTAACATTAAACCCTATATCTTTTAAAAAAGCTTTGGTTATTTTATACACTCCTGATTTTTCTATATAGAATTTTTTCCACATTCCTGTAGCTAATACTGAATGAATAATTCCATTAGAAAATTTATTATTTTGTAAAAAAGGACTATTTCCAGACGTTATAAAAGAATATGAAAACGATTTTATTCTTTTGTATGAATTGCCATCTTTTATAATAGGTGAAAGTTGGACTACAGTAGAAACAACATCTCTTGCTATGCTATTCTCCGCAAAAGCTTCTATGCTATTTGGAATTCCTTTCAATTGACTAACCAACCTTGCTGGTACATTTTCAAAAATAGTGTTGGTAATTTGAAGACTTCCTTCATTGACATATCCATCAGTCTCAATTTTTTTTACAAAGAATATTTTTCCTTCCTTGTAAACAAAATTTTCAGAATCAAACCACGGAATGTCTAAGGTGTTGTTATCATAATAGGGGTATTTTCCATCCCTCCAATCAATCTTTACATCTCCAGCATACTGAGAAAAAGCAAGCTGAACTGTAATATAAAAAATAAATAAAAATAGTTTCTTCATATCCGTTTAACGGATAAATGGTTTGAATATTTTATAAGAAATTAAAAATTTTAATCCTTTCTATAAATATAAATTTATGCTCAATTGTGCTATAGAATGCCTAAAAGTCGAAAATTAGAAAGAGCTAAATATGAAAATTCAGGAAAAAAGTATCGTTTACTAATCAAACTTCAACGAATACTAATTGGTACAAGTTTATTCCTTTTTTTAATTATAGATTTGAAAAAAGTTTGATAGATACTATTAATCGAAAGATTTTTTATCTGTTTTCTTTTTTGATGTAAATTATATATACGCAAAAAAAAAAAGTAAAATTTAATGCCATAATATTTATAAAATAGTCTAAAGATGCAAAGTTGTTTTTTTAATTGTTTTTCATAATTGGGTTAAGAAAATATTTTTAGAATAAATTCAATGAAACAATGAGTAGATTAGGCTATTTTATATGTTTGGTAAATTTAAAATCTAGGTGAGTTGTTAGTATAGCAAATTTGAGTTCCATAATTTAAGTTAATAGTTTATTTAAAGCGCGTTTATTTCTCTGAAATCAGTTGTATAGCATTTTACAACTGATTTTTTTATTTATAACCTTCATCATAGAAGTGTAAAACGAATATAATGGGTGAAGGAAGGAATGAAAGATTACGAATAATTTTTATAGTAAATGAATAATCGTCTAGTTTGTCACTCCGACCTAAGGAGGGATCACATAATCAAATTCAAGCATTGTGTATTCACTTTATGTGATTCCTCCTTAGGTCGGGATGACAAGATTACCGAATAACTCATTCCTGAAAAATAACCGTCCAGTTTGTCACTCCGACGAAAGGAGGAGTCGCATAATCTAGGTCAAACTTTATTAGCTATGCGTTACTCACTTTATGTGACCCCTCCTTGTGTCGGGATGACAAGAATACGAATAATTTTTTATAATAAATAACCGTCTAGTTTGTCACTCCGACCTTGGGAGGAGTCACATAATCAAATTAAAGCATTGTGTATTCACTTTATGTGATCCCTCCTTGCATCGGGATGACAAGATTACCGAATAACTCATTCCTGAAAAATAACCGTCTAGTTTGTCACTCCGACCTAAGGAGGAGTCACATAAAGAATTTAATATTAAATACAGTTATTCAAAAAAATGATTCAAAAATTCAAAGTTAGGATTGAATTCTTTAATCAATTCTAATTTCTTCTCTCGTCTCCAATTTTTTAACTCTTTTTCTCTTACTATTGCTTCTTGAACCCAAGTAAATGTTTGGTAATAAACTAAATGTTTTAAGTTGTATTTTGCTGCAAATGTTTTATTACCGATTTCTCTATTTAATCTATGTTGTTCTAATCTGAGTTTTAGATTGTTTGTCACCCCAATGTAAAAAGTAGAACGAAAATTGTTAGTAATGATATAAACATAATATGTATGAAAACCTTTTTGAGGATTGAATGGATCCATATTATAAGTTATTTTTTGTTATTTAGTTTGTCACTGCGGAAGAGGAGTTACATAACCCAAGTCAATTTTTTAAAAGCATTGTGTTTACTTTATGTGATTCCTCCTTAGGTCGGAATGACAAGATTACGAATAATTTTTATAGTAAATAACCGTATAGTTTGTCACTCCGACGAAAGGAGGAGTCACATAATATTTTTGAAATAATGTTAATTTTATAAACAACCACGTCTAAACATTTGCCTATCTTGAAACTGATTCATTAATTTATAGATATCAACTTCAATTACCCTATTAAATATGCTGTCTGGTAGTTTTTTACTATACTCTGATTTTTTAAAGTTTACATAAAGATAATGTTCTTTGTTGAAGTTGTCCCTAAGTTTTAAAATGCTATCCCTATCTACTGTATATCTAATATTATCAAACATATTCTTAAACTTGGTTACTATTAAATGTAAGCTATCGTTTCTTTTTTTTAGGTATTCGTTTTTCTCACTAAAATGATATAGTAGATAATTTTCTTTATTAACATAATTCATTTTTAGTTCGTCTCTGTATTCGATTAGTTTATTGTAGAGTATTTTGTGTTCTTCTTCGTTGTTTTTGCAAGATAGGAAGGCTAATAATACTAAGAGGATTGGAGTGTTTTTCATAATATCTTAATTTTAGGAGTGAAAATGAATGATTTTTAAGATGTATGTAATAATTTTTATGTTTAAAATTTAAATTTGTTTAGAATATGTCCTTCACTGGGTTCACAGTCTTTTCTAAATAAGTCTAAACGATTGTGAAATTTTATTGATTTTGATTTAGCTAAAAATTTAATTTTTGGAATAAACAGATTAATTTTTAAATCTGATACACCAAGTTCACCTATCATTTCATTTGGAATTTGATTGCCTTTATTATCTATTATGTTGTGATGTTCAATAATTGGATAATTAGCTTTTTTAAATTTTTTTGATTTTTCAAAAATAGTTCTTATATAATGTTCTGAAGCTTTATGATTAAAAATGATAGTGTCTGTTGAATTTAAAAATTGTAATATATTTAGTTGATCTACAGTTTCAACATCATTTATTTCTACAACTTTTTCCTTTTTGTTCCCTACTTTATAAATTTCTTTGTCATATATAATTAAAATATATTCACTATTAAGAGGTAAGAAAAATTGTAAGCCAATGACACCATATCCACGGTGACTGCCTTCTTGATATTTTCTATTCTCAAGGAACTGATTATATATAATTAAAGGATTGTCAGACATTATAAAAGGTGCTTTGGTTTTATTTTTCAATAACTTAAACTTAAAATCAATTAGTTTTGGCACATTTACTACAGCTTTTATTAAGAATTCTAATTTTCCATCTTCATTTTTTAAAGATTCAAAGGATTTGTACATAAATTCATTTTCCTTTTCTTTATCCAATAATTTGTGTTTATCATAAATTTCCAATCTATTAGGATTTCTTAAATCAAGAACAATTATAAAGTGAAGCATAAGTAATTGATTTATACTTTCTAAATCTGGTAAAATTTCTTTTTCCCACATTTTTCTAAAAATTGGTGCACTTTTATCTTCCAGTTCTTTTAACCAATCTTCTAATTTTCCAGACTTACCATAATAATATTTTTTTTGTAATTGCCCATCTATTGAAGTTGATTCTTCAAAATGTTCATTTGCTATATTAAATTGTCCAATCTGTTTTTGATTGTCTTTATATGAAAAATATCTTTGTAAAAATTGAGGAACAAAGTGTTGTTTTTTTGGTACACTAGATTTTTTTTGCATTTTTTTAGACTTACTTTTAATTTTATCTAATATAAAAAATCCCCACAAAAAAAGCGGTCATACAACCGCTTTAAAATATTTATAGTTTAATTTTTACAATTTTATCATCTTTAATAATGACTAGTTCACTATTGTTTTTCTTTTTAAATTCTAACATTCTTTCGTATGCAATAGCTAACCCTTTTATGATTTTATCACGACGTTCAATTTTTTCTTCTGTTGTCATAAGTATTCTTTATTTCGTTGAACTTTTTTATGTCTATGATGTTTACATCTTCATTGTTTGATTTCTCAGCAATTAGTTGATGATTTCCTTCTGAATTATCAAATATAAGAACTTGTTCTACAATTGGTAAATAAATGTCAAATAAATTTATAATACCTTTTAAATATCTTCTTTCAATAACATCTTCAGGTATATTATGTCCACCCTCTTTAACTCTCATTTTTACTCTTTCTTTAGCTAATTCTACATTTTTTAACCAAAAGAAAAGTAAAGTTATAACCATTTTTTTTAGCTTCTATAATTTTACTTTTATAAGTTCGAGTAGATAAAGTTGTTTCGAAAGCAAAGCTTTCATTTTGTTTAAATAAGTCGGTTATTCTATAAAGCATAATCCTTCCAGCTTCAAAAGCAACTTTTTCTGGTTGAAAAGGGGAAAGTCCTTTCGCAATTTCGTCTGCATTTACAAATTCTTTACAATCTAAAATTTCAGGTAAAATTGTAAAAGAAGCTGTGGTTTTTCCAGCACCATTACAACCAGATATTATGTATAAATTTTTTTCTTGCATAATTGCAAATCTAATAAAATTCCCTACAAAAAAAGCGGTCTTTCAACCGCTTTCCTTTTATTTATTTTGATTTTCAATCCATTTTCTGGCATTGACAAAAGCCTCTAACCAAGGTGAAACTTCATCTTTTTGCTCGCGGTCTGGGTAGTGTGCCCAGTTCCAAGGGAAAATCGAACGCTCAATGTGTGGCATCATTACTAAATGGCGTCCTGTGGTGTCGCATAGCATGGCGGTGTTATAATCGGAACCATTAGGGTTGGCTGGATAGCCTTCATAAGCATATTTACCTACAATGTTGTATTTATCCTCACCGTATGGTAATTTGAATTTACCTTCACCGTGTGAAATCCAAACCCCTAAAGTCAATCCTTCTAGAGAAGATAACATCACCGAGTTATTCTTTTGAATTTTTACCGAAGTAAAACCACTCTCGTGTTTGTTAGAAGTATTATGGTGCATTTTGCCGTGTACTTCGTGTTCTGGATTAATTAATTCTAATTCCATTAACAACTGACAACCGTTGCAAATTCCAACCGACAAAGTATCTTCTCTCTTAAAGAAGTTTTGTAAAGCAGTATTTGCTTTTTCGTTGTATAAGAAAGCACCTGCCCAACCTTTTGCCGAACCTAATACATCAGAGTTTGAGAAACCACCCACAGCTCCAATGAATTGGATATCTTCAAGAGTTTCACGACCAGAGATTAAGTCGGTCATATGTACGTCTTTTACATCAAAACCAGCTAAGTACATCGCATTGGCCATTTCACGCTCTGAGTTACTTCCTTTTTCACGAATGATAGCAGCTTTAGGACGCGTACCTGCTGGAACTTCAGGTTTCATACCACTGAAATTTTCAGGGAATACAAATTCTAACGGTTGGTTTTTATAGTTGGCGTAACGCGCTTCTGCCATACCGTTGCGTGATTGTTTTGTATCTAGTAAGTATGAGGTTTTGAACCAAGTATCTCTTGTTTCTGTTACAGAGAAAGTAAAGTGGTCATTTCCGTTTTTAATCGAAATGATATCACCTTCAGTAACTGTACCTATGTGGAAGATTTCAATTCCGATAGTTTTAAAAGTAGCTTCAACAGCAGCATCCGCTTGGAAAACAACCCCAATATTCTCATTGAATAAAGCTTTAACAGTATCGTTTTCACCCAATACACTTAAATCATATGTTGCTCCTAAATCTACTTCGGCAAATGACATTTCTAGTAAAGTAGTGATCAAACCACCGCTTCCTATATCGTGACCAGCATTAATCTTACGATCTTTGATTAAGTCTTGTAAAGTGTTGAAAGCTTTTTTAACATAAGTCGCATCTTTCATTGTTGGAACTTCGTTACCAATTTTATTTAAGATTTGGTAGAAAGAAGAACCACCTAGTTTGAAAGTATCTTGTGATAAGTTGATATAGTAAATGTTTCCACCGTTTCTTTTTAAAACAGGTTCGACTACTTTAGTAATGTTGGAACAACTTCCCATAGCCGAAATAATTACCGTTCCTGGTGCAATTACTTCATCATTAGGGTATTTTTGTTTCATAGAAAGTGAGTCCTTGCCCGTTGGGATATTGATACCTAATTCGATAGCAAAATCCGAACAACCTTTTACCGCTTCGTATAAACGAGCATCTTCACCTTCATTTTTACAAGGCCACATCCAGTTCGCTGATAAGGAAACCGATTGTAATCCATCTTTTAAAGGAGCCCAAACTAAGTTGGATAACGCTTCTCCAATCGCATTTTTTGAACCTGCTACAGGATCAACTATAGCTGCCACAGGAGCGTGTCCTATTGAAGTCGCAATACCTTCTTTACCTTTATAATCTAAAGCCATTACCCCAACATTATTCAATGGTAATTGTAACGGACCTGCACATTGTTGTTTCGCTACACGTCCACCTACACAACGGTCAACTTTGTTGGTTAACCAGTCTTTACAAGCTACCGCTTCTAGTTGTAACATCTTGTTTAAGTAGTTTGGAACATCAGCAACAGTATAATCAGGATTTGAATAGTTACGATTAACCTTTTTATCCGTCATAATCGTTTTAGGTGAACTACCAAAGAAATCCTCTAACGCATAATCCATTGGTTTAGCACCTGTTGTTTTCGATTCGAATGTAAATCTATGGTCATTAGTGACATCACCCACAGTGTACATTGGTGAACGTTCTCTTTCAGCAATACGGTTTAACGTATCAATGTCGTTTTCACCAATTACTAATCCCATTCTTTCTTGCGATTCATTACCAATGATTTCTTTAGCCGAAAGGGTAGGGTCACCCACTGGTAATTTATCTAAATCAATATGTCCACCAGTTGCTTCTACTAATTCGGATAAACAGTTTAAGTGTCCACCCGCACCGTGGTCGTGAATAGAAACAATAGGATTATTATCGCTTTCTACTAACCCACGAATGGCATTTGCCGCACGTTTTTGCATTTCTGGATTCGAACGTTGAATAGCATTTAATTCGATACCCGAACCAAAAGCACCTGTATCGGCGGAAGATACCGCTGCACCTCCCATACCAATTCTATAGTTTTCACCGCCTAAAATAACGATTTTGTCGCCCGCTTTAGGTTCGTGTTTTTTAGCTTGATCTAATTTTCCGTAACCTATACCACCCGCTTGCATAATTACTTTGTCGTATCCCAATTTTCTGTTATCGGAAGCTGAGGTACTCGAACTGGAAGCTGAGGTACTCGAACTGGAAGCTGAGGTACTCGAAGCTTCGTAATGCTCAAAAGTTAAAATCGAACCCGTAATAAGGGGTTGCCCAAATTTATTTCCGAAATCGGAAGCACCATTAGATGCTTTAATTAAAATATCCATTGGAGTTTGGTACAACCATTTTCTTTCCTCCATTCCTTTTTCCCAAGGGCGAGTTTCTTCTAATCTTGAGTACGATGTCATATATACTGCCGAACCTGCTAAGGGTAGTGAACCTTGTCCACCCGCTAAACGGTCACGAATTTCACCTCCTGAACCCGTAGCTGCGCCGTTAAAAGGTTCTACAGTAGTAGGGAAGTTATGGGTTTCTGCTTTTAAGGATAAAACCGAGTCGAATTCTTTTTCTTGGTAAAAATCAGGTTTGTCAGCACTTTTTGGTGCAAACTGAACTGCTTTAGGACCTTTAACAAAAGCAACATTATCTTTATAAGCCGAAACAATATCGTTAGGATGTGTTTCAGAAGTTTTTTTGATTAATTTGAATAGGGAAGTAGGTTGTTCTTCGCCATCAATAACAAAAGTTCCATTGAAAATTTTGTGACGGCAGTGTTCTGAATTAGCTTGTGAGAAAGCAAATATTTCAGAGTCGGTTAGTTTTCTTCCTATTTTAGTAGAAAGATTATGTAAATAATCTACTTCTTCTGGACTTAATGCCAAACCTTCTTGTTGATTATATGCTTCGATGTCTTCAATTTCAAGAATAGGTTCTGGTTGAATATTAATTGTGTAAATATCTTGATTTAACTCGGTGTATTTTTGAGACAGCATAGGGTCGAAATCAGTGAAATCTTCGGTTACCTTTTGGAATTCTTCAATACGAATAATTCCAGTGATTCCCATATTTTGAGTGATTTCAACAGCGTTTGTGCTCCACGGAGTTACCATAGCAGCGCGAGGACCAACAAAAAAATCCGCCAATACGGATTTTTCTATTTTATGTGCGTCGCCAAATAGCCAGTTTAATTTGTTGATGTCTTCCGTCGATAATTCGTTTTGCGTTTGTACGGCAAATACTGTGTTGGTTAAATTACCAAAAAAATGAATCATTGTATGTGTTGTTGCGTTTAGAAATGCAAAGGTAATATTTACTTTTAAAAAAAGAAAAAGTTTCTAATTATATGATCATGAATAATGTATTTGTTAAAATTTTGAAAGAAAATTTAAAAAAGATTATGAGAATAGTTTTTAAAAACTAATTTTGGTTAAAATAAATAAGTAAAATATGAAAAATTATTTAGTAGGTTCATTAGTTTTTATTTCTTTTGGTGTTTATTCTCAGTCGGTTAGTACAGATAGAAATTTGCAGGATGCCATTGAGAGCAAAACTTTAAAGTTTGAAGAATTAAGTAAAAAAATTGAAAAATCTTTCGAAGGAAAAGATATTTATGCCAAAGGAAGTGGCTGGAAAGTTTATCAACGATGGAAGTATATTTCTAGATTTGAAATAGATGAAAATGGTTATCTGCCTAATTCTATGGATGTTGAAAAATCGGTTGACGAGTTTAATAAAAGTATTCTTTACAATGGGAATACTTTCGGGAAATCGTTTAATAATGTTTGGAGTCCAGCAGGTCCTTTCAATTATACTAATAAAGGTTCTTGGAGTACAGGCCAAGGGCGAGTGAATTGTTCTGTGACTGATCCTAATAATGAAAATATTATATACGTAGGCGCTGCTAATGGTGGGGTGTGGAAATCTACAGACGGTGGATTGAATTGGTCACCTATAACAGATTTTATAGATTCATTAGGTATATCTGGATTAGCAATTGACCCTAATAATTCTAATGTTATTTATGCAATGACAGGTGATGCTGATGGTAGTAATATACAGTTTAATGGTTTATACAAATCTTTAGATGCAGGAGCTACTTGGACTAAAATGGGATTAACAGGAATTACTTATGGTAGAACTGTATTAGTAGATCCTAGTAATAGTAATAATGTAATCGTTGCAACTAATTCTGGGGTGTATCGCTCTACAAATGGAGGAACTTTATTTACAAGAACTTTAAATCAAGGAATTACATATCAAATTAGTTTTAATACTGTTAATTCTTCTATTATTTATGCTTCGACATCAAATGGTACAGATAGTTATATATATAAAAGTACAGATAATGGTGTAAATTGGACATTAAAAAACACCTTGACTGCAACTAGGAAAACTCTTATGGCAACAACAAAAGCCGATTCGAATTATCTATATTTACTAGGAGCAAATACCTCTGGAGCTTTAAATGGGTTTAAAGGTATTTTTATTTCAACAGATGCAGGTGAAACATTTACCGCTAGAAATAATACTACAGATATCCTTGAAAGTGGTCAAAGTTATTATGATTTAGGGTTTGCGGTATCACAGACTAATAAAGATGTGCTTTATACTGGGTGTTTAAACGTTTGGAAATCTACAGATGGAGGAGTTACGTTAACTAAGCAAAACGCTTGGAATGCCACAACAGGGCCTAGATATACACATGCTGATATACATAGTATTAATACGGTAGGCTCAAATGTGTATGTTGGCTCAGATGGTGGTATATATATATCTAAAGATGATGGAGCTACATTTGTCAATAAAACACCTGGATTGCAAATAAGTCAATTTTATAAAATTGATACTTCACCAACTACAAATGCAAGACTTGCAGGTGGATTACAGGACAATGGAGGATTTGCTTCAAATAATGACGTTTGGATAAATTTTTATGGTGCAGATGGTATGGATGTGGCAATAGATCCTGGAAATCCCAATCTTGCTTACGGAATGATACAATATGGAAGCAGTATGTATCGATATAATTTCAGTACTACAGCAAATGGTGCATATGTTGTGGGTCATTCAACGCAAGGAGAATGGGTAACTCCCTTAGAGATTTCTTCATCGTCTAATATTTATGCGGCTTGGACAGAAATTAAAGAGTTGGTATCAGGAAGTTGGCAAGCTAAAACTTCAAATTCAAGCGGATATAATATTCGTAATATGAAAGTTAACCCGTTATTTCCTAATCGATTACTTTATTATAGAAAAAGCGCAGCTAATTCAAGTTTTGACGAATTGCTTTATACAGCACAAAATAGAGATGCGAGTGGAAACTTAGTTCCTTCAGTTATTAATTTACCAACTATTACAGGAACTTCTAAAACGTTATCAGGAATTTGTTTTAATCCAGTAAATCCAGATATTTTTTATATTATTTATAACACAAGAATATATAAAACTAGCGATAACGGTGCTAATTGGACTGATATAACATTTAATTTTCCATCAGTAACTAAATATTCTATTGCAGCCCAAGGAAATGCACAAAATTCAGTCTATGTAGGAACTACTTTTGGGGTTTATTATTTGGATGAGGTATTAAATACATGGAGTCTGTTTAGCAATGGATTACCTAGAACAAGAGTTACTGATTTAAAAATTAATACAGCTGAAAATAATTTAACTATTGGAACATACGGTAGAGGTGTTTGGAGAGTTGCTTTACCATCAGAATCATTAGCAGTTGAAGAATTTAATTCAGGAAGTAAGATTGCTAATGTTGTACCAAATCCATCAAATGGTCTTTTTAGAATTAATTTTACTATCAATGAGCCTTTAAAAGCGGCTATTTATGATATGTCTGGGAAGCTAGTTTTTGAAAAATCTTTTGATTCATTAACACCTAATGATACTTTTGATATTTCTAATAATGCTAAAGGAATCTATTTATTAGATATAAAATCTGAAAAATATACCATTAGAAAAAAGATTTCTATTAAATAAAGTCACAATAGAATGCTAAAAAAGGCTATCTCTGAATTTATAAAGAGATAGCCTTTTAAATTTTATGGTATGAGAATTTGATTATAATTTATTGATTACTTCAAAATATCTATTTGGATAATCAGAAATTAATCCGTCTACTCCGAAAGAAATCACTTTTTCCATATCTTCTTTTTTGTTTACTGTCCAAGGAATAGCTTTTATACCTTTTTTATGTAGAAAATTGACTTTGGTTTTGTCAAGTAAGATAAATTCAGGACTATA
>JASGCW010000043.1 GCA_030053945.1 Limnohabitans sp.
ATAATTTATGAAAAAAATCATCGTGCTTTTAATGGTAATATCCACAGGATTTACTTACGGACAAACAAAAAAAAATACTTCTCCAGCAGGTCCTTTAGCTAAAAATGGTACTGCATCTGTAGTTTTTAATAAGAAAAATGATTTGTTTTTAGTGGTCGCTAAAGATAGTATGCTTTTGACCAAAAGTAGAGCAAATTTTAGTCCGATGAATGTAAAAATTACTCCTGTAAAAGTAAAAGCAAACACTTTTTACTGTGTGACATGGAATGAAACACAAAAAACAGACACAAAACTTAAAAAAGAAGTAGCAGCTGTAACAGAAAATCAAATTTGGAATCCAACAACCAAAACGCTTTTAATTGGTAATACTCAAAAAGCTATTGATGTTACAGAGATTGAGTTTTTAGATAAATTAAAAACCGCATCACAAACTGTGTATAAAAAACGTAATGAAGGTTATCTTTTTTCCTTGTTACCTAGTGGAGATTTTACTTTAAGCAATAAATCTACAACTACTAAATATATTTATAACGAGAAATCATCTCGTTATGAACCAAAAAAATAAAAATTTAGTTTCTTTAAAAAATAAAAGCGAGCATTTTTAGACTGCTCGCTTTTGTTTTTTAAACATTTTCGACAACTTTATTGGTATCATAGCCAAATAAGTGATCTCTTTTTATAAGTTCAGCAATTCCTTGTGGAAGCATTTCTTCCCATCCTGATTTGCTGTTTCCAATCATTTTTAAAACTTCTCTTGAGAAAATTTTTAAATTTTCTTTTTCAAAATTTGTAATATCAAGTACTTTACCATTATAAGCGAAGAATTTGTATAACTCTTTCATTCGAGGATGTACTTTAAGGTTTTGTGAAGTCAAAATTGTTCCATCCTCATCTTCCATAGGATATAAATATACTTTCATATCACGGTAGAAAAGTTTACCAAATGCTTCAAGAATACCTCCACTTAAATGACGATAGTATTTCTCATCAAAGATGTCAATTAGGTTGTTTACACCCATCGCCAGTCCCATTCTTTCTTTAGTATAATTAGAAAAATATTCAACTACCTTATAGTATTCCTGGAAATTAGAAATCATAACCGTTTGTCCTAATGAACATAATAATTGAGCTCTATCCATAAAATCTCTTTCATCTATTTCGCCATCAGAGCGTAAATTAGATAAGGTGATTTCAAAAACTACAAGTGTATTTTCTTTTTTTACTTTGTTTTCTTGAAGGAACATTTGTAACGATTTCTCGTACATATCCATATTTACTTTTGTTACGGGACGGAAACTTCCTCGTAGTGTAAGTATATTCTTTTTATAAAGTACTTGGGCTGGTAAGATGTTTTTTCCAGAAGGATCAAACATTACAGCATCAGTCATACCATTTTTAACAAGTTGTAAACTCATTAATCTATTGTCAATTTCAGAAAATCTTGGACCAGAAAAATTGATAGTGTCTATTTCTAACTGATCTTTATCAATATGATCATAGAGGTATTTAAGTATTTTTTTTGGGTCGTTATATTTATAAAAAGCTCCATAAATTAAATTTACGCCAAGCTTACCTAATGTTTCTTGCTGTAATTTTGCATCAGTTTCTTTAAAACGGATGTGTAGTATAATTTCATTATATGCTTCGTCTGGTTCTAATTGAAATACAATACCAACCCAACCGTGACCTTTAAATTGTTTGGCAAAATCTATTGTAGCAACAGTATTTGCATAACTAAAAAATAATTTAGTAGGATGTTTTTCACGATTTAAACGTTGTTCTACAAGTTTAATTTCGTGATCTAACATTTTACGCAAACGGCTTTCAGTCACATAGCGTCCATCATCTTCAACACCATATATGGCATCACTAAAATCTTTGTCATAAGCAGACATAGCTTTAGCGATAGTACCAGAGGAACCTCCTGCTCTAAAAAAGTGGCGAACTGTTTCTTGTCCAGCACCAATCTCGGCAAAAGTTCCGTAGATGTTTTCGTTAAGATTTATTCTTAGGGCTTTATCACTTATAGAGGGAATTTGTTCAATTTCTCTATCACCTTTTAACTTAATCTCTTTTTCTAGATTTTTCATCTTCATTTGTAAATACAAGACAAAGGTAGTAAAAGCCTTATTTTTATTCAAATATTATTTACTTTTGTATCAAAGCTCTTTTTTTAAGTGAAAATTTATTTTTTAGGTACCGGTACTTCTCAAGGTATCCCTGTTATAGGGAGTAATCATCCAGTATGTTTAAGTTCGGATATAAAAGACAAGAGATTAAGGGTTTCGATTTGGATTGTGTGGGATGATTTTTCTTTTGTCATAGATTGCGGTCCTGATTTTAGACAACAAATGTTAGTTTCAAATTGTCCTAAAATTGATGCTATTTTTTTTACGCACGAACATGCTGATCATACTGCGGGTCTTGATGACATCAGACCTTATTTTTTTAAACAAGGTGAAATTCCTATTTATGCACATAGCCGAGTTTTAAAAAACCTTGAGAAAAGATTTGATTATATTTTTGAAATTGAAAATAAATATCCAGGTGCGCCAGGAGTTCTGCCTATAGAAGTGATAAACAATTTTCCTATTCTATTTGGAAGTAAGAAAGTAATTCCAATTAATGCTTGGCACGGAAGTTTGCAAGTTTTTGGATATAGATTTGGTGATTTTGCCTATTTAACAGATGTAAAATCTATAGAAGAGGAAGAATTAACTAAGCTTGATAATCTTGAAGTTTTGGTTATCAGTGCTTTAAGGGAAGAGTTGCACGATACTCATTTCAATTTGAAAGAAGCATTAGATTTTATACATTTGGTCAAGCCAAAAAAAACATATCTAACTCATATTAGTCATATTTTTGGGTTTCACGAGGAGATACAAAATAAACTCCCTAAAAATGTTTTTGTGGCGTATGATAATTTAGAAATAACTATTTAATTTATGAAGAAACTGCTTTTATACGGATTTATTTTTTCAGTATTGATGAACATTTTTCAACTGATGTATTCTACAAAAAAGTTTGATCACGATACAGAAACTAATGAAGCTTATCGAAAAAAAATGAAAGATACTATCGCTAAATTAATCACTGAAAAAACTGAGGGTGATTATTTTTGGTTAGGATACGATGAAAATGCCCAAGATTATTTTGAAGGTCAAGATGTCAATCAGTTAATGATAAAAGTAAAAGAGCAATTATTAGAATATAATAATAATCCTAAGGGGAACTCACTAATTTCTTACGAAGGTATGGTGGTTAATAAAGTTCGTTTTTTAAACCACAGATGGATTATCGCCGATTTTACAGGTGAAGCAGGATGGGGTGAAGTGATTTTAAAATACTTTATTGAAAAGGATGGTAAAGTTACTTTCGAACCCGCAGAAATTTTGATGTATCCGCAAAATTAATTGAAAAAACTCAACCTAACAGGTTTTTAAAACCTGTTAGGTTTTATATTAAAGGATTACTCCGTTTCTTTCAGCCAATTTCTAAAATCAAAGAAATTTTGAGGTGCTACACCGTGGCCTACAGGATATTCTTTATATACATTTTCAATACCTAGTTTGTCTAAAATAGGTTTTGCTTTGCGAGCCCAATCAACTGGAACTACTTGATCAACATTGCCGTGAGAAGCAAAGATTTTAAGGTTACTAAAGTCGTTGGTTTGATAATTTTCAACGGCTATATCTTCGTTAAAATAGCCACTCATTCCTACAATACGTTGTACTTTCTGAGGATAAGACAATGCTATTGCATAACTTAAAATACAACCTTGGCTAAAACCTATCAAAGTTACTTTTTGAGAATCTATAGGATAAGTCACAATAACTTCATCTATAAATTGTGCCACTAATTCACGAGAGCTACGTGCTTGATCTAAATCCGAGAACTTTTTTTCATCAGCATCAAAATTGATTGCATACCAAGCATACGCATTGTACATTAACGAATAAGGAGCTCGTGCGGAGATTACGTAATATTCTTCTGGTAATTCTGATGCAAAAGAAAATAAATCTTCTTCATTGCTTCCGTATCCGTGAAGTAATAGTAATACTGGGTTTTTATCTAGTTTTACTTTGGGTTCTCTTACTAAGTGATAAAGTGATAATTCTTTTACTTGCATTTTTCTAATTTTAATTTTTTGAAGGCGACTCCATTTGTTCCTTCATAGGCCATTTCTATATCAGCATAGTACCATTGATTTCCTTTTTTCTCAAAGTGATCTTTTATGCTGTTTTTATACTTTATAAAATCTTCATTGTTTTCAAAAAATAATGACATTTCATTAATACTGAATTCGAATAGTAATTTCCAATTATTATTACAATAACTATAAATCTTACAATTGTTATAACTGCTTTGGTCTGCATAATTTACAACCACAGCAATTTCGTCTAATCCATCATTATTATTATCTCCAATATTTTCTATAAAATATAAAGAGGAGGCATTTTCAAATTTTAGAGGATTATTATTTTTGTTTGTGATATGAATTTCAATTTCATTAGTATAAATGTAATCTACTTTTTTCTCAAAATCTTCAAATGAAGGTATAGAATCTAAATACACATTCTTTATTTTCGAAAATGTTTTAAAATCTAAAGTGTCTATTTTTGTTGAACTGTAAAAATATCCTTTAATGAAAACACTTTCCTCTGTTGTGTTTTCTTCAAAATTTGAATTAATAGTGTCAATATCCTTAGTTTTTTCTTCGGATAATTTAGATTTAACTTGATTCTTTAAAGCGGCTTTATTTTCATTTTCAGAATCTTCTTTACAAGAGAATAGAAATAAACTGAAAATTGTTATTGAAAATAAAAATACTCTTTTCATAAACCTTTAAAAATCTTTTGAAACCATTCTCCAACAAGAGGTACGACTTTATATTCACCGTTTAAAGCTCCCAAAAATCCGAATAGCCACAAAATAAAAATAAATGTCCAATATGCACCAGAAATCATCCAGCTATCGAAGTAGCCAATGAAATACCCTATAGCAAAATAAGTGATATTTATTCCTAATGCTTGACGTATATGAAACGATGCAAAAGCATTTTTGTTTTCATTCATAAAAATAGCAATAACAGTTCCAATTATAGTAATATAAGAAATCGTTGCTGCTTGTTTTCCTTCCTCAATTTCTGATAAGTTTTTCATAGCTATGAGTTTAGTATTAGTTGGTTATTATTTATAATCCCAAAAACTCTTCCTTTCATTTTTACCTCATAAAAAGCAGAATTTCTAGATTTTGAAAGAACATTTTCAGCATCAAAAGTCCAGTCGTTTTCTGTTGTAAATAGGGTTAAGTTGGCTTTTTGTCCTTCTTTTATTTGAGCTACTTCGTTCGTGAAAAGTAATCTTCCAGCGGTTAGTTTTTCTATAATAATCTCGGTTGGTAAAACTGTTTGTAATGCCCCAAAAGCACTTTCTAAGCCTATAGTTCCGTTTTTAGCCAAATCAAACTCTAAATTTTTATGTTCAATATCCATAGGGTTATGGTCGGAAGTAATGCAATCGATAGTGCCGTCTAAAACTCCTTCTATCAGTGCTTTTCGGTCGGTTTCTGTTCTGAGTGGAGGTATTACTCTATAATTGGCATCAAATGAGTTTAAAACATCATCTGTTAACATTAAGTGGTGTACCGAAACACTGCATGTAACTTGTAATCCTTTTCTTTTTGCTTCCCTAATTAATTCAACCGATTTTGCACTAGATAAGGTAGGGATGTGTAAGTTTCCACCAGTATATTCTAAAATAAATAAGTTTCTAGCAATGATTAATTCTTCTGCTAAAGAAGCAATTCCTTTTATCCCTAGTTGAGTAGAAACAATACCTTCATTTACAATTCCTTTCCCTTTTATAGTATTGTCCATTGAAAAGGCAATCACTTTTCCATCAAAATCTTGAGTGTATTGCAAAGCTACTTTTAGTAAATTGGCATTGTCTAAACTTTTGTTATAATCGCCAAATGCTATTGCACCAGCTTTTTTCATATCTAAAAGTTCGGCTAGATTATTCCCGTCACTATTTTGAGTTAAAGCGCCTATAGGAAATAAACAAGTTGCTTTTCCTGAAGCTTTTTGTTTTACAAAATGTACCTGCGATTGATTGTCTATTACAGGATTTGAGTTGGGTTGTAAGGCAATTGCGGTAAAACCAGATTTTGCAGCGACATCTAATCCGTTTGTAATGGTTTCTCTATCTTCATAACCTGGTTCTCCAAGCGAAACACTTATATCAAACCATCCCGAAGAAATACTTAAATTATCATACTTAATTTCTTGATATTCGCCTGAAACTTGAAGATTTACACCAATTTTTTCAATGATTCCATTATTAATTTGGATATCTATAATTTGATTATGAAAGGGATTTTCTTTTTCAATAACTCGAGCGTTTCTAATAATTAAGTTCATTTTACAAATTTTTGAATGAGCATTTCTATAACGAAAAACAGTAGTGCAAAAATAAGAAACCATTTCCAGATTTGATTATCTGTTCGTTCTATTTGTATGGTTTCAAAAAATTTATCTAAACTGTCAATCTGATTAATTTTATCTAAACTTTCGTCACTTGGTTTGTTTAGCGTGCTTTCTTTTCTGTTGAAATTGAAACAGAGGCTACTAATAGCTTTTTTATTTTGTATGACATTGAAGATACCAGCTTTTTTAGGGTTATCTCCACAGCTAATTTTAATTTTATCTTCCATAATTTGTTGCATAGGAATGAAATCTTCGTTATCATTTGCTATAGAGATTACTTCATCTTTTGCAACTTGTGTGTGAACTAGAATAGGATTGTTTTGACCTATGGTTTGGTATTGTACTCCGTTTTTGTCATTAGCAATTCCCATTTTATAGAAAGTAGGAACAATAAGTGGTGAGTTTTGAAAATTAGAATTTTCTTTATTTATAGGTGCAGAAAATACATAAACTCCACCTGAATTTTTGTAAATAGTATTTAAAAATCCTGTTTGATCTTCAAAAGATATAGCTTGTGATACGGCTGATTTTATCCCGAAACTTTGTTTTACAGATGGATACTGAAAATTGATGACTTTCTTCTCAAATACATTTGAAAATAAGGGGTTTGCAAAATTTATCTTGGTAATTTTCTTTTCTGTATTTTGAATTCCACTAAATTGAATATTACCAAAGTTTTGAATAAAACTATTTAAGTTTGCTACATTTATTTTTTCTGAAGGAATAACGACTAAACTTCCACCTTTTTCTACAAACTTTTTCAAATTTGTATGCATAGCTTGTGGTATGGTTTCTAATTCATTCAAAATTATACAATCTTGTTTTTCAATTTGTCTATAATCTAATGTGTTAAGCTCATTGTTTTGATAGGCAAAATCAGGTTGAGTGTATATTTTTGAAAGAAAATTATTTTTTCCTGTTTGCCCAATGCTTAGAACGTTAATAACTTTAGGTTTTGGAATAGAAAAATAAAAAGTATTGTCAAAATTTAAACTATTGTCATTTAATGTGATATAACCATTAAACTCATCTTTAGGAATAGTAAATTGTATGTTTTGTTTTCGTTTGTTTAGTTTTAGAATAGCTTTGGCAACCAAATTATTTTTATTGAACATCGAAACAGGAATCGATTTTTCTTCTTCAAAATTAGAAGAAATACTTACACCAACTTCGTAAAAATTTTCTAAAGCTTGCGAGATATAAACACTATCAATAGCTATGTTTTCTATTTTTTCTGCCTCAGGAATAATAAAATATGTTTTTGTGTTTTCGGGTAGTTTTTCTAGTTTTTGGGTATTTAGACCTATAGCATCAGTAATAAAAACAATGTCTTTACCTTGATTTGGATTATGAGATTTAACTTTAGAAAGTGAGGTTTCTAATGAAAATGGTATAGGACTGTACGATAATTTTTGTAAATCCTTTTCAATAGTTTTGATGTTTGTATTCCAAAAATCTTCATCGTTAGTGATAACGGAAAGATTAGTTTCTTCTGGAGCGGTTTCCAGTAAATCTTGAACAGCACGTTTTAGTAATTCCCCTTTTTGCCCTTTGGCTTGCATACTAAAAGAATTGTCTATTACTACAAATAATTCATTGTTTTTGCTGTTGCTATCTTTTGCTTCAAAAAAAGGTTGAGCAAAGGCCAGAATTAAAAATGTAAGTAATAATAGACGAGTAGCAAGAAGTAGGTATTTCTTAATTTTAGAACTTTTCCTAGTTTGAACTATAAGTTCTTTTAAGAGTTTCACGTTAGTAAAATATTCCTTCTTGAATTTTCGTAATTGAAATAAATGCACTAATACTGGAATTACCAGTAAAAACAAGAAATATAAAACCTCTGGATGTTTAAATTGCATTTGGTTATAAAGTTTAGCAAATATAAATAAATTGGTGTGAAATGCGAAAATTGATTTTCTTTTTGTGATTTTTTACCATCGTCTAATGGCTAATGCTTATTTGTTTATTATTGATTTTACTTTTATAATATTCTTTATCAGCAATATAAATTGTTTTGATTACTTCACAGAAAACCACATCGCCTGTTTTGTTGGTAATTTGAGTATGTTTTTGATGTTCATATTCTTTAAGATTATTTACATTTTGAATGATGTCTTGAATTTCATCATCAGAAAATTCAAAAATTGCATACACATTTTCGCGTGCTGGTCGTTTAAATCGAATTTGAGCAGATTTGTCCCAAACTATGTATTTCTCTTCTAATAAATACATAAGTTGTATCATAGGGATAGGATCTACTGCTGCAAATAAACTTCCGCCAAATATAGAGCCTACATAATTTCTGTTCTTATAATTTAAAGGAATTTTTATTCTAAATGTTTTTAAGTCGTCTGAAATAAATTCAATTCTCGCTGTACTTCTTCTGTACATTGGAGATAGATTAAAACCATATTTTAGAAAAGTTGCTGGTTTTACAAACTTTCGAGCCAGTTTGGAAAGTTGTTGGTACATTTTTTTATTTAGTTAAAAATGAAATAAAAACAATTCAGTAATCAAAAATAAACTATTTTTGATAAATATAGTTAGCAAAACTTTGTTTGTTCTGTGGAAAAACAGATTGTTTATTTAAAATATTTTTTATGGCTTTTACTTTTGCCTACAATTTTTTATGCCCAGCAAAAACCTTCTGTAAAATCGGTTGAAAAACAAATTAAAGAGGCTCGTAACGCACTTACAGAGTTAGAAACTGAAAAATCTATGGATATAGCTCAAAATGCTTTATCCTCAGCCTTTTTATTGAATAACAATTCTCTTATTGCTAAGGCTTATATGGTTTTTGGTTGCAATTTTATAGAGTTTGCTGATACCAAAAAAGCCAAAGAATATTTTTTTAAATCTATTCATTATGCCAATTTAGCTAAAAATGATACTATCAAGGATTTAGTTTATAATAACATAGGCGCAGTTTACAGTTATTATGAAAATAATTTTGAACAAGGTATTCTTTATTATAAAAAAGGATTATTCTTTACAGAAAAAATTAACAATCCAGTTCAAGTTACCTACAACGCATTAAATATAGCTGGTGCTTATGTAGATAAAGGTATGTATAACAATGCAATACCTTTTCTAAATAAGGCTGAAAAATTGATGAATAAACATCAAGAGAAAGAGGCTAGGTTGAGTTACAATGCGTTATGGGCCAGATATTATAGTCATATTGGAAATAAAACTAAGGCAGAAGAATATTTTGATAAAGCTATAAGTTTCGGTTTAAGTGATAAAGATAATCTCTTAGATAGTTATTTGGCCGAAGTTTATTTAGATTATGCTATTCATTTTGAAAAGTTTGATGATTTTAAAACAGCTTTGAAATATTCTCGATTGAGCGAAAATTTAAAAGAGAAGGTCTATAGCGAAAGTCGTTCAGAAAATGTTAAGAAAGCTGAAGACAAAATCAAAATCAAAGAATATGAAAAGCACATTTCGTATATAGAAAAGCAGAAAGAAGAAAACGAGATAAATTTAAAAAAAACGTATGCTATCATAGGACTTTTTATCGTGGTGATAATTGTGTTGTCTATACTTATTTATGTTTTATTTACTAATAATAAAAATAAGCGTAAGAGTTTTTTGCGTTTGAAAAATATAAACCACGAATTAGAGAAAGCTAAAATAAAAGCAGAAGAAGCTACCCAGCTAAAAACGCAATTTGTATCTACTATTACACACGAGCTTCGAACTCCGTTGTATGGTGTTATAGGGATTTCTGATATTTTAGCAAACGAATATCCTGAGATTAAAAACAGTAAGTATTTAGAGTCATTAAAGTTTTCTGCGCAATACTTATTGTCACTTGTAAATGACGTACTTCAAATTCATAAAATCTCTGAAAAGAAAATTATTATCGAGAAAAGCAGTTTTAAATTAGCAGATAAATTAGAAGCTATTAAAAATAGTTTTTATACTCAATGCTTGAAAACTAAAAACAGAATTGAAATTGAACTTGATTCAAATTTACCTGATGTTATTATTGGTGATCGCTTAAGATTTTCTCAAATTTTGATGAACTTGATTAGTAATTCTTTAAAATTTACAGCTGAAGGTTTGGTTACTATAAAAGTAAAAAAACTTAGTAATCAAGGTGAATTTGTAAAAATTCAATTTGAGGTTATCGATACTGGAATAGGTATTGCACCTGAAAATCAAAGTAAGATTTTTGAAGAATTTGTTCAAATAGAACGTAGAGAAGAAGATTATCAGGGTACTGGGTTAGGCTTGCCAATTGTAAAAAAACTTGTAGCACTTTTTGGAGGTAACATTAGTTTAAACAGCGAATTAGGAAAAGGAACTACTGTTGTTTTTGATCTTAATTTTGAATTAGATGATTCACAATATTCGATAAATAATTTCGAAATGAATATTGATAAATCTAAAAATATTAATGTTCTATTAGCTGAGGATAATAAGATTAATCAAATGGTAAGTGAGAAAATTTTAAAATCGTTCGGTTTTGAAGTAGTTATTGTTGATAATGGAATAGATGCTATAGAAGCTTGTAAACAAAATTTGTTTGATATAATCTTGATGGATTTGAATATGCCTAAGTATGATGGTTATAAGAGCACAGCAAAAATTAGGCAACTAGGAATAAATACACCTATAATCGCATTAACAGCATTTGATAAATCTGAAATACACGAACAATGCATTCAAGCGGGTATGGATGATGTTATTATGAAACCATTTGAAAAACAACAACTATATAATATAATTTCTACTTATGTAAAAATGGAATCGGAAGTTGTTTAAAATTATTTCTTCTTCTTTTTTTCGGCTCTTTTGCGTTCTACGGCACGGTTTCTAGGAGCAGATTTTCTAGGTTTGCGTTTTCCAGGTCCACCTAAATTCACTTTTTTATTTTTCTCCGATTTATCTTGAAAAGCACTATTTTCAGAGATTTTAGGTTTTTTGAGCAAAAATTTTACTTTTTGTTTTTCTTTTTCAGGACCAATAAGTTGTGTAGAAATTTCAATTTCACTAGGAAGCTCAAGAATTGGGATTTCAAGATTCATTAATACTTCGGCTTCAATTTTAATATCTTCTTCGCGAGGGGCAATAAAACTAATTGCAGTACCACTTGCATCTGCACGTCCTGTTCGTCCTATACGGTGAATGTATTGTTCAGGAATTTCTGCCATTTCAAAATTGATAACGTGCGATATGTTAGAAATATCTAAACCTCTCGCCATTACATCTGTAGTAATTATTCCCTTTATTTCTCCTCTTTGAAATGAAGCCATTGTTAGCAAACGATAATTTTGAGATTTGTTTGAGTGAATCACTCCAAATTGGTCCGGAAATTCGGTATCAATTTTATCGTGAAGCATATCTGCTATTTTTTTGTTATTCACAAAAATCAGAATACGTTCTAAAGCTTCATTTGTTTGTAATAAATATTTTAAAAGATTGACTTTAGTATTAAAGTTAGGAACATGGTAAGAAAGTTGTTGGATTTTTTCTAACGGTGTACCAGATTTTGCTAAAGTAACTTCTTCAGGAAAGTCAAAATAATCTTCTAGCATTTCATCTACTTCATCTGTCATAGTCGCTGAAAATAGTATGTTTTGACGCTTAGGTTTAAGCATTGTCAAGATAGAAGTTAGCTGTGAACGAAATCCTAGATTTAGCATTTCGTCAAATTCATCTATCACTAATTTAGTAACTTCTTGTAATGTCAAAACACCATCTAAGGCTAAATCCATAACACGACCAGGAGTTCCCACTAACACATCAATTCCTTGATATACTTGATTTTTTTGAGTATTGATATTTACTCCCCCATAAATTCCAAGAGTTCTAACAGACATATACTGTGTTAGTTTTTCAACTTCATCTACAACTTGGACTACAAGTTCACGTGTTGGAACAAGAATCATAATTCTTGGATTATAGGTGTTTACAAATTTGTATTGTTTTAAGAGCGGGAGCAAATAAGCAAATGTTTTTCCTGTACCAGTTTGAGCAATACCCATCATATCACGCCCAGACATAATAATATTGAACGACTTTTCCTGAATAGGAGTAGGGGTTACAAATTTTAATTCGTCTAGTGCTTTTTGTAAAGATTTTGGTAAGTTAAATTGCTCGAATGATGACATTTCTAATATTTAATTTTTGCAAAGGTATTGTTTAAAATTAATATTTATTTGTTTTATGAAGTACTTCATGAAAAAAAATCGGTATTTTTATATAGTTTCTATTAAAATATTTTAAAAATTAAAAGTTTATGCGCGCTTTAAATTCGATATCAATGCATTTTTCAAACACTCAGTTTGAAATACTATTGAATTTATATAGATATTCTTTTTTGAACTTTGATTCATTAAATGATTTGAATAGGGTAATCACTAAGGCATTAGTAGATGGGTTATCTATAGCTAGAGGTAGTATTTGGTATTTTGATGATGATTTGCTTAGGTGTAGTGCGTTGTTTGATTCAAATGAACAAAAATATTTAGATGAAGAAGCTCTGCAAGCGAGTAAATACCCAAGCTATTTTGAAGCATTGCAAAAAGGAGTTGTGCTACAAGTAAGTGATGTGTATTCTAACCCTTTTACTAATGAATTAGCAAATGATTATTTAAATAAGCATAAAATTAAAAGTTTGTTAGATATTCCCGTGAGGGAAAATAATAAGTCGATAGGTTTTTTATGTTGTGAAGATTTGGCCGTAAGAGAATGGAGCGAAAATGAAGTGTCATTCGCTAGAGCGTTAGCAGATATTTATGTTTTATTAACAGAAGAGTATAAAAGAAAATTATCAGATAAGAGTTTGATTGAAAATCAAGAGCGGTTTAAGTTCATTTCCGAAAATATTTCAGATGGTATTTACATCATAGAAAATTATAAATTGGTTTTTGTATCGAAAAGATATCTTGAGATGATTGAAATGACCGAGGAAGAAAAATTGAGCTTCTACAGTGACGATATGTTTCATTTAGTGCATCCTGAAGATGTTGAAATGGTTAAGGAAACAATTTTTACAGCAGCTAAAAATAAATTACCCTCAGTAAAATACACTCACAGATGTAGAAAAAAGAATGGAACATATATGTGGAGGGAAGACATAATGAATATTCACTATGATACTTCTGGTAATGCTTTTAGAGCAGTCATTATTGCCAGAGATATTACGAGTGAGAAATCGGCAGAAATAGAACTGCAAAAAAAGAAACGTATTGTTGATATTCAAAATAATCTTCTGTTATCGTTATATTCTTCTAGTAAAGGGAAAAAGTTAGATTGGAAAATTAAAGAAGTAATCCATTTAGCGACAGAAGGACTTAATTCTGATAGGGTAGGGTATTGGGAAATTGTTGATGGGAAATTAAATTGTATTGATATTGTTGATAGAAATGAAAAGTATTCAGATACTACATCATTAGGAGTTGTTGATTTCCCTGAATACATCGAAGCTATACAAAATAAAAGGAGTTTTATATCTACAGATTCGCTTACGACCAAAGATCTAGAAATAAAAAAAATGTTTTATGATTATCTAGAGCCTTATGATATCAAAGATATTTTAGATGTCCCTTTAAGAATTGATGGGAAAATATTCGGTATTTTATGTTGTTCTCATCGAGACAAAAACAGAGATTGGACAGAAAATGACATTTCATTTGCAAAATCGTTAGCTGATTTTTTAAGTATTGCCATCGAGGAAGATAAGAGATTAAAAGCAGAAGCCTTATTAGTCGAAAATAAAAAAAATCTTGATTTTATAACTAACAATACTACTGATGGAATTTTAGTAATAGAATATGGTAGAGCCACTTATGTTTCGCCTACATTTGAAAAACTCTCTGGTTATAGTAGAGATTTTGTTATAGGTATTTCTGTGATTAAAATGTTTCGTTATATTCATCCTGAAGACTATAGTAAAGTAAAAGAAGTTGTTAAATCTAATTTGAAATTAAAAAACTCAAAATTTAATTATGAATATCGTTTTTTAGGAACTAACGGAAAGTATTATTGGCGTGAGGATTATGCTAACGTTATATATAATGAAAATAATTATGTAAAAATAATTATTATATCCCGTGATATTCAGGACCGAAAAGATACAGAATCAAGACTAAAAGAAAAACAAGAGCAAATAAGATTAATTTTTGAGAATTCTACGGATGGTTTTTTAGTATTAGAAGAAAATAAAATTAAATATATATCACCTTCCTATAGAGAACTTTTAGGATTCTCTGAAGATGAAATTAAAGATTTTCCTGCCAAAAAAATATTTGATTTATTACATCCAGATGATGCGGAAAGAGTTAGAATGCTAGTGTTTAATAATATCGAGACACAAATAAGTAGTTTCACCTGCGAATTTAGGATAAGAGCTAAAAATGGTAAATACCACTGGCGTGAAGATTTAGCAAATTTACTTTATGATGCTGACGGGAAAAATACTAAATACATTATCACTTCTAGAAATATTGATGAAAGAAAACGAATTGAAGAAAGTCTTGTTGAAAGTGAAAAACAACTCAAATTGATTACTGAAAACACTTCAGACGGTGTAGTTGTTTTTGAAAATGGAATAATGACATATGTATCACCATCCTTTTCTAAACTTTTGGGTTATGATAAAGAATATTACAAACAAATGACACTACAAGAGGCTTTTAGTAATGTGCACCCTGATGATCTAGAAAGAGTTAGAGAGACCATATATGGTGGGTTAGCGGAACAAAAATCAAATATTCAGTATGAACATAGATTTAAAGGTACTGATGGGAATTACCATTTCAGGGAAGATTCTGCAAATGTACTTTATGATGAAAATGGAAAATACACTAAATATATTGTAATTACTAGAGACATAACAGCACGAAAAGAAGCAGAAAAAGAAAAAAATAGACTTTATAATATTACTGAAAAACAAAATGAAAAATTAACAAATTTCACTCACATTGTTTCACATGATATTCGCTCACATACAAGTAATTTGTCTATGATTTTGGATTTGTATGAAGAAACAGATAATGTAGAAGAAAAGCAAGAGTATTTTAAGATGCTTAAACAAAGTACTAATAAACTTTCGGAAACTATTTTTTTCTTAAATGAAACTGTTGCTTTACAAAGTGGTTTGAAAAATGAAAAAAAAGAATTAAGTTTAAAGGTAGAAATAGAGAAAGCATTAGTGGGTATAAATGCTGTTGTAAAGTCTAGTGATGCAAAAATTACAATAAATGTATTAGATAATCTAAAAGTGTTTGCTATACAATCTTATTTTGAAAGTATAATTTTTAATTTACTTACAAATGCCATTAAGTATAAATCACCTCTTCGATTACCTGAAATTTATATCACTGCGCAACAAATTAATGATGAAATAAAGTTGTCATTTTCGGACAATGGTATAGGAATTGATTTAGAGAAAAATAAAGATAAAATTTTTGGTATGTATAAAACTTTTCATTCAAATTCTGATGCCGTAGGTTTAGGTTTGTTTATGGTAAAAAACCATATGGAATCTATGGGAGGAAGAATTGATGTTACTAGTGAATTGAATATTGGAACAACGTTTAATTTGTATTTTATTTAAATGATTATAAAACAGACATATATTGTTGACGATGATTCTATTTTTGTTTTTGTATTAAAAAAATTATTAGAAAAGCATCAAGGTTTTGGCAAAGTAGTTGATTTTAAAAATGGTAACGAAGCTTTAGAATTACTTTTTGATAAAAAATCTGGGTTGCCTTGTGTTATACTTCTTGATTTAAATATGCCTTTGATGGATGGATGGCAATTTTTAGAGGAATTACAAAAATCTGATATAGCTCAGAAAATAAAAGTATTTATTATGAGTTCTTCTATTGATTTTAATGATATTGAAAAATCAAAAAATTACACTATTGTACAAGATTTTATTTCTAAACCTATTAACCACGAAAAGTTAAATAAAATACTGGAATATATAAATTAGAAAGGCTGTCTAACTGACAGCCATTTCAAAAGGTATTTGGGTTTGGTTAGTAGACTAATTGTTTAGCATTACAGGCATTACTAGCATAGTAACGGTTTCTCCTTCATCAAGACCATCAGCAGGGGTAAGAATACCGGCTCTATTAGGCATTGACATTTCTAACTGAATCATATCACTTTGTAAATTGTTTAACATTTCCATTAAGAAACGTGAGTTGAAACCAATTTGCATATCGTCACCTTGATAATCACAAGTTAGACGTTCTTCAGCTTTATTAGAATAATCGATATCTTCAGCAGAAATATTTAATTCTGCGCCAGCAATTTTTAATCTAATTTGGTGTGTAGTTTTATTTGAGAAAATAGCTACACGACGTACAGAACTTAAAAATTGTGTTCTGTCTATCAATAGTTTGTTAGGGTTTTCTTTTGGTATAACCGCTTCGTAATTAGGGTATTTTCCATCAATTAATCTACAAGTTAATATGTAGTTATCGAAAGAAAATGTTGCGTTAGCATCGTTATATTCAATGGTTACTTCTGCATTTGAAGTAGCTAAAATACCTTTAAGAATATTTAAAGGTTTTCTTGGCATAATAAAATCGGCTACTTGTGATGCTTTTACATCCGTACGTGCATATTTTACTAGTTTATGAGCATCTGTAGCAACAAAGATTAATCCTTCTGGTGAAAATTGAAAAAATACACCACTCATTACTGGACGTAAATCATCATTACCAGCAGCAAAAATTGTTTTACTCACAGCAGTCGATAGAATTTCGGCTGGTACTAATGTTTTTGAAGGATCTTCTAAAACTACTGCCTTAGGAAACTCTTCTCCTGGAGCATAAGCTAATGCATATTTTCCTGATTGAGAACTAATCTCTATTGTATTGTTTTCTTCAACTGTAAAAGTAAGAGGTTGTTCAGGGAAAGTTTTTAGTATTTCTAATAATAACTTGGCAGGAACAGCTACACTTCCAGCGTCTTTAGATTCTATTTCTAAATTAGCCGACATTGTAGTTTCTAAATCTGAGGCAGAAACTACTAATTCGTTTTCTTTTAATTCGAATAAAAAGTTATCTAAAATTGGTAAAGTATTACTGCTATTAATCACACTACCTAAAACTTGTAGTTGCTTTAATAAGTAAGAACTTGATACAATAAATTTCATTGTCTAATATTTAAAAAGTAATTCCTAGTAAACCTGAGGATTTTTCTATTTCACAAATATATCGTAAACTATTTACTATTGAAAACAATTTTATCAACAAGAATGAGGGTTATTAACAATTATCTAGCAAATTTTCTCTTTCTCAAGTAAGTAAAACCAATTCCAAATAGTCCAAGTATCAATAATGGAAGTCCAATAGTTAAGAATTGTACATAAGTATATTCTTCATAGACTTTTTCTTTATCTAACAAAGGCAGGTCCACTTCCTTGCTTCTGATGTTGATAAGTCCAGTATCGTCTAGTAAATAATTGACACAGTTCATTAAGAATTCTTTGTTGGCATATAATTGTCCAGTCCATTTGTCATACCCTAATTCCATTGGTTGTCCATTTTCGTCAACTTGATTCTTAATAATATCACCATCCGAAATTACAATCATCTTAGATGGTTTATTTGTGCTTTTGAAGGTATTGTCTTTAAAAGCTAAGACTCTATTTTCAAAAACAGAGTGAAAATTACCTTCTAAAAGAACTCCTAAAGGCACAGAACCCGATTGATAATCCTTGGCTGTTGGTTTTTCATTGACAGTTTTTAAATCGACTTCGGTTGGAGCACCTACTTTTTTTGTATAAATAGATGATTGTAATAAAATAGTCTTTTTAATTCCATTCTTTAGTGTGTCAATACTATTAGTGAATTCTAATTTTACACCATCAATGTTGTTCACAATAGGGTGTTTACTCTCAGGGAAAATGTATGGAGCAAAATACCAAGGATATTTTTGATATTGCGTTTCACTACCTTGTCTGCCCGTTGCAAGTGCGATAGGAGTAGCTTGCAGGTCTTTGACTAAAATAGGGTTGATTCTTACGCCATATTTAAAAAGCATATCATTAAGCCCTAAATCTAGTGGGAATGCCAATGAATTGCCTGTTTTGTTAAGGCTCTCCATATCAATATTTACAGCATCAATCATCCAAATTGTTTTTCCACCATTTACGATAAACTGATCTAGAACTTGTTTTTCTTGGTCTGTGAAGGTAGATTTAGGTTTAGCAATGATAGCCAAATCAAATGTTTTTAGTGCTTTTTCAAACAATTCAGGATTATTCTTTGTAGAATCTAAAGGAAAAGGAGCAATAAAATAATTATCACGAACTGTTTGAAGAAAGTCAGCTTTTAAAATATCAGGTAACTCATTTTTCCCTTTTATAACAGCAATTCTTTTTGATTTTTGAGTGGTAATTTTATGAAAACCATCAGAAAAGGCATACTCTAAATGTTGGACTGAGCTAATTACTTTTTTCTCTGTTGAAGTATTAAATTTGTTTTTGAGTAGTTGAATTTTGGTGCTTTTATTTTTGTAAGTAGCCACTGCCCAAGGGAATACAACTTCTTGTGATTGTTTTCCTTTATCATCAACAGTAACTTTAACTGGTGTTAATCCTCTCTGAATAAAAGAATCCATAATGGTTTTTGCTTCCTCAGGATTCTCTAATGGATTTACAAACTGGTAAATTATATTTGGATTGTAAGCTTTAAATTCTTCTAGAATTTGTTTTGTTTCAGTTTGTAAACGCTTAAATTCAGGTGGGAAATTTCCTTCTAAAAAGACATCTACATATAAGGGTTCTTTAGCTTTTTTTATAATGTCTAAAGATGTTTGAGATAAAGTATATCTTTTATCTGCTGTTAAATCAAAGCGATGAAAGAAATAATTTCCTATAATGTTTACAAGTACGATAACGGAAACAATTCCTATTAATTTTTTCAAATTATCCTTCTTCATTATAATTTGTATGATTTTAGTTTGAAAACTGTAAATGAAATAAATAAAGAAATAATACTTAAAAAGTAAATTACATCTCTAGTGTCTATTACACCTCGGGATATGCTTTTGTAATGTGCATCCATTCCAAATGAAGCAATTATGCCATTAAAGTTTCCTAAAAAAGATAAAGTTGAAACACCTTGAAAACCATAGTATAAAACAAAGCATAAAAGTACCGAAAGTAAAAAAGCAACAATTTGGTTGTCAGACAGGGAAGAGGTGTAAATCCCTATACTAGTGTATGCACCTATTAAGAACAATAAACCAAAATAAGAGCCAATAGTGCTTCCTAAGTCTAAATTTCCTTCAGGTAAACCTAAATCATATACTATTTTTACATATACAAGAGTAGGAATAATTGCAACAATGATTAGGATTAAGGAACCTAAAAACTTACCATTGACAATTTCCAAAAGGCTGATAGGTTTTGTTAATAATAATTCCATTGTGCCTTGTTTTTTTTCATCCGAAAAACTTCGCATAGTTACTGCTGGGATAAGAAATAATAGTATCCAAGGCGCAATAGTGAAGAAAGGTGTCAAATCTGCAAATCCTGAATTCAGAATATTATAATCTCCTTCAAAAACCCACAGAAAAAGCCCTGTGAGCAATAGGAAAATAGTTATTACTAAATAACCTATAGGTGATCCAAAAAAGGAACGAAATTCTTTATATAGTATGGCTTTCATATAATTTGTTTAAATGTTTAAAGTTTAAACGTTTAAAATTTAGAGTGACAAAAGTAATTGAATAACCTTAAACTTGAAACTTTAAACTAAAGAAACCAGTTTATCTACACTCCAAGCTTCTGGTTTATCATTGAAAAGTTTTTTTGTGAATGTCCATACTTCATCAAATAAAGCTGAATTTCGATAGTTTTCTAAATCCTGTTCGGTTTCCCAATAACTATAGGTGAAAAATATGCAAGGATTGTTTTTGTCCTGATATAATTCTAATAACTTATTTCCTGGTGAATTTCTGATTTTATCTTTGATTTCTTCAAAGTTTTCAAGAAATGCTGGAATGTTTTCTTCGTGAAAACTCAATTTTACAATTCGTACGAACATTTAATTTATATTTTGTTTTACGTCTTTATTTTTAAGTTTATAGTTCAAGTTTTAAAGTTTTTAAAAATTAAACTCCCATCACCCAACGGTTACTGAGCTTGTCGAAATACCATCTTCCATCTTCCAACTTCCAACTTCCAAGGGTTACTGAGCTTGTCGAAGTACCATCACCTAACTCCTAAAATTAATACTTATCACATCTCTATACTTTAAGCCCAATAATGAGCTAGCAGTTCCTGTGGTATGAGGATTACTTCTGTAAATTGCAATTTCAAGATAACCAGCTTCATTAAATAGTGCTAGTTTTTCACCTTCATAGTCTTTTAGAGTATATCCTTCCCTTACCGTAAAATCAGAGTATGAACTATGTATTTTCTTGATTGTTTTAGATCCAAAACCTATTTCAAAATTGCGTCCATTTCTAATTTTGTTGAACAAATCTTTAGAAATGTTAGTGACACAATTTCCAAAATGGTCTATGTAGATGATATTCCCTTTTATGTAATTCCCTTCATTTTCTATTGTTGCCTGAAGTTCTGAGACTGGTTTTAGTAGATGTATTTCATTTCCTAAAGTCTCTATTTTTTGACCTTTTGCAATCTGACAACAACTAGCTAACAAAATATCGATATCAGAAGTGTATACCTCTGATTGTTTTGTTACATCTATTTCAATTATTTTAGTTGGATTTTGATTACCACAAAGGATACTTAAAATACCATTATCAGCGCAAATAAAATAATGATTATCCCATTCAACAGCGAGATGTTTACCGCTTGCAGCTAATTCGCAATCGACTCCAATAAGGTGAATTGTACCTTCGGGAAAGCTTTTGTAAGCTGATTTTATAACATAACCAGCTTCGGATATATTAAATAGGTCAATATTGTGAG
The DNA here is from genome assembly GCA_030053945.1 of Limnohabitans sp. GTDB lineage: Bacteria > Bacteroidota > Bacteroidia > Flavobacteriales > Flavobacteriaceae > Flavobacterium. Next base: position 21,408 of record JASGCW010000043.1, read on the forward strand.
AAATGTCAATGATTTGAACATCAATAACTTTGCTTAAAATTTTACCTTTTAGTGCACCAACAAAATGGTCTTTGAGTCCAAAATCGGTAGTGAGTGTAATTATTGACATTATTTTGTTTATAACTATTCCTGAAACTTTTCGGTAAATTTAGTAGATTTGAGATAAACATAACGAATTTATTTTTAACTAAATTTTAGAGCCTTTGAACGAAAGAATTATTGAACTTGAAAATATTGCTCCTAAAGAATTTTGGGGAGCTCATGATAGTCATTTAGAAACTATCAAAAAATATTATCCAAAACTTAAAATAGTTGCTAGAGGAACAACCCTTAAAGCTTTTGGTGAAGAAGAAGTTTTAGATGAGTTTGAGGTTCGATTTAGGCGTTTGATGACACATTTTAGTCGTTTTAATAATATCGATGATAATGTGATTATGCGCATCGTGGAAGGTGATGCGCAGCAAACTGGTGTTATGGATTCCAAAGATGAAATTTTAGTACACGGGTTAGGAGGTAAGCTCATTAAAGCAATGACACCCAATCAGCAGAAATTGGTTGATTATGTTCGCAAAAACGATATGGTTTTTGCTGTAGGACCTGCTGGTACAGGGAAAACATATACAGGAGTGGCACTGGCGGTAAAAGCTTTGAAAGAAAAGCAAGTAAAGCGTATAATTCTAACGCGTCCTGCTGTAGAAGCTGGAGAAAATTTAGGTTTTCTTCCAGGGGACATGAAGGAAAAACTTGATCCGTATATGCAACCGTTATATGATGCATTGCGCGATATGATTCCACCGCAAACCTTAGAAGATTATATTCTAAAAGGAATTATACAAATTGCACCATTAGCATTTATGCGTGGACGAACTTTAGATAATGCTTTTGTAATTTTAGATGAAGCACAAAATACTACTCATAGCCAAATGAAAATGTTTTTGACTCGTATGGGGAAAAATGCTAAATTTATTATTACTGGTGATCCAGGACAGGTAGATTTACCTCGTAGAACGATATCTGGTTTGAAAGAAGCTTTATTAGTTTTAAAAGATGTGGATGGTATTGGAATTATTTATCTAGATGATAAAGATATTGTGCGTCATAGATTAGTGAAGAAGATAATTGATGCTTACAAGAGTATAGAAAATAATGATTAATTTTTATGAACCATATAAGTCATAGTGCTTTCTTTGATGACAACTATTTTTTATATGGTTTATAAAAATAAGGAACAATATACTTAAATTAGCCTTTGTTTTTAAAAGTATTCATTGATTTTTAAAGTATTTGGTGAACGGAAAAACAAAAACTTGATACATCAAGCTGATGCTTGTTGCGATTGCCCAAGACCTTAACCAGATATAAAATGAAAAATGTACTGAATTTAGATAAGTAAGGGTAAGGGTTATGGTAGCTGTAATAACTAAAGTGTTACTAAGCATTTTTATTGATAATTTGGTTCCAGTTTTCAAAGCGTAAATCTTTTAAATAATATTCATCCAATACAGCGATAAACGCTTGATACCCCATTTGAAATAAGTGTTTTAATTGGCATTGTTGTGAGGGGAATAGACAAGTTTTGGCTTGACAATCAATAATTGGATTTTCATCTTGCTCTAACAAATGAATTAATTCACCAATTGACGTTTTTTGGGCTTTTTTTGCTATTGAAATCCCACCATTTTTACCTCTTTTGGTTTGAATTAATTCGTTATGGGATAAAAACTGAACCACCTTAATTAAATGATTTCTTGAAATTTTAAATTTTTCTGCTAATTCATCTAAAGAAGTCGATTGGTTCGATTCTAAATGTTCGAGATAGATGAGTACACGCATACCAAAATCTGTAAAATGGTTCAGTTTCATTTGTGATTAATTTATTGTTATGTTTTAAATACAACAAATTTAATTAAGATTTAATGATTGTGGGCCAAATTCCTCGTAAAAAATTGCCTCTTTCGCTACACCTAAATTTTTTAAAGTTTCAAATTGTACTTCAATAAATGAAGTAGGACCGCAGATGTAGTATTGTGCTTCAGGTAGAACAATCTCCTCTTTCAATGTTTTTAAATCTAAGAATCCATTTCTTTTGAATTCAGTTTCTCGTTCTATTTCATTGAAAAAAGTATATGTGGTTATATTGTCAAAATTGGTATTGTAATATTCTATTTCGTTTTTAAATGCTTGCACATTTTCATTTCGACAACTATGCAACCAAACAATTTTGTTGTTTTTATCCGCTTGAGTTTCAAGCATACTCATCATAGGTGTTATTCCTACACCACCACTAATAAGTACTAATGGCTGATTAGGTCTATCTCCAATGTGGAATAATCCTGCGGGTGCTGAAACTTCAATTTCATTACCTTCTTTTTGGTTATGTAAATTGCTTGAAACAATACCAGCGGGCAAGTCAGTTGGATTTTCTTTTTTCACAGTAATACGATAAAAGTTTTCATTAAATGCTGATGATAAGCTGTATTGTCTTGGTTGTTCGTAGCCTAAAGAATCTACATATGTTTTTACTGTTAAATATTGCCCTGGATGATAAGTAGCTATAGGTTGTTGGTCTTTAGGTGTTAAATAAAAAGATTTGATTTCAGCGCTTTCTTCCACTATACGACTAATAACGAATGTTCTCCAACCATTCCATCCGCCTTTTTTCTCTCGATTTTCTTTATACATTCCAGCTTCAAGATTAATCATAATTTGGGCTAATTGATTATAAGCTATAGTCCAAGCTTCTAAAAGTTCATCGGTGGCGCCATCTTCTAAAACTTCTTTAATGGATGCAATTAAATGGCCTCCCACAATAGCATATTGATCCGCAGTTATGTTTAGACTTACGTGTTTTTGACCAATAGATTTTAGAGCTCCAATCAAAACACCAGGATTTTCAATGTGTTCTGCATAGGCTAATACAGCGGTTGCTAGCGCTGTTTGTTGCTTCCCGCTGGCTTGATTCCCCATATTGAATTGGTTCTTCAATTCTGGGTTGTGAGTAAACATTCTATGGTAAAAATGTTTTGTTAATGTTATTCCATGTTCTTTTAAGATGTGTACAGTTGCTTTAATAAGCGAAAGTTGTTGTGTATTCATTATTTTAAAATTTGATTTTTTTTAATGATGCAAAGTTATTAATTATTGTATTTAAAATGCAACAATTAAAATAAAATTCTATTCTCTTTTGTTACTGCTTATAAAAACTTTATTTTTGTGCCACTTTAAAACAACAACACAACATAATAATGAATACTATTACTACTTCAAATTTTAATTTTCCTGGGCAAAAATCTGTGTATCACGGTAAGGTGCGTGAAGTTTACAATATTAATGACGAATTATTAGTAATGATTGCTACGGATAGGCTTTCAGCTTTTGATGTTATTATGCCTAAAGGAATTCCTTATAAAGGACAAATATTAAATCAAATTGCGACTAAGTTTATGCAATTGACAGAAGATATTGTACCTAATTGGTTAGTAGCAACTCCAGATCCAAGTGTTGCAGTAGGACATTTGTGTGAACCTTTTAAAGTTGAAATGGTAATTCGTGGGTATTTGTCTGGTCACGCTGCGCGGGAGTATGCAGCAGGAAAAAGAGTGTTATGCGGAGTAGAAATGCCAGAAGGTTTGAAAGAAAATGATAATTTCCCTGAGCCTATTATCACTCCAACAACAAAAGCAGCTGTAGGAACACACGATGAAGATATCTCTAGAGAGGCTATTTTAGCAAACGGTATTGTTTCGGAAGATGATTATTTAGTATTAGAAAAATATACAAGAGCTTTATTTCAAAGAGGTACTGAAATTGCTGCTTCTCGTGGATTGATTTTGGTGGATACTAAATATGAATTTGGAAAAACTAAAGAGGGAAAAATTGTTTTGATTGATGAAATTCATACGCCTGATTCTTCTCGTTATTTTTATGCAGAGGGTTATCAAGAAAGACAAGATAGAGGAGAAGCTCAAAAGCAATTATCAAAAGAATTTGTTCGTCAATGGTTGATTGCTAATGGATTTCAAGGTAAAGATGGACAACAAATCCCTGAAATGACAGATGAATATATCGAAACAGTATCAGAAAGATATATTGAATTATATGAAAATATTATAGGTGAAAAATTTGAGAAAGCAGATGTTTCTAATATTCAGGAAAGAATTGAAAAGAATGTCTTAGCTTTTTTGAATAAATAAGGAAATAATCTTCAAATATAGGTCCTAGCTTGATGTTAGGACTTTTTTTATTTGGTAAATCTTACTAATTTTATAAAAATAGGTTTATGAAGCATTTGATAATTATAAGACACGCAAAGTCAAGTTGGGATTTCCCATTAGAAGATAAAAAAAGACCCTTAATTGATTCTGGAATTCAAGCTATATCTAAAGTAGGTATTTCAGCTAGAGAATTTGTATCAGAGGAATTTATTGTTTGGAGCAGTACCGCTACCAGAGCAACTGAAACTGCAAAAATATTCTGTAGAGAGGCTAATTTAGAAGTGACAGAAATTCAATTTAAAGAAGAATTATACACTTTTGATGAAAATCAATTAGAAAAATCTATCAAATCGTGTGATGATTCTATTCAAAAATTAATTCTTTTTGGACATAATGAGGCAATTACAAATTTTGTCAATAAATTTGGCGACAAAAATATTTTTAATGTTCCCACAGCGGGATTGACTTATTTGCAGTTCGAGACTAATAGTTGGAAAAATATTGCAAATGGTAAAATTTTTAAATATATATTCCCGAAAGAAATTTAATAATGCAACAAACCGAAAATAGATATATTGACCGCGAAAAGAGTTGGTTAGCTTTTAATTTTAGAGTATTACAAGAGGCAGCAGATGAAAGAGTTCCTCTTTTAGATCGATTACGATTTTTAGGTATTTTTTCTAATAATTTAGATGAATTTTTTCGTGTAAGGTATGCAGCAATAAGGCGACTTAGTCTTTCTGGGCAAACTGGTGAAAATATTCTTGGAGGTATTTCAGCTCAACAATTACTGAAAGATATTACAGAGACGGTTATTGAGCATCAATCTGAAAGTTTGAGAACTTTGAGTGTTATTGAAAAGGAATTAGAAAAAGAGAATATTTTCATAATTAATGAGAATGAGATTAATAAAGAACAGCAAAATTTTGTTCGCGATTTCTTTATGCAAAGGGTTAGTCCTGAGTTGGTTACTATTATTTTAAATGATTTAGCAGAATTTCCTTTATTAAAAGATACATCTGGGTATCTAGCGGTTAAATTGGTAATGAAGCCTAAAGAAGATGCATCACTTTTAGAAAAAATTAAATTAAAAAAAGATATTCGTTATGCATTGATAGAAATGCCAAAAGCGATAAATCGATTTGTTGTATTACCCTCTAATAATGATAAGCAATATATTATTTTATTGGATGATGTAATCCGTTATAACTTGCACCATATATTTAATATTTTCGATTATGAGAGTATATCGGCACATATGATAAAAATTACTCGTGATGCCGAATTAGAATTAGATACAGATTTGAACAAAAGTTTTCTTGAAAAAATTTCATCTGGCGTAAAAGATCGTCGTATGGGAGAGCCAGTTCGATTCGTTTATGATCAGAGTATAGAAAAAGATACATTAAAATTTTTCCTGCACAGAATGGGGATTGATACTAAAGATTGTTTGATTCCTGGTGGACGATATCATAATCGACGCGACTATATGGATTTTCCAAATTTAGGACGCTACGATTTGTTATATAAATCAAATGCTCCTTTGCCTGTTGATAATTTAGGACTTGAAGGAAGTATTTTAAAAAAAATTGATCAAAAAGATTATTTGATAAATGCACCCTACCAATCTTTTTCATATGTCATAAAATTTTTAAGAGAAGCGGCATTAGATCCTTATGTAACAACAATCAAAATTACCTTGTATCGATTAGCGAGGAATTCACAAATAGTCAGTTCATTGATAAATGCTGCTAAAAATGGGAAAAAAGTTACCGTTCAAATAGAATTGCAAGCTCGTTTTGATGAAGCAAGTAATATTTCTTATGCAGAGATGATGCAGACGGAAGGAATAGAGTTGATATTTGGGGTAAAAGGATTGAAAGTTCATAGTAAGATTTGTTATGTTGAACGTATAGATGATAAAGGTAAAATGAAGCGCTACGGAATTATTTCTACAGGAAATTTCAACGAAGCAAGTGCTAAAGTCTATACAGATGTTACATTATTTACTTCGCATCAACAAATCTTGAAGGATATAGCAAAGGTTTTTGAATTCTTTCATATAAACTATCGTGTTCATAGATATAAACATTTAATTGTCTCGCCTCATTATACACGTTCTAAGTTTGTTAAGTTAATTGACCGAGAAATTCTAAATGCTACTTTAGGTCGACCAGCATTTATTAAGCTTAAAATGAATAGTTTATCAGATTATAAAATGATTGATAAATTATATGAAGCTAGTAGAGCAGGAGTAAAAGTTCAATTAATTATTAGGGGTATTTGTTCATTAATTCCAGGCATTGTTGGGATGAGCGAAAATATAGAAGCGATTTCTATAGTTGATGCTTATTTAGAGCATTCAAGGGTTTATATTTTTTGTAATGATGATAAACCTGAGGTATATATTTCTTCAGCAGATTTTATGACAAGAAATTTAGACAGTAGAGTGGAAGTTTCATGTCCCATTTATGATGAGGCAATAAAGAATGAATTGATAGATACTTTTGATATCTTGTGGAAAGGAAACGTCAAAGCTCGCTTTCATTCTGAAAGTTTAGATAATAAATATAGGTTAAGAGGGAACAACCCAATTTTTAGAGCACAACACGAGATTTATAAATATTACCAAAACAGACTAGAAGTAGTTGTTGATAAGATATGATTTCAATTAAAAAATATGCAGCTATAGATATTGGTTCCAATGCAATGCGATTGTTGGTGATGAATATTGTTGAGCAGGAAGGTAAAGAACCACAATTTAATAAAAGTGCATTATTTCGTGTTCCAATACGTTTAGGGCAAGATGCTTTCACGGTTGGAGAAATTTCAAAAGAAAACATTGATAGAATGGTAGATGCAATGAAAGCATATAAACTATTAATGGGGGTGTATAAAGTAGAGAAATATATGGCCTGTGCAACTTCGGCAATGAGAGAAGCTTACAATGCAAAAGAAGTGGTTGAAATAATAAAGAAAAAAGCCGATATAAAAATTGATATAATAGAAGGTAAAAAAGAAGCTGCTATTATTGCTTCATCAGATTTGCATAAATTCATTAAAACAGATGCTACATATTTATATGTAGATGTTGGAGGTGGTAGTACAGAGTTTTCTTTGTTTTCTGAAGGAAAATTAGTAGCTTCAAAATCATTTAAGAATGGAACTGTTCGTTTGCTAAATAATATGGTGAATGAAGTAGTATGGCAAGAAATCGAAAAATGGATAAAAACCAATACTGAAAATTATGAAAATATTACTTTGATTGGTTCTGGAGGTAATATTAATAAGATTTTTAAGCTTTCTGGAAAAATGCAAGACAAACCTTTGTCTTATATTTATCTAAACACTCAATATCAATATTTGAATTCATTAACATACGAGCAGCGTATAGCTGAATTAGGTTTAAATACTGACCGCGCAGACGTAATCATTCACGCCTTAGGTATTTATTTGAAAGCAATGAAGTGGAGTGGAGCTACTAAAATTTATGTGCCTAAAATTGGACTTTCAGACGGGATTGTAAAAGCTATGTATTATAAAAAAATCTGATTTTTATTAAAAAAAACAAAAAAAGTAAATAAAACTAATTTTGCTTTTCATTTTAGTTTTTTTGTTTGTTTTTTATTTCGTTTTTTTCTTTTTTTTAGATTTTTTTATTTTGTTTTATGAAAAATATCTTTTTGTTTTCTCTCTTTTTTTTAAATGATAAAATTGTAAATCATCAGTAAAATCAATATTTTCTTAGTGTTTTGTTATTTTTGTTGAAAAATAATAATTATTTATATTTTTCTTAACATATGATTTTTTTTTATAATATTGTGGGAAATAATTAAAAAACAATGTTATGAAAAAAATTACATTATTTGCGGTTTTGTTTGCTGCTTTTCAAAGTAATGCACAAACAATCGTAAGTACGGCACCGCAAAACAAAAAGGTTATCTTAGAAGAGTTTACTGGAATTCACTGTGGTTTTTGCCCGCAAGGACATACAGTTGCAAAAGGGATTCAAGATGCTAATCCAGGGAAAGTTTTCTTAATTAATGTTCATGCAGGTGGGTATGCAACACCAAATGCAGGTGAACCAGATTTTAGAACATCTTTTGGAACGGCTATAGATAGTCAATCTTCATTGACTGGCTATCCTGCTGGAACAGTTAATAGAACAGTTTTTACTGGTTCTAGTATGACTGCTGGCGGAACTGCAATGGGTAGAGATAAATGGTCAGCCGCAGCAACTACTACTTTGGGACAATCATCTTATGTGAATGTAGCTACTACTGCAACATTGAATGCTAGTACTAGACAACTAACAGTTTTGGTTGAAGCTTATTATACAGGGGCAAGTCCAGCTTCAACAAACAAATTAAACGTTGCGCTATTGCAAAATAATACAAAGGGACCACAATCAGGTGGTAATGCGGGTAATGAATATAACCATATGCATAGACTTGTACACTTGTTAACAGGGCAATGGGGGGAGGATATCACTACTACTAGCGCAGGAACATTTGTAACGAGAACCTATAATTATACTATACCGGCATCTTATAATTCAGTTCCAGCTGAGTTAGGTGATATGGAAATTGTTGCATTTGTTGCGGAAGGACAACAAAAAATTATTTCAGGAAATGGTACTTTTCCAACTATAACTGGTTTAGCTGCTAATGATGTTAAATTGAAGAGTGTTCAAGGAATGCCAGCACAATGTGCAACTTCAATTGCACCACAAGTTGAAATTCAAAATTATGGAGCAACAAATTTAACTAGCTTGGCTATTACCTACAATATGAATGGTGGGACATCTCAAGTTTATAACTGGACAGGGAATTTAGCTCCTTTGGCTAAACAAGTTGTTACATTATCTAATATTACTTATACGCCACAGGCAACAAATACATTAAATGTTTCTTTGCCAGCTGATGCAAATGTAGCTGATAATACAGGGTCTATTAGTTTTGCTAAAGCACCAGAAGTTACGAATCAAAATATTACTATAAAAATTACTTTAGATAAATATGGTGCAGAAACTTCTTGGAAATTATACAATTCAGCAGGCACAGTTGTAAGTACAAGTCCAACTTATACTAGTGCACCAAGTTCGGCTCCAGCTACATCTACTTATCCACAGATGGATATTAATTTAACATTGCCATATGACTGTTACAAATTTGAAATAAAAGATTCTTACGGAGATGGTATGGCTCCGGGTAGTTACCAAGTTTTGGCTAATGGAGTTTTGATCTCTGGAATGACAGGAGGAGCATTTGGTCCTGGAGAAACTAAGAATTTTAAAGTGTTTAATCCTTTGAGTACTTCTGATTTTGCTGTAAAAATAGCTAATATTTACCCTATTCCATCACAAGGTATAATAACATTAGAGTCTGAGTCAAGTTTTGATGTAACTGTTATTGATTATACAGGGAAAGAAATTTACAGACAGTCAGGATTAATCAATAATTCACAAATTGATTTATCAAATGCACAAAAAGGTGTTTATTTTGTGAAAATGAAAAATGAAATTGGTGAACAAGTTGAAAAAATAATTTTAGAATAATTTTAATAACTAAAAGTTTATGAAAAGAATATTTATATGTTTGTTTGCAGTAGGAGTTTTGTTTGGATGTAGTAAGAGTGATGACGCTCCAGCTCCAACACCTTCAACGACAGTTGCTACTGATGTTATAAAACTTTATAATAAAGATACTTCTGCTGAAATTAAGGATGGTGATGTTTTTACCTATAGTAGTACAGTTGCAAATAATTGTACTTTAAGCTTTTATTTTAAAAATCTTACATCTAGTGCAATTAAAGTTAAAGGTAAGATTGTTT
>JASGCW010000160.1 GCA_030053945.1 Limnohabitans sp.
CCTCACTGCACAGTTACCTGCCCATTCATTAATAAGGGTAATAAAAAATCGCGTACGCTAATGAGGGAGCGGGTTTGAATAATATTTGATACAATTAATTCCCAATACTTATAAACAATGTTATTAAAGTTTAACGACATTACAGTTGAGTATGGCACTAATAATCTAAGCAATTCCTTGCTTTCAATTACTGGCATTTTTGTTCCTTTTGAATGCACAAATGCGTATTTAAATGTATATTTATTTATAAGACTACAGACTAAAAAAGAATAGTCTATTTTGTTTTTAGGTAAGTATGAATGAATTGTACCATTTACAGCACCATCAAAAGATGCAATTCCTGCTTTATTTAAATACGGACGAATTGAACCGAATAAAATATCCATCTTTTTCATTTTAAAAAGATTTGTTTTAAAACTTCCAGCAGGTGATTTGTCGTTAAGTGCAATTGAATTAGAGGGCATACTTGACAAATCAATGATATCTAGATTTAGATATTCGTCTTCGTTACATGGCGTGTGGTTTAGTATTGTTAATTCTGAAAGTTCTTTCACCTCCCACCCCTCTGGCACTTCTCGTTTTAAATCCTCGTTCCATACCATTTTACCGCCGCTGCTTTTATATGGCTTACCATCCTCATTAGGAAACTCAAATTGTACAAACCAGTAGTCGTAGATTGTTTTTGCCATGGCTTCTAACTCTTTATTAATCAGGTTGTTGAGGGCTATTTTGGCATCGAGGGTGGAGAGGATGTGGGCGATTTGTTGTTGGGTTGATTTATCTAAATGTGCTTTTATTTCTAAGGGGTGCAAATCATTTCTATTCATCGTTGGCACGCCTGTTCCTGTTTTTCGGTCATTAAGTTTTAAATATTTTAACAGGTAATAGATATATTTTTCATTATTGCCCTTAAAATCTTTTACAAATAATGCTGTGTTATGTGGAAAAAAATCCTCTTCGATGAATTGAGGATAGCCAACAGTTCCACTTCTTCCGATGGTTACTCCTGGTGCTTTTACTTTAGATTCGTTATGGTAACCAAAGATTCCATTTGAAGAAATTACAGGGTAAATCCCCTTTATTAATTGGTCTTTTGGAAGGTCATACCCTCTCTGAAACTCTACCAAATTACCAAGCAATGTTTTGCTAAGATTTTTCATAACTAACTCCTTTAAAATTCTTCAAAATTTCTTTTTCCAATTCTCTACCTTCAGCAAAATATTTTTCGAGGTTGGCTTGATGGTCTTTCATTTTCTTATCAAACTCATCGGGGCTTAGGTTGCTGTATTCAATTTTTGTGTCGAAGTACTGCCCTGCACCAAAAGAATAACTTTTTGCTTTGATGGTTTCTGTATCCACTACAATTGAAAAATCAACAACAAAGGTTTTGTTGTTGATGGTTTCAATGATTTGTTTTTCGTCATCGGTGCTTAGTAATGTTTTTTGGTTTTTGCCGTCTTTTACTTTTGTACCTAATTTGCTGGCGTCAACTAAAATTACTTGATTGGTGGCTTTGCTTTTGTCCATAAACAGTACCGATACATTGGTGCCGGTGGTTGCAAAAATATTGGAGGGCATTTGTACAACGGCGTGTAGCCAGTTGTTATCGACTAATTTTTGTCTGATGGCTAATGCGATGGCTGCTTTTTCTGTGCAAAAGCCTGTAGGGACAACAACGGCAGCTTTGCCCTTGTTGTTGAGTGAGTAAATGATATGTTGTATAAAAAGCTGATAAATAGCCATTTTGTCTTTTTCCTTGGCGGGTACGGTTGGCACGCCGGCAAAAAATCTGTTTCTATGATTATCGCTGGCGAGTGTTTCTCGATCATCGCTGAAGTCTGTTTTAAAAGGGGGATTGCTTACGATATAATCAAATTTTTTTAAATCGTTTTTGTTGTCGTTTACATGAAAGGGATTGGTTAGCGTGTTTCCTTTGATGACATTGTGTAGCGAGTGTACTAAATTGTTTAAGATTAAATTGAGGCGTAGAAATTCGGACGATTTTTGAGAGATGTCTTGCGAGTAAAGGGTGCATTTGTCTTCGCCAATTTGATGGGCTAAGCTCAACAATAAACTGCCGGAGCCAGCTGCCGGATCGTAGAGTATTTGATTTTGCGTAGGCTGTGGCACAAGAATCTTCGCCATAATTTTTGCTACGGTGGGTGGCGTGTAATACTCGGCGTATTTACCGCTGTCTTTATTGTAATCTTTAATAAGGTATTCAAAGATGGTAGAAAAGAAATCGTATTTCTCTTCAAAAACGGGTTCAAAGCTAAAAGCGACTAATTTATTAATGATGGCTTTGCAGAAGGGTGATTTTTGGCTGCTTTCAATGATATAGGGCGAGAGTTTATCAAACAAGCGAATTTTTTCGGCACCAATCGTTGCTACTGAAAACAGGTTGATATTAAATTCGGCAATATCAATGAGGGTACTATCAAATATATCAGCAAAATGAGCATCGTTTTGTTTGTTGAATAGGTAGCTAATAAAATGCGTCTTTTTTAATTTAGCCGCTCGTGTGCCAATTTTAGCGAGCATGTATTGGTAGTTGGCGTCTTTCATTTTTTGAATGTCGGTTTCAAGCTGGTTGCTGTTCTTGAGGTCTTTGTTCGCTTTACGGGCTTCATATAAAAATTTATCGTTTAAAAACTTGTAAAGAAAGACTTCCGTAATAATTTTATATTCGCTACCGGCATTACCCAGACCGTAGTTGGAGCAAATAGTTTTGAGGCTATCGATGAGTTCCTTTGTTTTTTGAGTATGTTCGAGGTGGTTGGTCATTATTGTAATTTCTTTAAAGATAAATTATTTATTAAGGAAGTCATTTTGGTGCTAGACGCTGCTGTATTTTTAATTATACCGAATTTGGTGTAATTAAAAAACGGCTTATAGCGTGATGTTACACAAAATAACGTTAATAATCCCATGCTTATAATTTTTGGCATTATCATATTTACAATTTTTCACCCTGCTTTTTTTTCATTAAAATATTCATTTACGAGGTTTTTATTGATACAATCAGCCAAATCTAAATTGTCATGGATACCATTTTTTTCCAAGATTGTAATAATCATTTCTATGGTAGCTTCAGAGAAAAAATATTCATTGTTCAGTACGGCTTGATTTTTACAAATTGCATCCTCTGTTTCTTTTTTAATTTCTGTGAGTACGGCACACAAAGTAAAGTCGCTGCTTAGTATCGTCCATTTTTGTTCGCGTAGCCGTTTGTGTATGCGTAAAAATTTCACATCGTCATTATATTTAGCGGCCAGCAGTTGATCTTTAAGATTGAGTGCTTGTGTTTGGGTACGAATATCGTGTAAGGTTTTAATAGATTCTGCCATTTCTGTGCTGGTTAGTTCTTCAATATTTTTTTTGTTGAAATGCCGTTTGAGTTCATCAAACAGACTAATCCATTGCGGGTCTTTTTTATCAAAATTTCGTTCTACTAATTCAATCCTTGTTTGCTCAAGTGCTGTTCTTAATTCATCAGCAATTTTCAGTTCATGTTCTTTAATTCTCCTAAACTGAAAATGGATATTTTCTAAAGCGGTGTTTAACAAAACCGTTGCGTCGGTTGTATCTGCTAAACTTTCTTTTGCATGAAGATTGGCAAGGCGATGATCAACTTCGTTGTATAATTTATGTACTTTGTTGAAAGGGAATTTATCTAATAGTTTGCTATAATCGGCATATTTGATGACATTATATAAGTTCTTGAGATTTTCAAGACATTTTTTAAGTACGATTATTTCTTGCTTATCGGTTATTTTGTCAAGGATATTGCGAAAGGCTTCTATGTTTGCAAAATCGTACAGAAACAGTTTTTCGTTGATAGCTTTAATTTCTTCCTCTATTTCTGCTTGTGATTTAAAAAGGTTAGAATACTTGTTGGCTTCATTGCCGAGTTCTGCTTGCAGTTCTTTAAAATAGGCTGTGTTCATTTCATCAAATTCCTTTTCAATACCTGCAAAATCAACTACGAAGCCGTATTTAAAATTATGGTAGGGTCTATTAACGCGTGTGAGTGTTTGCAAGAGGTTGTGTTCGTGCGGGGTTCTTGTCAAATACAGTTTTTTCAAACGGTTGGCGTCAAAACCTGTTAGAAGCATGTTGTAAACGATGAGTAAATCAAGGTTACCTTTTTTGAAATCAGCGGTGTTGTCTTTTCGTATTTCTTTGGTATCGGTATCGTGGAGTATTAAAGCGACGGTTAGGGGTTCGTTATCCAATTTGCTCTTAGCGTTAACATCCTCAGCTACAAGGGTATCTTGTTCATCTGCAAAGCGGTATTGATTTTCTGAAAGTTGTTTTTGTTTGTTGTTATATTGTCGCTCATAATATTCAAAAATAGCTTTTGCTTGTTCTGAAGAGTCGCAAACGATCATGGCACCAATAGAATTGTCGTTGTGCAGGACACGGCTTTTTTTGAAGTCGGCAATGATGTAATCAACTAAGGGTTCAACATATTTTTTGTGGGCATAAACCATTTTTTTTTCAAGCGTACCTTCTTTAGTTTCAATATTTTCTAAAACGGCACGCATGTGGCTACTAAAAGTTGTTTCTATGGCTTCACGCATTAATTTTAAGGTGTAGCCATCAGCAATAGATTTATTGTAATAATATGTATGAAAGTAATCACCAAAGATTTGTTTACTGGTTGAGTCGCCTTTAATAATGGGCGTGCCGGTAAGTCCAATTAAAATAGCGTTGCGATCAGAATTGATTAAGTTAGCAAGAAAAGAGCCGTGCGGGTTATAACTGCGGTGTACTTCATCTAAGAAATAAATGCGTTGCACTTGTAAATTATAGTCAGCGACTTTGGAAATAGATTCTTCAGAAAACTTTTGAATATTAACAACGGCAATTGTTTGTTCGCCGATATGAGATGTTGATGCACCGGCGGTTGTAATATTTGCAACAAAATCTGTTTTTGAGCTAATCATTTCAACTTTGAGACCGCGTGCTTCAAATTCGTTTTTAGCTTGGGTGGCTAAATCTAACCTATCTACAACAAAATAGAATTTAGCGATGATGTTTTTCTTCTGATAAAAATCCTTGAGATAAAAAACATTGTAATAAGCCAGTGCTGTTTTACCGCTTCCTTGCGTATGCCATACGATTCCTTTTTTGACACCTTTCTTTAGTTTTTGTTCAATAGCTAAGGTAGCAAATAGTTGCGGGTAGCGCATGATGTGCTTTTCAATTCGGGTTATTCCAAGTTTATCTATCTTGGTTACATAAGCAATGCCATATTTTAAAATAGTTTTAAGCCGTTCTTTGTTACAAATGGAAGTCAGCAGACAATTAGTAGGTGTCGTTGGGATTTTGGCGGTATGGTATTCAGGACTACCCAGTATCGAGATGAGGTTATTGTCGAGCAAAATTTTTTTTTCTGTTGTAGTGTCGTCGGCATGGAGGGTTTGCAGCATGGTAGCATCTTCTTCTCTAAAGCAATTAAAAATTACATTGTGCGTATCGGGTGTAGCATAAAAAGCACCTTGTATATGTGGAATATTTTCGTCATCATACGCTTGATTATTAGAGAATATGAGCAATTGCGTTTCGTTCATAAACTTTTTAAAATTCTTATTTTTGAAACGCGTGTTGATGCGATTTTGTTCTGCGATAATGCCGTCTTTATTGTTTGGTTTTTTCACTTCAATAAATGCAAGGGGCAAACCGTTTATAAGCAAGGTAATATCGGGTCTAAATTCTTCGTCTTCATTTTTATAGGTAAGTTCGGTTACAACGCTGAAAATATTGTTTGAAAAATTATCAAAGTCTATCAGTTTAATTGGAAAAGCACCGGTTAAACTTTTGTAAAATTGTTTACCGAGATCATTGTTTTCAAGTTGTATGTTAAGTTCGGAAAGGAATGAATCGATGTCGGCGTCTGTAAACTTCGGCTTGTTTATTGTAGAAAGTCCTGCTTTGAACTGATCTTTAAAGATATTAGTTTCAGGGTGAACATTTTTAATATCTGCTTTTGGCAAATAGGAGTAACCTAAACGGGTGAGGTGTAGGATGGCCGGTATTTTCACTCTTGAATCTTCGTTGAAGGTCATGGTATTGTTCAGTTAAGATGTTTATTGTAAGCACCTTATTTGTTAAAGAGCAAAGATATTTTTTTGTTTTGATAATTTTAGAAAGAAAAAGGCTGAATCATTTTTCGAGGTGCTAAGATGTTTTATTAATGGATCATGGTTAGAACCTTTAAATGTTTTTTCTTTTGTCTGAACCGTGATTTATATGATTAACTGATTGGCATGATTGTTCTTTTGTCTGAATCACGGATACACGGATTGCTAAGCCTCCCAGATATATGGATATTGATCTTTTTTGAAATTTGTTTTGTGCCATCAATTGCCTCCAGATTTATACAGAGGACAAATAAATTTAATAAGAAGGTAGAGACGAGGCATGCATCGTCTCTACTTATATTT
>JASGCW010000044.1:0-14697 GCA_030053945.1 Limnohabitans sp.
CGCATATACAATCGTTTTGCGAAATGAGTGTTGGAGATATTACTAACCAAGTACTTAACAAATACTCTGCACAGCAATTGCGAAGTAAACTTAATGCTAAAAACACCTCGTCATTGCCCTATACCGTGCAATACAAAGAAAGCGATTTTTCATTTTTAAAACGATTAGCACAAAAAAAAGGCGAATGGTTTTTTTATAACGGTGCTGAGCTATTTCTTGGCGACCCCAACAAAGGCAATACTTACAACTTGTACTATGGTAGTAATGTACATAGTCTAAAAATAGATATGAAAGCACAGCCACTAGGCTTTTCATATTTAGGTTATGAGCCTACAAGTGCAGAGACACAAACGATTTCGTCGTTTGAGCTAAATCATCAAGAGCAAGGTTATACACGCTCTGCATTTGAAGCTTCAAAAAAATTATACCCAGAATCAGGTACACATTTATATTCACAAGCCATTGCAGAAAATAGCGCAATGCCACATTTATCTGATAGAGTACAAACACAATTAGAAAGTAAATCGGCAAATCTAATCACGTTATTTGCAGAAAGTGATGAACCAGGGTTGCGTATAGGCGACAAAGTAAAAATTACCGAACCTGCTTTTTCTCCTACTAACAATCCTGCTGACGGCATCAAAGAGCAATACTTTGGCGAATACATCATTACCCAAGTAACACACCATCTGGACGAAACTGGGAAATATTTCAACACGTTTGAGGGTGTGCCATCGAGTGTGCAAGCTCCGCCTTACACACACGTACTTGCACACCCACACTCAGGCACACAACCTGCAATCGTAACCGATAACAACGACCCTAAAGGATTAGGAAGAGTTAAAGTAAAGTTTGCGTGGCAACGTGAAGAAAACTCACCTTGGTTGCGTATGACCAACCCACACGCAGGTGGTGGAAAGGGTATGTACTTTATCCCTGAAATAGGCGAAGAGGTTTTAATTGGCTTTGAAAATAACAATGCCGAAAAGCCGTTTGTATTAGGGGCTATGTATAACGGTAGCGAGAGTTCGGGGTATGCGACGAGTGGGAATGACATAAAAGCCACAAAAACAAGAAGTGGTATAGAAACCATTGCTAACGATGCAGAAGGAAGCTGGAAACACAGTACGCCTGATGGCAATATTATAGAATTGAATGGTAAATATTACATAAATATAACTGCAATAGAAGGACTTATATTAAATGCTAAAAACATCGAATTAAATGCCTTAGAAAGTATAATAATGAAAGCAGGTACCAACATTGATATAACAGCAGGAACAAATCTAGACACATCAGCAGGAGTAAATAGAAGCGAGAAGATTGGCGGTAATAAATCTTTAACTGTTGGTGGTAGTGTTATGTGCCATGTAACTGGTGGATGGAACGATATTGTATTAGGCAATTTTCGTAGTGAGACTAAAGGCGAACGAAAAGATATAGCTCAAAAACCTATAAGTATAACATCTGAAGGGAATATTCATAAAAACTCAGAAAAAGGAATCAATAACAATAGTGCAGAAAAAACAAATCAATTTTAAAAAATGAGTAGAACTAGATATGTAGGGGGTACTTATACTATAATCACTGGAGGTGATCATTATATGTATTCCGCTGAGGAGATTAACTTTACGTCAAATGGCGCTATCACAGAAACCGCAAAAGAAGGCATCACCTATGGCGAGCCCGAAAGCATAAAATTAGAAGACGCTTTTATTCCTTTAGTAGAACTAATTCAAAGCAAACACTATAATTATATTTTTGAAGATATAGAGGGCAAAGTATATGAATTAGACTTTAAACTAGATAGAGACAAAAGAAAACAAGGTGCAAAGAAATTAAGATTTACCACCGATGATAAATATGTATATTTAACCTTTAAAGTCTCAAAAGGAAACCATACTTCCGAAGATGAAGACGGTATTGTAAGAGCAAAAATCCATTTTAAAAATGGAGAAATGGAAGAAAAAGAAATAGATACTGCTTATGGTGAAACCTTCGATTTGTTTGTAGAAGTAGATAAACTCGCCTATATACAATTTTTTGCCGATGATGATTTTTACTTTTTTAATGGTAACGTGAGTAATGTTTTTTGCGGTCAAATCGTTTATGATTGCCAAAAACCGTTACGAAAAGAAGCGGTAATGCCCATTACGCATCTTACTAAAGAAGAAAGAGCTATATTTATGGCAACAGTATTATGCGAAAGTGGTAATGGAAAAAGAGATTTACAAGATATTGCTTATATTTATCTCAATCTAATCCATTCACGAGGAAGTTTTGAAGCAGCTATGAGAGAATCAAGTGCTTATAGAGATAAAACATGGGTATATGATTTTCATTTACGTCATTTGTTAATTGATAATAATATTAAATTTCACTCTGATTATACAGATTGGGAAAATAATAAAGAAGGAAAAAAAGCAGATGTGTATGAAGAAAATTTAGAAGATAGAGTTGAGACAAAAAGAAAAGAAGCTAAAGATTTTATTTCATTTTGCGAAAAAAATATTTTTATAGACTCACCTATATCTTTATATAAAGATTGGGAAGGTCAAGGTAATTTTGAAGATATGAATATCCGAATGCATAATGACAAAAAATGGAGTCGTGAAAAATGGGCAATGGCATCACAATATTTTCATTTGCAAAACCAATGTAAGGTTAAGGAAAAATTAGTAGTCGAATTGCTAGATAAAACTAAAGATAGAGATAAAAATGAAGATGGAACCACTTATCTTTTTCATCAAACAAAAATTGAAGAATATTTTAAAAAGAATCCTGACAAACTACCTATTTATGCAGATGGGGACTTAATGTACAGTAGAACTGGAAAAAAAATTGATATTACCTCACCTAAAAATGCCATACCTCCTGCATATGGATTTAGAAAACCAAAAACACCACCTTCAAAATAAAATAATGAAAAGTATGTTTAAATTAATTTTTTTTATGCATTTTTTAATTTTTATTAATTGCAAAAATGAAGCAGATAAGAAGACAATAAAAAAGTCAGATAAATTAATCTTAGAGAAAATATATAGTTTTGATGCTAAGACATGGTCAACTAGAACGGGAAAGCTGGATTATGAATGTATAGATTATGAAAATGATAGTATTCATTATTATTATGGAATGTTACACGATGATTACAATGAACCCAAAATTAGTGAAGAAGGAATACTTTATATAAAAGGGATAAAGCAAATTGTTAAAATAACACCAAAAACAAAAGATTCAATTGTAAAATTATACAACTTGAAAAAGTTTGAATTCAAACCTAAAAGAACATATCAACATCATTTTGAATACGACGATTGTATATTGAAACGAAAAATAAAAATGGATTCAGCCTCAGTACATACTTTACAAATGAAAAATGGTTCTGTATTTCAAATCATAGATGTTGATAAAAAACCAATTTGGTTACAAGTCTGTTATAAAGGAAAAACGTACAAAGAAAAAATACAATCAACTACGAATGCTTATGGTAAATTATTAACAGGCAATGGGTTTTCAAAAGTTATGTTATATGATATAGATAAAGATGGAGAAGAAGAGTTGCTGATTTTTATTTATAAATTTCAGCGAGATTCTGAATCCGCCGATGTTTACAAAATAAACTTACCAAAGTAAGTTGTTTTTAGGAGATTTACTGCCCTTTCTATGCTAGAATAGAAAGGACTGTTTTATCAATATCTGAATGCATAATGAAAGTGTTCAGGGTTTTATAAATTTTGCAAAGAAAAAATTTTCATTCCATCTGTCTGCTGACGCTATCGTCTCTCTCACTTTTATTAGCTTTTCAACTAAAATTTATAAATATAAAACTGCAATGTCAAGATTGCAGTTTTATATTTTTCAGGAAATTTGTATGTATTGACACAGTTTAAAACTCTAAAAACTCAAAAATAGTGTGTTTTATTGATATTTTGAATAAATTATTCCTTCGTAACAACTTGAAGTGTTTCTCTACTCATTTGTCGAAGCAACACAGTTTTATCTTTTTCAACCATTTTCATTGCAGCTTCATCAAAATGTCTAACCGTATAAAGGGAAACATTTTCATTGTACACTACTTTGAATTTTTTTGAAAGAGTTTTTACCAATTCTTGGAAGTTGTTAAACTTATCTTCTACACAAACAGAAAAACTGATTGCTGAGTTTTGTATTAGGCTCACTTTGATTTTATACTTGTGTAGCAAAGCAAAAATCTCACTGATATTTTCTTCCATTATAAAAGAAAAATCGATGGAAGAAAGCGACAACAAAAGTTGGTTTTTCTTCACAATAAAACAAGGCAATTTAGGCTCTAAATCTTCACCTTTAGAAACACTAGTTCCCGCTAAAAGCGGATTAACAAACGATTTTACATACAACGGAATTTCTTTACGTTGCAATGGTTGTAATGTTTTTGGGTGTATTACACTTGCACCATAAAAAGCTAATTCAATGGCTTCTCGGTAAGAAATCTGATTCAATAATGAGGCATTTTCAAAGTAGCGAGGGTCAGCGTTCATTACCCCAGGAACATCCTTCCAGATTGTCACACTTTCTACATTCAGGCAATAGGCAAAGATTGCCGCTGTATAATCAGAGCCTTCACGACCTAATGTGGTTGTAAATCCGTTTTCGTCAGAGCCAACAAATCCTTGCGTTACAAAAAGTTGTTTTTTCTTAGCTATTTTAGAAATATTCTTTTGGGTTTTATCCCAATCTACATTTGCATCACGATAATTATTATCGGTTTTTATATAATTGCGAACATCAATCCATTGCGTTTGAATTCCTTTGTAATTCATATAATGAGATACGATAGTGGTAGAAATTATCTCCCCAAAACTCACTATTTGATCATATACAAAATTATAATTTGGAGATTTATTGCTTCGAATAAAATATTCAAAATCTGCAAAATGTTCATTCACATTGTAAAACACTTCGTGATTTTCATCTTCAAATAAATCCAAAAGAATTTGGTTATGATATTTTTTTACTTCTTGAATAGCAGCATTCAGATTTGGTGATTTTTCAAAATAATTTTTAATTACTTCTTCCAGTGCATTAGTGGTTTTTCCCATAGCAGAAACCACTAACAAAACTTCTTCGTAACCAACTTTTTGCAGCACATCAAAAACATTTTTCACGCCTGCAGCATCTTTTACAGACGCTCCTCCGAATTTAAAAATTTTCATTTCTTAACAAGTATTAAGATTTTTTTGAATTAAGTATTAAATTGACTTAAAAAGTCATTGATTTTATTTTCATCCATTTGAACAAGTCGCCAATCTTCTAAAACTTTTGCGCCAGATTTTTCATAAAAATCTATTGCTGGTGTATTCCAATCAAGTACATTCCACTCAATGCGGCGTACTTGATCTATTTTTCCTTGTTCGATAATTTTTTTATAAAGCTTAAAACCAGCACCAGTGCCTCGCATAGATTCAGTAACAATTAAATCTTCAAGGTGAATTGTTTTACCTTTCCAAGTAGAATAACGATAATAATACAATGCCATTCCTATTATTTTTTCATCTACTTCAGCTATAAACGTATAAAACAATGGTTTTTCTCCAAATCCGTCTCGCACTAAATCCTCAACTGTTACCACAACCGCTTCTGGTTCTTTTTCATACACTGCTAATTCTTTGATTAGTTCAAGAACAGCTGGCATATCATTAGATGTTCCTTTACGAATTATCATTTATTTTTTCTTTGGCGCTACTTTAGCTTTAATTTGTCTCACATATGGTTTGTATAAACCGTCAGCTTGTGCTCTCGCTTTTGCCTCCTCAGCTCTCGCTTTAGAATCTGGATGTGAACTCATCATTCTAGTAATAAATGTTGATTCTGTACCTTCACTCATTTTAGCCAAAATAGAAAAAGCCGATTCCACTGCATTCACATTGTATTTATTTCTTTTCATAAATTCATAAGAAAACAAATCTGCTTCAGATTCTTGTTTGCGACTGTGTGCATTAGATAATAATGCTCCTCCTATTTTTCCTAACTGTCCATCTGTAACAGAAGCAACTTTATCTGACTGAGAAGCCACCGCATCCATAAGTGCTTCATTTCTGTAAGCTGCTTTAATAGCATCTTTAGTATCAGAATTTACAACGTGTCCTATTTCATGACCTATCACAGCTAAAACCTCATTATCATCCATAGCGTCTAACAAACCTTGAAAAACCCTAACACTTCCGTCTGCACAAGCAAATGCATTAATTTCCTTTAACTTATAGACTTTAAAATTCAAATTCAGTCCATTTTCATTTTTATGCTTTAAAAACAAACGATTTAATCGCAATGTATAAGGATCTTTTGGCCCAGCTACAGGATTTTCCTTATCCATTTTAGCTACAGCTTCTTTAGCTAATTTAGCAGCATCTTCATCACTAAATGTGAAACTAGCTACTCCTTTTTGCAAAGCACCTAAAGCTTTATCCCCCAGATTTATTTGGGCATTCGACTTAAAAGTTGAAAAGCTAACTACTAGTAAACTCAAAATAATTTTTCTCATATCGTTATCATTTTTTTGCAAAACAAATATAGTAACAAGTTCAATTTGTTTTTTAACAAAAAGAACGATATTTGTACTCCTAACCACATATTTTTTACAATGGAAGAACGCAATAGAACTCTTGGTGAATTTATTATTGAAAAACAAAAAGAATTTCAATATTCGTCGGGTGAATTATCGAGGATTATCAACTCAATACGATTAGCCGCAAAAGTGGTTAATTATAAAGTAAACAAAGCTGGTTTAGTAGATATTATAGGAGCTGCAGGAGATACTAACATTCAAGGAGAAGACCAGCAGAAACTAGATGTATATGCCAATGAGATTTTTATTCAAAACCTTATAAATCGAGAAATTGTTTGCGGTATTGCAAGTGAAGAAAACGATGATTTTATTACAGTTGCTGGTTCAGATAATAGCCACAACAATAAATATGTAGTTTTAATGGATCCTCTTGATGGTTCTTCAAACATTGATGTAAATGTACCTGTAGGAACTATATTTTCTGTTTACAGAAGAATTACACCAGTAGGAACACCCGTACAACTAGAAGATTTTTTGCAACCTGGCGTTAATCAAGTAGCAGCGGGTTATGTAATTTATGGTACTTCTACTATGCTTGTTTACACTACTGGACACGGAGTTAACGGATTTACTTTAAATCCTGCTATAGGAACTTTTTATTTATCGCATCCTAATATGAAATTTCCTAAAGACGGAAAAATTTATTCGGTAAACGAAGGAAATTACATCCATTTCCCTCAGGGTGTTAAAGACTATATTAAATATTGTCAAAAAGAAGAAGGTGACAGACCTTACACGTCAAGATATATAGGGAGTTTAGTTTCAGATTTTCATAGAAATATGATTAAAGGAGGTATTTATATTTACCCTACAAGTTCTAAAGCATCAAAAGGAAAACTTCGCTTATTATACGAATGTAACCCAATGGCGTTCTTAGCCGAACAGGCTGGAGGTAAAGCGTCTGATGGTTACAATCGCATTATGGAAATTCAGCCTACAGAACTGCATCAAAGAGTACCTTTCTTTTGCGGAAGCCAAAATATGGTTGAAAAAGCAGAAGAGTTTATGGGAGAAAAATAGAGTGGAGGAGGAAGATGGGTGATGGTGCTTCGACAAGCTCAGCAACCTTTGGTAGATGGGTGAGGGGTGATGGTGCTTGATATTTCGAGAGCCACTCAGACAAGCTCCGTGTGACACTCCGTGTACCTTCAGGAATCTTTGAATTGCGTTAAAAGACTTTGTAGTTTCCTTTGTGCAACTCTGTGTAACCCAAGTGCTGGAAGTTGTATTCGGAATCAAAAGATAAGTTTTATGTTGGAGAAACAAGCGATATTTTATTTCGTTTCGAGCTTCATAATAATCATTCTTTGAAAGTAGCATATACAAAAATAGCCTCCGACTGGAAAATTGTTTTGCAGTTTGAGACTGTACCACAACAAAAAAAACACTCATTGAGTGGTTTTTTTGTTTTTTAAATGGGGTTTCTATAGTATCAAGTAATGGCTCAAGCTTAAAAGTTGTGGATTTGGTAAATATGCCTATAAATTTGTAAGTCTAAAAAGAAAGAGTTTTATTTTCCTAACCTCTCTAAATTTACTTCTAGAAGCTTTTATTTGTAAATGAATTGTTTTTTTAGAAGATTAGAATTAATTGTAAATATAAGTTTAATATATTTATACTTGTGTTTAAAGTTAATATTAATGCTGTTAGGCTTAAATTAGATGTTAAATGTTTTTTGTAATTTTAATAATGACTTTTTTTGCTATTTGTATTCTTGTGATTGGTTTTTTTAAAAAAATTAATGGTTTGTTACTTGTGATTTTTTTTATTATATCATTATATTTAAGTTTAGGAAGCACAAAAACAGAATGCAGAGATGGTTGGAGTTCTCCAAGTATTGGTGTTCAAGGCGCATGTTCTTGGCATGGGGGAGTAACAACAAGATTTACTTCTTTTGGGAAAAAGTTGTTGTTAGTTGATATTGTCATTATAGTGTTTCCTTTTTTGCTTAATAGAAAGGATGAAGAAAATCCGAAATAAGACTGAAAGCTGTCAGCTCAACAGTCTATAGCTTTGAGAAGTTTAAGCTATTTCTTTTTAACTTCTGTTTCTTAATAGTAAGAAAGCTATCCCGTTTTTTGAGATAGCCTTCTTGTTTTATTTATTTTCGTTTATCCAGTTGTCAATTTTTCTTTCTAAAAGAGCCAAAGGTAAAACACCAGATTCTAATACTTTTTGATGGAAAACCTTTATGTCAAATTTCTCTTTCATTTGAGCTTGGGCTTTTTCTCGAAGCTCAATGATTTTTAATTGGCCTATTTTATATGATAACGCTTGTCCTGGAATTGCCATATAGCGCTCAACTTCTGATATGATACTTGCTTCGCTTTCGGCTTCGTTTTCTAGTGAGAATTTTATAGCTTGCTCGCGTGTCCAACCTTTGTAATGCATTCCGGTATCTACAACAAGTCTAATTGCTCGATGCATTTCATTGCCTAACATACCAAAATATTGATAGGGGTCAGAATATAGTCCTAATTCTTTTCCTAGGCTTTCCGTGTAAAGCGCCCAGCCTTCTCCATAGGCTCCAAACCAATTAAAACGTCTGAAATCTGGTAAAGCTTTGTTTTCTTGCTGCAAAGAAATTTGGAAATGATGTCCCGGGATAGCTTCATGTAAAAACAAATCTTCGTCTCCATAATAGTTATATTTAGAAACATCAGGAATTGGTACATAGAAAATGCCTGGTCTTGTTCCGTCGGCTGTCCCTTGAACATATTCAGCACTGGCAGTTTTTTCTCTAAAGGCTTCTACACGACGAATTTCAAAAGGCGTTTTGGGTTGAAGAGAAAATAGTCTATCTACATTTGGTTTGATTTTTTTATGAATCGCTTCAAAGTTAGCAATAACTTCTTCTGGTTTTTTGAATGGCATTAATTCTTTTTTGTTTCTCACATAATCGAAAAACTCAATAATTGTTCCCTTAAAACCAACTTGGGTTTTTATTTTCTCCATCTCAGCTTTTAGTCTAGCTACTTCTTTAAGTCCTAACTCGTGGATTTCTTCGGGAGTTTTAGAGGTCGTAGTCCAAGATTTTGCATAAATTTTGTAAAGTTCGTTTCCGTTAGGGATACTTCCTATTCCGCTTGTCGTTCTTGAAGCTGGTAAATATTCGGTTTTAAGGAAATTTGTTATTTTTTTGTATTGTGGGATTAATTTCTCTGAAATAGCTTTTGAATAATCATTTGCTAACGATTGTTTGGTGTTTTCTGAGAAATCTTTTGGTATCGATTTTATAGTAGAGTAGAATATATTGTCTTCAGCTTTAGTGGTTATTTGTTCCTCAAATTGTGGAATTATTTTTTGCGTTAAAGCTTTTGGTAGCACCATTTTTTTGCTGATCCCTTTCTTCATATAAACGATGGCTGAGTCAATCCAAATGCTGTACGAATCAATTCTTTTTAGGAAATTTCGATAATCTTTTTCAGTTTTAAAAGGTTGAGCAGCTGTACCACTTGCGAATTGAGTCATTGTTAGGTGTGTTCCCCAAAACTGATGTATGGGCATTAAGTTGGCTTCTTGTTTAAGTAAATCTTTGCCTACAGATATTTCCCATTGCATAATTTCGTAACTCAATTTTTCTTCTTCATTTAGACTATTTAAGTCTATTTGAGAAACTTCTTTTTCATATTTAGAGTAGAAATCAGCTTGTTTTTTTCTGTGAGAATCTGTCATTTCAAATACAAATTGATCATTGAATTCATTTTGACCATTCAATGTTGCGTTTAGTGGTTCTAATGCATTTTTGTCTTTAAAATAATTGTCTGCAATTGTTTTAAAAGAATTTTCAGATTCTTTCTTGCAGGAGTTGAAGCTTATAGCTGCAGCCAAACAGCTTAGTAGAATACTTTTTCTCATATTTTGATTGTTAGAAAAGTAAATCTACAAAAATCTATAATTGACGGAGATTTATTATCAAAAACTTAACAAAAGTATTGTTTGTTTTAAGAGAAGATTTTCTTGTTATTTAGTTTTAATGCTATCGTGGCTATGAGTTTCAATGCCGTTATTCCACAATACTAATATGTCTGTCGCTACCGAAGCACCACTTCCAGCGGCTATAGCTAACTGACTTCTATGCCCTGCTAAAGTACCGCAAACATAAATCCCTTCGGCTACTTTGTGGTCTATGTTTTTAAGTTGAATGCGTTGTTTTTCTGGTAATGATTTTTGGTGCGGAATTACATATTGGTTTAAACCTTCAATGTCAAATAGATTTGAAGAACCTATCCCTACTACTATAATTTTAGTTTGATAGGTTGACTTATTTGTAATCACTTGAAAGCTGTTTTCTTCTCTGATTACTTTTAAAACTTTTTCGTCAGAAATTTGTGAGATATGAGGGTAGCTTTCTTTTAATTGGTCTATAGAATTGTTTAATAAATCGCTTCCTAGAGTTCCAGCTGGAATTCCATAGGCGTTATAAAAAATAGCATCTTGCAAAGAAGATGCTTTTTGATGCGTGATTATTCCAATTTTCTTGTCTTGGACAAAAGCTTTTTTGTGTCCTGAGCCTAATATTAATGCGCAGGACATTCCAGAAACACCTCCACCAATTATTAATGTGTCAAACATTATGAGTTGTTTTTTAACTTCTTTTCAATAGCTCTCGAAGTATTGAAGATTAGGAGTATTACAATGGCGCAAAGGATAGCTAAAATTCCAATTACAGCAATTAAACTATCGCCTTCAAGCGGATTTTTAAAATCAATATTAGTGAAATTAACTCCAATAAAAACAACTGCTAACGCAAAAATTATGTAGGTAAAAATTTTCATTCGTTTGAGATTTGTGGACAAATTTAAGTCTTTTGAGCTTAAATAAATAATCCTTTAACATTAGCAGCAAATAATTTAACAGCAATTGCTAGTAAAACTACTCCAAAAACTTTTCGAACCACTCCTAATCCTGTTGGGCCAAGTAGTTTTTCAATTTTGCCAGATAGTCTTAAAACTATATAGACAATTATAATGTTTATAAGTATTGCTACTACAATGTTTATGGCTTGATATTCTGCTCTTAGTGAAAGTAGCGTTGTCATTGTTCCAGCTCCTGCGATTAGTGGAAATGCTAATGGGACAATGCTGGCTGTTTTTGGTTCGTCGTCTTTATAGATGCTTATTCCTAGAATCATTTCTAATGCTAGAAAAAACAGTACAATAGAACCTGCAACGGCAAATGATTTTACATCGACACCAATAAATTTAAGCATACCTTCTCCCAAAAAAAGAAAAGTGATCATAATTAGTCCAGAAACAAAACTTGCTCGTTCAGAATGAATGTGTCCAACTTTGTTTCTCAAATCAACAATAATAGGTATGGTGCCTACAATATCTATTACTGCAAATAATACCATACCAACGGTTAAAACTTCTTTCCAATCGAAATTCATAGCTTAATTTTTATGCAAAGATATTTCAAAAATTAATAATTTAATTCTTAATTTTAGTAATATAAAAAATTGATTATGAAAAATGTAAGTTTTTTTAAGGTCTTCTTGATTTTGTTGAGTATGTCCATTTCTGCATTTGCTCAAACTCCTACAAAAGGAAAAATTTCCTTAGAGGATATGATGAACCTTGGTAAGAATAAAGTAGATGTTTCTTCAATTCCAGATAAATATAGTTTTAGTTGGAAGTACACTATGGGAATTACAACAGATAAAAATAGCAATTTTGAAACAGATTATTTTTTACAACCTAACTCAGGGTATTATGGGGCAAGTGTGAATCCTGATAAGAAAAAGTCTTAAATGTTTATGGTTATGGATGCCAAAAGGAAAATTATGATTACAACGTTTGGCGGTGAGGGTAAAAAAATGGCTATGGCATCTAATATGCCTGACTTTGCAGAAGTTGCAGAAGTAAAGGGAGGTAAGCTGACTTATAAATCAGTACCAGGAAAAGAAATTTTAGGGTATCTGTGTAAAGGTATGCAGGCAACTAACAGCGAAATGGTTGTTACCTTTTACTATACTACTCAAGCTAAGGTTAGTTTTGCTGAAATGTTTCAGTCTGGTAAAAGTGGCGGTATGCCAGATGTTTTTAAAGGTTTTTTTAAACCAAATGAAAAACCACTTACCTTAGAAGTGATTTATAATGATTTGAAAAAAAATAAGACAACAACGATGAAATGTATAGCCTTAGAACCAAATATATTTACTTTTAACAAATCGGATTATAAATTTATGTAGTTATCTCGTACTTTTGCGGTCTTAAATTTTTTAGCAAATGTTTCAATTAGGTAAAACCATTGTTTCTGAAGATATTCTTGAAAAAGAATTTGTTTGTAATCTTACAGCTTGTAAGGGTGCTTGTTGTATAGATGGAGATTCTGGAGCACCTTTATTGAAAGAAGAAACAACGATTTTAGAAAAAATCTATCCTATTGTAAAACCTTTTCTTAGGCCTGAAGGAATTGCAGCCATAGAGGAGCAAGGGACTTGGGTGGTTGATAAAGATAACGAAATAGGTACTCCGCTAATAGATAATAAAGATTGCGCTTATGTTATTTTTGACGGGCAAACAGCATTGTGTGGGATAGAGCAAGCTTATAATCAAGGGTTAATTGACTGGAAAAAACCAGTTTCTTGTCATCTTTATCCTGTAAGAATTAAGGAGTTTAGTAGTTTTCAAGCCGTAAACTACGACCGTTGGGATATTTGTTCAGACGCCTGTCAGCTAGGAAAAGAATTGCAAGTGCCAGTATATAAATTTGTGAAAGAAGCACTCATTCGTCGCTTTGGTACTGAGTGGTATGAAGAACTTGAAGAAGTTGCAAAAGAGCTAAAAAAATAGCTCTTTTTTATTTTACAAACAGCCTTGTTTTACAATGCTTAGCAAAATGCTTTATTTTTAATTACTTGATTTTCAGCTTATTGAAATTAAACTTCGGGAAGCCTTGATTTTAAAGGAATGTTAAAAACTCTAGTTGATTGTGAATAACTATGTCTTTCTTTTTTGCTTATAAATTAGAATCTTTGTAATCCCAAAGACAGAATTTAACAGAGAATTTTAAACTATAATTTCACATATAGCTATGGCTACTATTGAACCAATTTTACAAGAAAATAAAGATCGATTTGTAATCTTTCCTATTAAACACAATGATATCTGGGAATGGTACAAAAAGATGGAGGCAAGTTTTTGGACAGCCGAAGAAATCGATTTGCATCAAGATTTAACAGATTGGAATACGAAATTGAATGATGATGAAAAATACTTTATCAAACATATTTTGGCATTCTTCGCTGCTTCAGATGGAATTGTGAATGAAAATTTAGCAGAAAATTTTGTAAATGAGGTGCAATATCCAGAAGCTAAATTCTTTTATGGTTTCCAAATTATGATGGAAAACATTCATAGTGAAACGTATTCATTATTAATTGATACTTATGTAAAAGATGAAGTAGAGAAAAATGAATTATTTCACGCAATTGAAGTTTTTCCTGCCATCAAGAAAAAAGCCGAATGGGCTCTAAAATGGATTGAATCAGATTCTTTTGCTGAAAGATTAATAGCATTTGCAGCCGTTGAAGGGATTTTCTTCTCTGGCGCTTTTTGTTCCATTTACTGGTTGAAGAAGCGTGGTTTAATGCCAGGTTTGACGTTTTCTAATGAGTTGATTTCTCGTGATGAAGGAGTTCACTGCGATTTCGCTGTTCATTTACATAATCACCATTTGGTTAACAAAGTTTCTAAAGCTAGAATTACTGAAATTATAGTAGATGCTTTAAATATTGAGCGTGAATTTATAACAGAATCATTACCAGTTTCCTTAATAGGTATGAACGCTACTTTAATGACACAATATTTAGAGTTTGTGGCTGATAGATTGTTAGTGGAATTAGGTTGTGCGAAAGTGTTCAACTCAAACAATCCATTCGATTTTATGGATATGATTTCATTACAAGGAAAAACCAACTTCTTTGAAAAACGCGTAGCCGAATATCAAAAAGCAGGTGTAATGAATAACGATACCGATTCTAATAAAATTAGTTTCGACGCTGATTTTTAAAATATATGGTGGTTTCGAGAGCCTCAACCACCTAGAGTATTTTGTCTGAGGTTCTCACGTTGTCTGAGGCTCTC
>JASGCW010000044.1:14797-31215 GCA_030053945.1 Limnohabitans sp.
GCGTTGTCTGAGGCTCTCGCGTTGTCTGAGGCTCTCGCGTTGTCTGAGGCTCTCGCGTTGTCTGAGGCTCTCGAAGACAACATCAAAATAAAAAAACACCCTAGTAATGTCGGGAGACTGGTGTTTTAATTAATTATTTATTAACTCGGAAGCAGGGAAGGGATTGTCTGTTTTCAAAAACTGAAAAACTATGTACGTAGTAAAAAGAGATGGGCATAAAGAGCCTGTAATGTTCGACAAAATCACAGACAGAATTAAAAAACTGTGCTATGGTTTAAATGATATGGTAGATGCTGTAAAAGTTGCTATGCGTGTAATTGAAGGATTATACGATGGTGTTACCACTTCAGAATTGGACAACTTAGCTGCTGAAACAGCAGCTGCAATGACTGTTACGCATCCAGATTATGCGCAACTAGCTGCAAGAATTGCAATTTCAAACTTGCACAAAAACACAAAAAAATCATTCTCTGAAACGATGAATGATATGTTCCACTACGTGAATCCAAGAACGGGGCAGGAAGCACCACTTCTTTCGGAAGAAGTTCACAAAGTGATTATGGAAAACGCTGCGTTCTTAGATTCGCACGTAATCTACAATCGTGATTTTAACTACGATTATTTTGGTTTTAAAACACTGGAGCGTTCTTATTTATTGAAAATAAACGGTAAAATTGTAGAACGCCCTCAACATATGTTAATGCGTGTTTCGGTAGGTATTCACTTAAACGACCTTGATGCAGTATTAGAAACGTATGACTTAATGTCTAAAAAATTCTTTACGCACGCTACACCTACACTTTTCAACGCAGGAACGCCTAAACCACAAATGTCTTCTTGCTTCTTATTAGCAATGCAAGATGATAGTATTGATGGTATTTATGATACTTTAAAACAAACAGCAAAAATTTCGCAATCGGCTGGAGGAATTGGATTGTCAATTCACAATGTTCGTGCGACAGGTTCATACATTCGTGGGACAAATGGTACTTCAAATGGTATTGTGCCAATGCTACGTGTTTTCAATGATACTGCTCGTTATGTAGATCAAGGTGGGGGAAAACGCAAAGGAAGTTTTGCTATCTATATCGAAACTTGGCATGCCGATATTATGGATTTCCTAGATCTTAAGAAAAACCATGGTAAAGAAGAAATGCGTGCTCGTGACTTGTTTTACGCTATGTGGACATCGGATTTGTTTATGAAGCGTGTAGAAGCTGATGACAAATGGACTTTAATGTGTCCTAACGAATGTCCAGGTTTGTATGATGTGTATGGTGACGAGTTTGAAGCGCTTTATGCTAAATACGAAAACGAAGGTCGCGGACGTAAAACCATTAAGGCACGTGAGTTATGGGAGAAAATTCTAGAATCTCAAATTGAGACGGGTACTCCTTATATGTTATATAAAGATGCGGCTAATCGTAAATCAAACCAGAAAAATTTAGGAACTATCCGTTCGTCTAACTTGTGTACTGAAATTATGGAGTACACATCAGCAGATGAGATTGCGGTTTGTAATTTAGCTTCTTTGTCATTGCCTATGTTTGTGGAAAATGGCGAATTCAATCATAAATTATTATATCAGGTAACAAAACGTGTAACACGTAACCTAAATAAGGTAATTGACAGGAATTATTATCCAGTAAAAGAAGCAGAAAACTCAAATATGCGTCACCGTCCTATCGGATTAGGTGTGCAAGGTTTAGCAGATGCTTTTATTTTGTTAAGAATGCCTTTTACAAGTGATCAAGCAAAAAAATTGAACCAAGAAATCTTCGAGACAATGTATTTTGCAGCGGTGGAAGCTTCTATGGAAATGGCAAAAGAAGAAGGTGCTTATTCAACATTTGTTGGTTCGCCTATTTCGCAAGGGGAGTTCCAACACAACCTTTGGGGAGTAAAAGATGAAGAATTATCAGGTCGTTGGGATTGGACTAGCTTGAGAAGAGAAGTTATGACACATGGTGTTCGTAACTCTTTGTTAATGGCGCCAATGCCTACTGCTTCTACATCTCAAATTCTTGGAAACAACGAAGCTTTTGAACCATATACGTCAAATATTTATACTCGTCGTGTACTTTCTGGTGAGTTTATTGTAGTAAACAAACACTTGTTGGAAGATTTAGTAAAACACGGATTGTGGAACGAAGAATTGAAGCAAGAAATTATGCGTCATAACGGTTCGGTGCAAAACATCGATCGAATTCCTCAGGATTTGAAAGATTTATACAAAACGGTTTGGGAAATGTCTATGAAAGATATTATTGATATGTCTCGCCACCGTGGGTATTTCATTGACCAATCGCAATCGTTAAACTTGTTTATGGAAGGTGCAACTTTTGCTAAATTGACTTCAATGCATTTTTATTCTTGGAAATCTGGTTTAAAAACAGGTATGTATTATTTAAGAACGAAGGCAGCGGTAGATGCAATCAAGTTCACTTTAAATAACGAGAAAAAAGCAGAACCAACAAAAGCGGAACCAGCTGAAGTTGAGGTTATAGCTCCAGAAGGCGAAATGACAGCTGATGAATTTAGAGCAATGATTGAACGCTCACGCAACGCTGGTCCTGAAGATTGTGAAATGTGTGGGTCTTAAATTTCTAGATTGCTATGAAAAATGAATTAGTACAGTCACTAACTAATAATTTTGAAGATCATTCACAAACGACCGACAATGGAATAGAATTTTGGTTTGCAAGAGATATTCAACATTTATTAGGTTATTCTGAATGGAGAAATTTTAATAAGATAATTTTAAAGGCTAAAGTATCTTGTGAAGCATCTTGCAATTTAATCACAGACCATTTTGTTGACGTCAACAAAATGGTACCGATTGGTTCAGGAACTAATCGAGAAATTGAAGACATTATGCTTACTAGATATGCTTGCTATCTTGTAGCTCAAAATGGTGATCCAAGAAAAGAAGAAATCGCATTTGCTCAAAATTATTTTGCTATACAAACAAGAAAGTTTGAGGTAATTGCAAAAAGAATAGAGGATTGGGAAAGACTAAGTGCAAGGCAAAAGCTAACTCTTTCCGAAAAAGAATTATCAGAATTAATATTTGAGAAAACTGGTAATGATAAAAATTTTGGCATAATAAGAAGTAAAGGTGACCAAGCCTTATTTGGAGGTAAAAACACAACTCAAATGAAAAAAAAATTAGGTGTTCCTGAAAATCGCCCGCTTGCAGATTTTTTACCAACAATCATTATTAAAGCTAAAGATTTTGCTACTGAAATTACAGTTTATAACACTAAAGAAAAAGGATTAAATTCTGAAAATTCAATCTCAAATGAACATATAAAAAATAACAAAGGAGTTAGAAAATTACTTTTGGACAGAGATATAATTCCTGAAAATGTTCCAGCTGAAGAAGATGTAAAAAAGCTTGAAAGAAGAGTAAATTCAGAAGCAAACAACTTAAGCAAAAATCCAGATAAATTAAATTGAATAAAAAACGGCCATCAAATGGTGGCTGTTTTTTTATTAAACAAATCCGTACCTTTGAAACTTAAATAGAATAGAATGTCAAAAGATAGAAAAGGGGTTTACACAGGAATAATTGAAAAAGATGCTGATGGGAATTATTTCTGTGGGGAGTACTTGTTGGATTACAAATACACCGAGCAAAGTTTCAAAGTTGGCGATAAAATCAACATCAAAACCATAATTGAAAATCCCAGTGATATCAGTTATGACAAATACCCAAAAAAATCACGAAATTTCTTTTTGGCAAACGACAAAAAATGAGACTCGTAAAAACCAATTCGGACAATCCTGATTTCAAAATGCTTTCTGCACTTTTTGACGAATACCTTGTTGATATAGATGGAGAAGAAAGAGATTTTTTTGCCTTCTATAATAATGTACAACTTGATAATGTTTTAGTTGTTTATGAAAATGAAATAGCTGTCGGTTGTGGCGCTTTCAAAAAATTTGATGATTACACCGCCGAAATCAAACGAATGTTTGTCCTGCCCAATCAAAGAGGCAAAGGCACAGCGACTTTAATCCTTAGCGAATTAGAATCTTGGGCAACACAACAAGGCTTTACTTCTTACATTTTGGAAACTTCGCCAAAACTTACCAGTGCTGTAGCGCTATATAAAAAAACAGGATATCATTTAATTCCCAATTATGGTCAATATATAGGTGTGGAAAATAGTATTTGTATGAAGAAAGAGAAGTAAAATTTGTATATTCGTACAAATAAAATGAAAATATGAAAACCAAGGATTTATCGAAATATAGTGATGCTGAAAAGATTTTTTTAGCCGAACAACTTTGGGATAGTGTTTCTAAAAAAGACATGCAAATTTCTGATGAAATTAAAACAGAATTAGATTTACGCCTTCAAAAATTAGAAGAAGGTAAATCAAGATTATATTCATGGGCGGAAGTAAAAAAGCACATTAATTCTGTCCGATAAAGTAATGTACACAGTTCAATTTATTGAAGATGCTTTGTTCGATATTGAGACCATTGTCTTATGGTATGAAGAAAAAAGGATAGGTCTTTCGTTTGATTTTGAACTTTGCCTTGAAGTTGGAATCAATGAAATTTTAAGAAATCCTAAAGCTTCTCAAAAGAGATACAAAGAAATAAAAATACTTTTCATTTCAAGATTTCCCTACGGAATACATTACATTTTTAAAAATAATACAATTACAATTATTGGAGTTTTTCATACTTCACAATCTCCAAAAAATTGGTCAAATAGAATATCTAAAATATAGCCCTATGATGAACTGGGAACAACTTTTATCCTTAAAGCGCCAAGGCGACACCAGCAAACGTTTACGCAAAGAACAAGACGATACTCGTTTGGGTTTTGAAGTCGATTATGACCGAATCATTTTTTCGGCAGCATTCAGGAGTTTACAGGATAAAACACAAGTAATTCCATTGTCTAAAACCGATTTTGTGCATACACGTTTAACACACAGTTTAGAAGTTTCGGTCGTAGGACGTTCTTTAGGACGCTTGGTTGGAAAAAAAATAATTGAAAAGTATCCTTATTTACAAGAAATTCACGGTTATCAAGCAAATGATTTTGGTGCTATTGTTGCAGCTGCAGCTTTGGCACACGATATAGGAAATCCGCCTTTTGGACATTCAGGTGAAAAAGCTATTGGAGAGTATTTTTCTATTGGTAATGGACGAAAATTCAAAGAACATCTTACAGAAAAAGAATGGCAAGACTTGATTGATTTCGAGGGAAATGCTAATGGTTTTTCAGTCGTTACAGGTTCTCGTCCAGGAGTAGAAGGTGGTTTGCGATTAACATATGCAACTCTTGGTGCATTTACTAAATATCCTAAAGAAAGTTTGCCTAAAAAACCTACTAAAAATATCGCTGATAAAAAATATGGTTTCTTCCAACAGGATAAACAGTTTTTTAAAGAAGTTGCCGATGAACTTGGGTTAATTCCGAACAAATCAGGGAATGATGTAAGTTACGAAAGGCACCCTTTGGCTTATTTGGTCGAAGCAGCTGATGATATTTGTTATACAATTATTGACTTTGAGGATGGAATAAATTTAGGGTTAGTTTCTGAGGATTATGCTTTGGAATATTTGATAAAATTAGTCAAAGATTCTATAGATTCATCAAAGTATAATGCTTTGACTACTAAGGAAGATAGGATAAGTTATTTGAGGGCTTTAGCAATAGGTAGTTTGATTAATGATGCTGTAAATGTATTTGTAGAAAACGAAGAGGTTATTTTACAGGGTAAATTTCCATATGCGCTTACCGACAAAAGCAAGTACAAAGCCCAAATGAATGACATTATTAATTTGAGTGTTAAAAACATCTATCAAAGTCGTGAAGTAATAGAAAAAGAAATAAACGGCTATCAAATCATAAACAATCTTTTAGATAAATTCATAACGGCTTACAATAATAAATTTGAAGGCAATGAATCAAATTTAGATAAGCTGATATTGAAAATATTGCCAGAAAAACATCATTTAGAAAAAGAATCTTTGTATGAACGATTACTTCATATTTGTCATTTTATATCGATGTTAACCGATGGGAATGCTTTATTGTATAGCAAAATGATTTCTTTTTGATTATGATTAACTAAAAAAAATTAGTAAGAATTGTGTCCACATAACAGGAAACTTCAGGGCGCTGTTTTGAATTTATTGCCAGGCGAATAAACTATGACTAAATAGTTGTAATTTTCCTTTTTGTTTAGTTGATTTTTTAGCTAGGAAATTGTGTTTACGTAGCTTTTTTTATGGTGTTATAGGAATATTTGTTGAGATTATAATTGTTAAATTTTTATTTTTTTATCTTTTATTAGTTATTTTTTATACTTTATTAACTGATTTATTTTCAAATTTATATATTTGTTAATTGCAATTCTAATCCAAATAATTATGAAAAAAAACTTACTAATTTTTAATGTTTGTTTTTTATTCTTATCAGCTGCAGGTTTTGCTCAGGCAGAAAAAGGTGTTGATAAAAAAGATAAAAAGCAAATTGTTAAAGAAGCAAAAGCTTTAAGAAAAAAGCATTCTAAATTTTTAGCTCATAGTCCATTTAAGAAAACAATGGAAATGGGTAATGATCAAAGAAAGGCAGCTGGTTTGCCTCCTAACAAGTATTTTGAACAAGAATGGGAGTTAACGATGAATCCTGAGTTAGGGAGACCTACAGGTGAAAATCTTGAAGCTATTAGAAAGCAGTTAGATGACGAGCGAAGATTGGCTTTATTGACAGGCAGAACACCTGGAGATGCGTCTGATAATGCTTGGGTTGAAAGAGGACCTAACAATGTTGGGGGTAGAACAAGAGCTATAATGTTTGATCCTAATGATGCTACTAAAAACACAGTTTTTGCTGGTGGTGTTAGTGGAGGATTATGGAAAAATACCAATATCTCAAGTGCTGCATCTACTTGGACAAGGATTAATACTTTTCCAGAAAATTTAAATATCAGTAAAATAATAGCAGATCCTAACAACAATCAAATTTTTTATATTGGTACAGGAGAGTCATATGTTTTTGGTGATGTGACTGGGAATGGGGTATGGAAATCTATAGATGCTGGAGCTACATGGACTAAAATTTTGGGAGGTGTTACAGGTAGTTCGACCCAACAATATGCTCAAAATTTAACAGTAAATTCACCTGCCGGTGTTGCTGGTAATTATAATTCAATTATGACAACAGCGTTTGGACCAGCGATAACTGCTAATATTACGGCAGATATAATCTTAGTTAATGATGGGTCAGCGCCAAATACTGATGCTTGTGCAAATGCAACTACAGGAGCAACTTTTACAGCTGGTTCAATGACAGGTAAGATAGCACTAATTCGTAGAGGTACTTGTTCATTTAATTTAAAAGTTAAAGCGGTTCAAGATGCAGGTGCTATAGCTGCAATAGTTATGAATAATGTTGCAGGTGCTGGGCCTATAGCTATGGGAGGTACAAATGCAGCAGTAACAATTCCATCTATTTCAATTTCTAAAGAAGACGGTGATTTGTTAGAGGCGGCTATTACAGGAGGTAGTACAATCAATGCAACTTTGAAGCCAACTCCAGTAGGACAATTTACAGCATTGTTGGTGCCAGGTTTACAGTTTGTTAACGATATGGCAATTAAGAATAATGCTGGGGTTTCAGAATTATATGTTGCGGGTGGTGATGGTTATTATTCTTCAGCGAGTGTTTTAACTTTACAAGGTTCGAGAAGTTATGGTTTATTTAAAACTACTAACGGTGGAACTTCATGGACAGAGCTAACGTTGCCAGTTGCTCCTTCAGGGAATAAAACATGTCCTAATAATGTTGAAATAGCTACAAATGGTAATATTTGGGTTTCAAGTACAGATAGTTGGACTTATGGTGATGGTGGAGGAAAAGTGTTTTTGTCAACAGATGGCGGTTCTACTTTTCAATTAAAGCATACAGTTACAGGAAATGGTGGTGGTAAAAGGGTTGAAATCGAAGCATCTTCAACAAATGCAAATACTTTGTATGTGTTAAGTGAATTAGAGCAAGCTGATCCAAATGTTCCTACTATTGAGGTTTCGTTGCTTAGAACAACTGATGCATTTGCTACAGCGCCAACAGTTTTAACATTGCCTACAGGTAATGAAACAAGAGAAACTACTTATGGTTTTACAGGAGCTCAAGCTTTTTACGATTTAATGATTGAAGCAGATCCTACAAATGACCAAATATTATATGTAGGTGGTATTGATTTGTATAGATCTACAAATGGAGGTACTAGTTGGACTACGATTTCTGATTGGACGATTAACGTGCATTCTGATCATCATGCTATGGTTTTTAAGCCAGGTGATTCAAACATGGCGATTTTTGGTAATGATGGAGGTGTTTATTATTGTGGAAGTCTTTCTGCAGCAACAGAAACTTCTACTACGGCAATTACAGCTAGAAATAATGGTTATAATGTAACTCAGTTTTATAGTGTTGGTGTTGCTCCAACAAATGCAGTGAGTGGTTTAGGAACAGGAGATTATTTTGCTGCTGGAGCTCAAGATAATGGTACACAATATTTTGGGGCAGCTGCTGCGGGTATTAATGCTTCTGTTAGAAGTCAAGGAGGAGATGGTGCTTATACGTTATTTGATCAAGGAGCAGATAAATATTATATTTCTAACTATGTATACAATGGGAATATAAATTATAGACCTATTCCAAGTGGAACAGTAAGAAATATAAACAGCGAATCTACTTCAAATGGGGCGTTTATTGCTGTTATGGCGTTAGACTCTAGCTTGGATATGTTGTATACAGATTATACAGCTTCGGGAGGTACGGCTACTATTAGGAGATATACTAATTTAAAAAGTGGTTTAGTTGGGAGAACTGCATTAACAAATGCGTTATTAGCAAATAGACCTAGTGCATTAACAGTTTCTAAATATACTACAGCAACTACAACTTTATTTGTGGGTACAATTGCAGGTAAAGTTTTAAAAGTTACTAGTGCGAATGGGACTCCTGTGTGGGCTGACTTAACTGCGACTGCAAGTCCAATTGTAGGAAGTGTTTCTGATATTGAATTAGGGGCTTCCGAAGATCAGATTTTTGTTACGGTTCATAACTATGGTGTAACAAGTATATGGTATACTAGTAATGGTACAGCTGCTAATCCTACTTGGTCAAGCCTTGAGGGGAATTTACCTGATATTCCTGTGAAATGTATATTACAAAACCCTTTAAATACTGCTGAATTGATTGTAGGTACAGAATTAGGGGTTTGGTTTACTAATGGTTTTAATCCTGCTGGAACTTCTGCTCAAGCATTAACTTGGAATCAATCATATAATGGTATGAGTAATGTTAAAGTAGTCGATATGGATATTCAAGCAGATTCTGGTACTCCAACAGCTTACAATGTTTACGCAGCGACTTATGGTAGAGGTGTTTTTTCAGGTCAGTTTAAAGCTCCTACATTGTCAGTGAATAATAATGTGGTTAGCAATTCTTTTAAAGTATATCCTACGGTAACGAGAGGTAATGTTACTATTTTATCTGATAAAAATTATGGTGAAACAAAAGTTTTATTATTTGATTTAGCAGGTAAAAAAGTGTATGATAATACTATAAATATAAATGCCGATTCGAATGAAATTAACTTTGGTAAGTTAAGTGCAGGTGAATATATTTTGAAATTATCAGGTCAAGGATTTGATGTTTCTAAGAAATTAATTTTCCAATAGATAGTTTTGATCTTTTGAAATATAAAAACTCCGCTTTTTAAGCGGAGTTTTTTTATGCTGTCTTTTTGAATTTCGGATTTTTTGTGTTTTTTAAAAATAAAAAAGCTCAATCTAAAAGATTGAGCTTTGTGCGGGTGATAGGAGTGCAACCTATAAAACTAAATAAATGTAATTAATCTTTAAAATGCTTATAATACAGGTTTTTAGCATTGATTTAACACTCGAAAAACATAGTTAAATTTAATTAAATTCTATTTAATTTAAAAAATTAGGGGTATATTTGGGGGTAAAATTTAAGTATAATTCTACTCTTTTAAATTATGGCTTCAATAAACTTTAGACTTAAAAGCAAAAAATCAGATTGGTCAACAATATACGTCAGATTCAAACAAGGTAGTCAATTTGATGCAGAAGCTTCAACAGGACTTGAAACACCCTCTGAACGATGGAGTGAATCAAAGCAAGAAATTTTAAGCACTAATGAAGTTAACTATATAGCGGTAAATAAAAAACTCAATGAGTTTAAAATTTACCTAAAAAACGAATATGAAGCCACTAAAATAAATGATAAAACCATTATAATAAATAATAAATGGTTGAAAAGTAAAATTGATGCTTTCTTTAATCGCGAATCAAATAAGGAAGCAGAAAATAATAAGACTTTTTTTGCCAATTTTATTTCAACTTTTATTGATGAATCTAAAACATCAAGAAATCGATTAGGGAATGATATAAAGCCAAGAACTATACAGCACTATATAACCACACAAAATAAAATCTTAGCCTTTGAAAAAGAACACAATGTAAAACTTAAAATCTCAGATATAGATTTAGAATTTCATAATAATTTCATAATTTTTTTAGAGAAAAAGCAACAG
The DNA here is from genome assembly GCA_030053945.1 of Limnohabitans sp. Classification (GTDB taxonomy): domain Bacteria; phylum Bacteroidota; class Bacteroidia; order Flavobacteriales; family Flavobacteriaceae; genus Flavobacterium. Next base: position 25,396 of record JASGCW010000044.1, read on the forward strand.
TTAAATAACAATACTATAGGAGGGTATATAGATGATATTAAGTTGTTTTGTAATACTGCGGAAAGAGATGGACTTAATACTTCTAACGATATAAAATCTCCAAAATTCTTTTCCCCAACTAACAAAACCAATGATATTTATTTAACGGAAGAAGAAATAAATAAAATATTTTCTACAGAATTTGAAGCAGACTTTTTAGATAACGCTAGAGATTGGTTTATTATTGGACTAAGAACAGGTTTGCGAATTTCAGATTTTTTAAATTTATCTAAGGCTAATATAGATAATGACGGTTTTATTAATAAGACAACCCTAAAAACTGATTTTCCTGTTATTATTCCAATACATTCTCAAGTTAAATTAATTTTAGATAAAAGAAACGGTGAATTCCCTAGAAAAATAAGTGACCAAAAATTTAATGATTACATTAAAATCATTGCAGAAAAAGCTGGTTTAACCGAAATGGTACAAGGGGCTCGAATGGATGAAATAGAAATAATAGAAAACGGTAAAAAGAAAAAAATACACCGCAAAAGAAATGGAAAATATCCTAAATTTGAACTTGTATCAAGCCATATATGTAGGCGAACCTTTGCAACTAATCTTTATGGTAAATTAGATACTTTAACGATTATGAAAATAACAGGGCATAGCACAGAAAAACAGTTCCTGTCTTACATTAAGATAACCCCTAAAGAATATGCAGAGAAATTAAAAGCTTTATGGGAAAAACAAAATAAGATTTAAGTCTATAAGCTGATGTTATTTTGTTTTTTTAAGCTTATAAGTTTAAAATATTTTTTAAATATCAATATATAAGCTTATATTTGTTTGTAATTTTCAACTTATAGACTGATGAAAGAAAAGAAAAGATTGTTGCTGATTGAGCAATTAGATGCAAAAATTCAATGTTTCAATGCTATTGAAAGTACTATCTCTCCTTCTACGGGTTGGATAAAATCCATTAGAACCGCTCTAAAAATGTCGTTACGCCAATTAGGAAACAAAATGAAGATAAGTCCTCAAAGCATCAGCGAAATGGAAAAGAGGGAAGCTAGTGGAACAATTACGCTTAATACTTTAAAAGAACTGGCTTATGCTTTAGATATGCGTTTAGTATATGGATTTGTTCCTAATAATGGCTCTATAGAGCAAATGATTGAGAAAAGAGCGTTGGAAATTGCTAAAGAAATTGTAGGACGCACACATATAACGATGACTTTAGAAGACCAACAAAATTCTAATGAACGTATTCAGAAAGCCATAAAGCAAAAAGCAGAAGAAATTAAATACGAAATGCCAAAATATTTATGGGATTAACTATTGACTATATCAATGGTCAGACGCCATTAAGTGAGGAAGAAATGGAAGGCTTAAAAATCCCTTCTATAACTACCCGAAAAGAATTAGACGAATTTGAGCAACTTAATATTGAAAAGGCTATTGAGTGGACGCTCCGTGCAAAACTTAAGCCTGAACAGTTATTTAGTGAAAAATTCATAAAAGACCTCCATAAAAAAATGTATGGTGATGTTTGGAAATGGGCTGGGAATTTTAGAAATTCAGAAAAAAATATTGGTATAAAAAGTTATATGGTTACTGTGGCACTAAAACAGTTACTTGACGATGCTTTATTTTGGTATCAAAACAACACTTATCCACAGGATGAAATGGCGATACGGTTCAAACACCGCTTGGTAAGCATACATTGTTTTCCTAATGGCAATGGCAGGCATTCCAGATTAATTGCTGATTTGATAGTAACCAAACTTTATAATGCCAATTATTTTACTTGGGGCAAGAGTAACCTTGTACAAGCTAACGAAACAAGAACGAATTACATTAAAGCTTTAAAAGAAGCAGATAATCAAAATTATAAATTATTAATAGAGTTTGCTAAATCTTAATAGATGAATCCTAGAGAATTAAATACAGAAGAAAAATTACTTGATTTTATAGCATTTATTTTAGCAGATTTTAGTGAATTACTGCAAGGAGTAAATTATTTTTTCTGGGATAAATATTCAGAAGAGGTATTGAAAGGTTTTAATACTTCAAAAGATACTAATATTTACAAATTTTATTTAAAAGAAACAATAGATTTAGATTCGATAAAAAATACATTTAAACTAAATGATTTATTTAACTTTAGTGAACAAGATAAAAAAGATTTAATAAGTTTTATAAATGACAATTATAGACATGGTTTTCCTGATGATTGTGAAGATGGATGTGCTTATGGCGGGAACTTAAAAATTGATTTAGATATTTCACAATTTAATTTATACTTAGAAGATTATAGAAGTTTAAATGAAATTAATAATTCAGTCTTTTTATCTTATTTTAAGTACCTTTTACAAGATTATGAATATTCAATAACAGAGTATTTAAAAAAAGAGTACAACCAAATAAAAAAACTACATTATAACTCAAAGCTAATAAAACCTGAAGTAAAGTTAGATTTTATTGAACACCATAAAAATATTTACAAGTCAAATTATATTAAATCTTTTAATGGAAACTATTTATTCTTTGAAATCAATAAAGACGAGAATGATAATTTTAATATAAATTTCAAAAATTCTTTAATTAAACAAATAACAAAAATTAAAGAATTAGAAACTACCATAGTCTATACTAAAGATTATACTGGTTTTGAAAGTGATTTAAACGAATTCAAATATGAATTGTTTCTATTTGTTTTTGAGAATAAGCCATTGATTAAAAACTTGTCGGTAATAAATGAAATTTATGAAAGTATTTTAAATGAAAAAAGTGAATTCATATCTTTTTTAAGAGATAAAGATTTTAATAATAATGATATAAATGTTATTCTAAATATATTATCTAACAATTCTTTAGCGGAGTTAGGTTTTAAATTTCTAAAAAGATTAAGTTTAAATCAGGTAGAAATTTTTAGACTGTTGTATTTTTTCTATGTTTTTGATTTTTATAAAGAGAAAAGAAGCAATAACCTAAAGAAAATAAAAGACTTTGAAGAGGTAATTAATTTTCAATCTTTAAACAAAAATATTAACAAAGAACAATTTAGAAAGTACTTTAATTATATAGCTCAAAAGAACGCTAAGCATTATCCTTTCAATAATTCTAATGAAACTCTCAAACTTTTAGAAGGAATTTTAGAAAACCATAAACTTTTAAAAAAGCAACCAGATAGTAAAAATTTGAAATTTTATTAAAAAATAAATTCCCTGTTTTTTCCCTATTCCCCCTATAATTTTATTTGTACCATAAATATTAAAATTTAAAATATGGTATTACAAAAAGAAAATCTATTAATCCAAATGTCCGTAGGTGACCTACAGCAACTTATTAAAGAAGCGGTAAAAGAAGAATTAACTCAAATTACTTCTATGTTACCGCTTGCGCCTCAAGAAACAGTTCCCAAAACTGATTTACTATCAAGAGAAGAAACCGCCAAAATGTTAGGGGTTTCAACTACGACTTTATTTTTATGGAATCGTGATGCCATACTAAAAGCCAAAAAAATTGGTCGAAGGGTTTACTATTTCAAAGACGAAGTATTAAACAAACTAAAAGCAAGCGCATAGCTTATTTCTAGCCGTTTTCAGGCACTAACACAATTTATTTATTAACTAATATTCAAGCGTTGTTTTCACATCGCCTAAACCTTTATTTTTTAAAAATTAAAAAAATGAAAACATATACAATAGTAAAACCCAAAAACTTACATCTTGAAAACCGTGTTAACTGTTTCAAGCCTGATTTTAATTTCAATTTTGAAAAAGCCTATCTCTTAATCTATTTGGTAATCCTATTCAGTAACAAAAAGAGTAACACAAAAAAAGTGGAACTCTATTCAAAAACACTTGAAAAACTGTTTTGCAAAGATTATCATAAATATATAAACTATCTGGTAGAGAATTTTGGCGGAGTTGGTAATGTTTTAAATCGTTACCCTTATTCTGAAAATCACTGCTTTAGCTATATACTGCGAGATTATTTTTATGAAAATGGTTTCGAAATTGTAACTATTACAGATTATAAACTAATCAACAAGTTTAAAGTACTATTTATAAAACAAAGAACGAATGAAAATATCCGATTGCACTATCATTTTTTACTCAAACATTTCAAACGGGAAAAATTAACAGTTCATAATCCGCAAAATGCCATTGATTCAATTCCGTTTTCAGAAAGGGAAAAATATATAAAAAACGCCTTTGAAATTTTAAAAATTATGAATCACGAATTCTCATTAACACTAAAAACAAAAACTGATGGCAGGGTACATACCAATATTTCAAGATTAAAAAAAGAATCAAGAAATTTTCTGCGCTACGAAAATGAAAATTTAGTTGAAATCGACGTAAAATCCGCAGTTCCCTATTTCTTATATATAAATATGAAATTGTATCAAAACCAGCAATTAAGCTATCTAAATAAATTTCAATATTCTAATTCTCCTATCATTTATATGTTCGACGAAATCACGACAACTATTGATAATGCTGAACTTGAGGATTTTGGAAGAGCTATTTTAAGCGGGCAACTCTATGAGAAATTTAGCAATGAATTTTTTAATAATTCAATTTATGAAAATACAAGCTTGCCTTTTGATAAAGTAATAAAATACCATCAAATGATTTTTTTTAAAACGTATGGATATTCCTTTGATGGTTGTATGAAAGATTTAAAACGTTATGCTAAAAAAAGAATATTATCGATGCTTTTTGCACCAAGTTATAAATACAAATTTGAACAAGAGCTTTTCAAAACTTTTTACCCGAGTGTATTAAAATTTATAAACGAATTTAAAAGTCTAACTAAACACAGCAGACTAGATGGTTTAAAATGGGAAAAGAAAACAGCACACAAAAAACTCGCTCATTTTTGTTTTCAATTTGAAGCCAAAGTAATGATTGATACTATAGCACGTGAATTTGACAAAAAACACAAAGGCAAAGTTCCTATTTATAGCCTACACGATTGTTTGATTACAACAAAAAGTTATGCAAACGACCTTCTTGGTTTTATGAATACCAAATTTATTGAACTTTTTGGGGTTGCTCCTGGATTATCTTGTAAGGAGCTAAAAAATGAAGATGATTTTAAAATTGCTGGTTAATAACATATTATAGCCCTCCTTTTCAGGAGGGAATTTATCTAAATTTCATTTATTGCTTCAGCTTTTCTAATTTCATTGCGTTGTTTTACTTTATCCTCTTCAATATCTTTAAGGTATTTTTCTCTTTTTTCTTTAGATTGAATTTTTTCGTAATATTTTTTAGTTGTATAAGTAACAAAAACATCACTTGTATTTGTTTCTTTTATTATTCTAAAAGGGCTTTCTTTAGCGCCATAAGGGTAAAGAATTTCAACATTCGAATATGTTTTTTCTCCGTTAAATAAAATATCTATGCTTGGGTATTTACAATAATCAAAATCTACAGAGTTATAAAATAATATCACATTATTTTTATTATGAATTATCACATCATTATTTAACTGATATTTTTTTGTGTCGTCTGAAAAGGTTTTAAAAAGAACTTCTGGTTGCAAATAAGGTTTTAAACTTCCTCCATTTCCACTTGTAATGTAACTATGAACTAGAGAATCATTATAATCTATTTTCTCTAATTCTTCAAAAGTTATAGGTTTCGGTTTTCCAACTTTAATTACTATATCATTTGTTATCTCGGATTTATTTAAACCATACAAAGGATTTTTTTCTATATAATACTTATATGCATCTACTTCTTTATAGTCAGTAATTTTATATTTGAACTCATTTAAACTTTTAGCAAGATAAGAGCAAAAGCGAGATAATGCCAATTT
>JASGCW010000161.1 GCA_030053945.1 Limnohabitans sp.
TTAATGACTTCCTGATTGGCTTTAGCCACAAGACTTTATCTATTTATTAATTCACATTTTTTGTAAATCAATACCTACCTAGATGATTGTTTTTTATATTTCTCTATTGGTAGATGATGCCATCAACCGATAGAAAAAAAGTTAAAAATAGAAGCAACAGCTTTTTGTTATCAAAAATTAAAAGTTGCTTTCAATAATAGCACCCTTCCCCTTAATTGATAATTGTTTTGTGAAAATTGGTTAGAGGAAATAGAAAAAATTTGATATTGTTTGATATTGAAAATATTATCTGCTTCTATTGAAATATCTGCCTTTGCTTTTTTAAGGTTAAAGCGAAGTAAGGCATCTGTAAATAAATAGTCGATTGGATTATTATGTTGCTGGTAAGTGTATATGTGAGAAAGTTTTATGTTTAATAGAAATAAATGAGAAGAATATCCTAGTAGCAATCTATTATCATATCTGTAAAATTGTGTTTGAATATTTGGTTGATTACTTCTCGTTAGTTGATTTGCTTCTATTTTGGTATTGTTTCCCACATAATTATAAATAAAATTTCCCCCAATTTTACCATCTATTTCCCAAATAATGCTGGTACTAATATTAGAAAAATTAATTGGCTCAGAATTGATTAATTGGTTATAAAAATTTTTACTCCAATAAGTTTTAATATTCAGCTTTGTTTTTGTTTTAAAGATGTATTTACTAATTTCGGCATTTGCTGTAATACTATTTTGACTGTTGTTAAATGGTATTAAAATAGTTTGCTGCGAATTATTCAATAAAATAGTACTTGCAATTGTATTTGCTTTTACCTGATTGTAGGTAACACCAACATTTGCAAATAATAACTTAATTGCTCTCTTAAAATGATATACCAAGCCACTTCCATTATTATAAGTTTCTTGTAATTCGGTATTGTTCGATTGTGTAGTTCTATAATCAGTTAAAACTAATCCTCTGTATATATCTGTGATATTACCAAAATTGTTTTTGAAATTATAATTGACTGAAAAAAAATCTTCTGTATTTATATAAACTTGGGCATTTATAGATGGATTAAATATCCAATTTTTCAAGCGACTATTTAATAAGTAATCTTGTTGTTTATATTCAACCGACTGGTACACAATGGGTAGCGATAAGTTTATTTTATAGTTAGGTTTATTTATACTAAATGTAGACAATGCGTAGGTTTTATTTCTTATCCATAAAATTGCATTTCCTTTATCACCTGTAAAAAAGTTTTTACTTCCATTTAGTTGTTCTATTTCAATGGTAGAAAATAAATTCTGCCTTTCTACTATACTACCTATTTCATATTGTTTGGTAATGAGGTGTTTTTTACCAATTGTAAATGATGCAGATACATTGGCAAAATAACTGGGCATTTTTACAAGTTGGTCTACTGTCTTATATACAATGCCGTTATTTAATACAGAATCATTTATCCCTTTGTTAACTAATAATTGTTGTGGTTGATTATAGTAGTTTATGTATGCTTTTATTGCAATAATATTTTTACTTTTTAAAAATGGAATCCAAACAAAATCATTTGAAAAATTATGAATCTCACTCTTGAGGTGTTGGTTAAAAATAGCGTTATTAAAATTGAGATTACTATAGTTTGTTGTATTTGAAAAATTGAAACTTATTTTATTACTAATATAGTTTCTACTTTTATTGGCTAACAAAGTAAAAGAAATATTGCTAGAAATTAATTTGTTTAAAAGTTGTTGCGATTGACTAAATGCGATGGTATCAGTATTGAGATAATTGTAAAGTAAACTGTTAAAATTGAAGGTATTTTTATCTGTAAAAAAATGAACGTTTAAGCGTAATTGCAAAGTATCTTTAGTATTGTAAAGGTTGTTCAAGTTTATTATGTTGGCATGATTAAAATAAAATCTTTCTTTAGCCAAATCTGGATTATTAATAGTTGCAGATGACAATAGTTCTTTAGGTCGTAAATTATCTTTATTTGTTAAATAATTATTTGTACTGTATAAGTTAAGTTCATGGCTATAATCGATACCACTATTATTTGTTTTAAATGTATTTAAAAATTTCACTTTTGTATTAAAAAGCATTATGGCCATATTTGCATCGTATTGATTCGGAAACCCGCCACCAATTGTTACTTGTCCGTTTATCTTAACACTTTTTTCATCTTTCAAGTTTAAATTTAATGCAATATCATTTGTAAATAAACGATCTTTTAATACTTGTATGGGTTGAAAATTTTGTACTACATCAATGCTTTTAATAGTTTCTTTTGATATTGTTTTCGTTGCTAATCCATATCTACCATCCATTAAATCATCTCCTTGTATATATAAGTTTGATATAGCTTTTCCATTAAAACTAATCTCGCCGTTTTCTGCTACACTCATGCCTGGAATTCGCTTTATAACGTCGCCAATACTTCTGTCCTCTTCTCTAGAAAACGCATTAACGTTATATCGTAAAGTATCACCGTTAGATTTAATAGTAACACGTGTTTTTACTTCAACACTATCTAAAAGATTATCTTTTTCGTGTAAAAAAAAGTCATAAACACGAATATCTTGTCTAATGAGACACGATTTTTTTTGAAACCCTAATACAGATACTACAAGTTCTATAGAATCTGATACTTTAAAACTATCGATGGTTAATTGAAATTTTCCGTTGTTATCAGTGATGTCAAATTGTGTAATTAATGCTTGTTTATTTTTAACCACTACAGATGCATGAGGTATAGCATTACCTGAATGGTTGCTTTTAACTGTACCATTTATAAAGAATTGTTGACCTTTAGTTTTTAAAGGGAGGGATACTAGAATAGAAAAAATAAATTTAATTACAAATTTATTGATACGTAATTTATTAAAAATGTTATATAAAAGGCTGTACAACGTTTTCAAGATGTCTATAATTCTATTGGATTATTTACAATTTTTTTTGTTTTACGCTTAATAGCCGCTTTTGCATCGTTACCCGATAATATTCTTCCATTTTCATCCTGATAAATTACAGGAACAGACAATTTTTCATCTGTTGGTAGATTAGCTAGAACTGTTCCCGAAGGGTCTTGGGCAAATTGTTGTGTTGCTTTTAAAAATTTTTCTTCTGTTGTTTTTATAGGTCTGAAAAATTCGTTTCTAATTTGTTCGTTTATAAACTGCCTATGTACGCTTTTAAACAAAAATTGCACTTCTCTTTTTTCATCATAAGCCTCTAAAATTAAGCCTGGTAAACCCCATAGTTTCCAAGGGCCATTTTGGTAAGGAAGGTCTATACTAAACCAAGCAGTATATTTTCGGCCACTAAAAGTTGTAATTGCTTTTTGGCATTTGTATGTGCCAATAGTTTTGTTGTCAGATTCAATTTGCCAATTCAATTTATTTAATGGCAATTCTATTTTATAGCTCTGTATTCCTAAATTAGCCAATTTTATCAATTTTCTTTGGGCTATTAACTGATAAAGTGTTTCTGAATTCATTGCATCGCTAGTAACTAATGCAACGGGACCACCAGTTACTACTTTGCTGTCAGCTTGCAGTAATGTAGCGTCTACAGATTTGGTATTTTTTGTTAACAGGGTTAAACTAAAGTTTTCATATTTACTATTTGTTTTTCCTACTTCTAGTAACATGTTTTTTGTAAGTGGTAGTGTTTTATTATTGGTATCGTTTACATGTATAAATTGATATTCAACGGCAAAAAGTATAGGTTCTTCTGTTTGCGAATAACCTATTTTTTTGTGTATTAAAAACAATAAAAACCAGCAGTAAAATTTCATTTGTTTCTTTTTATCAAAGTTAAGTATTTGTTTAATAAGTTTTCGGAGTGAATAATGTTGCCGTTTAATATTATTTTACCCGATGCATCTGTTAAGAAAACCTGCCCCAATTCATATTTTTTAAACATACTATTATTTCTAAGGAAAATATCATTACTGTCAAGTAAAAAAGGAAATGGTAACCTCTTTATTTGGTCATCTTCGTAGAGATATTTAAAATACTGAAACTTATCTTTAGAATAGCAAATAAAAATCACTTCTGTATTTAATTCTTTAAATTTTTGAGCAATTGTTGACCATTCATTTAATTCAAACAAACAACTAGAACAAGAAACATTTAGATACGTATAAACTTTGTGTGAAGGATTTTCTAAAACTTGTTTTTTGTTTGTTAATGAAATTTTTGTTGGATTATAAATTTCAAGAGAATCTGTTAAGTTTATTTGCTTTGTATCAATGGCATCTATTTTTTTATTCTGATTACAAGAAAAAACAAACAATAAAAAGAATATTGTCAAGATTTTTTTTATAACTAGGTGCATCTTACAAGTTTATTTTTGTTGTTAACACAAATTCTGTATCAGGATCAAATGCATATATATCTTCATCATTTTCTGTAACTGCAAAACTAGATATGTTATTATTAAAATTTAGTTGCGCAACTGGTTTTCCGCTCCAATCAAAAACGTAAATTTTGTTACCTTGGTCGCTTTTAGGCTGCATTTCATATTTGTCTGTATATAATAAATAGATAAATTTATTTGTGCAATAGCCATTTATATAAGCACGTTTAGTGCTATTATCTGTGCTAATATAGCTTTTACCTTGTACTGTAATTGGCTTCACTTTTAATGCAATCTCACTAGGTCCTTTAATGGTTTTACTTGTATTTGTAGTAAGATCAAGAAGTTCAAATTCGCTAAATAGCTTATACGCTAGAACTGCCTTATCTGCTGTTGGTTTTAAAAATAAAAATCCTTCATGCGCATGCTTCCAGGCATTGTAGGGAAAATCGTTAGGTATATTTTTAAACTTTCCAAATCCATCTGTTTCAGATTTATTTTTTAAGTTGATGGTTTGAATTTTATATTCGGTATGGTGTGCACCTGCACCAATAGCGGTTGAGTCATTTATTAATTGTGTACTAAAGAACAAGTTATTTAGTTTATAATATTTATAACTAATTGTATCAATTATGTTGCTATTTTTTGGAATATCAACTAAAACTATTTTTGCTAAAGCAACATCGTGAAGCCACATAGTGCTATCATTTAATAACCCAGCAGATAAGGGAGCAATAAATTCTGTCTTTTTAGTTCCCCTTTGTATAAAAGATTGAAGTAATTTTTTACTTGTTAAGTCGTATTTTGTGCATATATAATTACTGCTCTCTTTCAAGTTAATTAAAAACAAAAAATTCTTGTTTAAGCTTATTTGCCTAACAAACCCATCTTTAAATGGAAATGCGTTATTAAATTCTAATGATATTTTTTTTGGAAATTGTTTAAATACAATTGTATCATTAGGTATATTTTTTTTGTCGGCATTATAACATCCTGCAAAAATTGCAGAACTGATAAGCAGCGTTAAAGGTAATAATGTGTTTTTCATTAAACTTAAATTTAGTATTAAAAAAAATAAAAGTTATCGTAGAAATAGTACATTTTAATATCAATACATTATGCATATTTATGTAAATATGTTTGATACTAAAGTCTATTATACGATAACTTTTTAGATTATTCTTGCTCTAAGGCAGCAACATAATAGCCACAACTTGTTGAACCATACTGACATCTCATTATATAATAGCCACCGTAAATACAGCCACTAGCATACGAGCCCGTGTAAGTGCAACCCCAAGCTGGTTGTTTTGCCTTTGCTGGTTTTGAAATTTGTAATAGTGCAACAACTAAAGCAAAAATTGCAAGCACTTTTCCTGAATTTTTTAATGTTTTTTTCATTTTCTTGTTATTTAAAATTTCCCTCACCTGTCTATCGCCATGGGTTGGTTGTTCAGCATACTATATTTAAGTGCTAAGGAAAGCACTTGTGTTAATGGCCATTAACCGTGTTGCATACATAAGTTGTACACCCTTACCTATTCAACACCATAAAACTAAGGCAAGCCGAGTATATAAAAATACATAGCTAGGTAGATATTTTTTGGCCCTAATTTTTATTATTGCAAATCAATACTATTTACTAGTTAATTTTTTATAATGTTTTAAAAATACCTACCTAGGTAGGTATTTTTTCTTAAATAAGCTGCAACTATATGTATGTAAGTGATTGTTTTTTATATTTCTCTATCGGTAGGTGAGGCCACCAACCGATAGAAAAGTGTTTTTAAAATCTCGTCTCTACGTTATTTATCTGTATAGTTTCACAACATTGTTGATGGCATATTCCAGTCTTTGTGGCGTATTTACGTGTAGGTGGGGGTTATGGTGATTTTGGTGAGTATTGGTAAAGAAAAACATGTTTTTGCAATCAATTAGATATTAATTTATATTAAAATCTGTATTCCATCGAAAGTAAAAAATATTGCGGCTGTAGCTTGTATTCTGTAGAGGAAATATTGACATCGGTTATTGTATAATTTCTGAAAA
>JASGCW010000162.1 GCA_030053945.1 Limnohabitans sp.
AGAAGGCTTTCAGTTAGTTTCTGTTGGTGCAAATATAAAAAATTATTTTGTTAGGTGGATTTTTTAAGAATTACTTAAGGTGGGTTCTAAAAATTGTTTTTTTAAAGATGGCTCATACCGCCAAAATGAAATTTTAGGCTCTATGACGAAAAGGGTGGGTAACTTATTTTAATTTCATATTGATTCCTCTTGAGCATATAGCCGAAGTGCCCTCAGAGGAAGGGCGTTGCAAAACAAGGCCAACGAAGTGCCCATCGAAAATGGTGAAGGCGAATATAAGTAGAGACGAAGCATGCATCGTCTCTACGGCAGGCTTGATTTTTTCTTTGTTTCTTTCTTTTGTATCAAGACAAAAGAAAGAAAAATGACATTACAAAACAGCAAATTATCATCTTTAAAACTAATAAAGAAAAATAAAAATTATCTTTTTAAGGTGCAATTAGTTGACTATTAACTGTTAATTAAGCCCACCTTTTTCGTCATAGAATCAAATAATTACTCTAAAATGTCTATCAAAATTGTATAAGTCTATTACATCTTCATAAAAACTATTTGGTGCAAAATGCTGATTAACCTTGTTGTCCTGCATTTCCTACGAATATATTTTTTGCTGGTCATTGTTTTAAACCCTTGTATATAATTAAACCTTAATGCTTGTTAAGATATTACAATTAGTGGCTATATCTTTAAACCGACATGTCAAAAGATTATTTTTCAATTAATTAAAAAATACTACCTTTTTCTGTTGATTTGTATTGGTTTTATAACAAAAATTTTAAACCTATGAAAAAGAAACTACAAAATTTTGAAAATTTAGGTGCATCATTAACTCGATTTGAAACTAAGGAAATTAGTGGGGGGGGCACTAGGTAAATGCTTTTGGTATGTTGCTTGTGCAGTAATGTGCTGTGTTGGTAGTGCGAATGCCCCCTTCCTTTTAGAAACTTGCTTTATGGGCTGTGGTGTATTCGGACCTAAATCAGAACCGCATCTGAGCCTAAAGCATGAGTATAGTTTTTAATTAGTGCTCAATGAAGAAATTGTAAATTTTAAAAATCTATTTTATGGCAAATTTTAATACTACTATTGTGGAATATATTTTCTATTCATGTTTTATTGTATATTGTTTGCTAAGAACTTATGGCAATCTATCAAAGAAAGACTATAATTTTTTCTTACTAAAAAAGCTACCATTAGAAGATAAAAAATCTCGTAAAAAAGATTGGGCATTTTGTACGATACTGTTTTTCTTTATTGCCACTGCTTGGTATCAATATAATTTTAACACTACTACCACTTGGTTATTGCCTGTTGCTGGTATTGTTTGTATATTATGCACCTATATCTGTTTGTTTGCTCGAGAAAAACGGGCTCAATACATTTAATTGTTAGTCCAATCCCCGTTAAAGTGCAAGGCGGGGGACAGCCAATTATCCATTTTCAATTTGTTTTTGTCTGAATCACGGATTACACAGATTTTACTAATTGCCTCCAGATTTATCTGGGGGCAATTGATTTTTAATTTTTTTTCCAGAAAACCCATGACTATTAATAATCTTTTTTTGACAACTATTTCATTGACTTCTCTTAGTCTCATAAGGTAGTTCCATCTTTTTCAGAGACTTTTTTACTGTATCATTTTTAGACTATACTCTAAATCTTATACATCTCTTCCACATTTTTTTTACGCTTAAACTGTATCATTTTAATTGACACCCTAAATTTGATACACTTTGAGTGTAGGATTTAAAGAGAAAGCGGGCAAAAAAGAATATGTAAACTTTTTTATTTTATGATTAATGCTTTTGTTCATCAAAACCATAAATAGTCAAGTTCTTTAAGTTTCCAATTTCGCTGGGTATTTCGATAAGTTGATTGTGTCTTAAATCTAATTCTGTCAAGTTCTTTAAGTTCGGCTAAATCATTTTTTGAGGTGCTAAGAGAAGTAGGATTTAATGTCGTTAGAGAGTGAAAAAGGGATATATAACGAAATGAGTGTTGCAATTTTTTATTTGTGATAATATTGGGGTGCAACCCTTAAACACTATACTTCAGTCACAGAATAGTTGTCAAAAAAAGGTAGAGACGAGGCATGCCTCATCTCTACCTTTTTTCTTATTAAATTTATTTGTCCTTCAGATAAATCTGGATGCAATTAGTAAAATCGGTGTCATCGGTGATTCAGAAAAAAGTTAATTCGGTCCAATTCTTAATTCTAAAAATTCAGGTTCAGCCAATTACAAATAAAATCGGTGTCATCGGCTTAATCGGTGTCATCGGTGATTCAGAAAAAGAAAGAAAAATAAAAATTCTCATTTTAAGGTGCAATTAGTTAAACATTACTCTTCCCCTTTTATGCGCCGGATTAACTTTAAAAAATTTATTTAACAATTCATTAAATATATACTATATTGATTAATCATTAATTAAAATAACTTTTTTATGAAAAAGCAATTGAAAAATTTAGGTATCATATTATTTAGGCGCATCTTAAAAAAACAAGAAATGAAAAATGTTCTAGGTAGTGGTACTGCTGGCAACTCTTGCTCCAAAACTCCAAATTCACCATCATGCGTAACAAAATCAGGTGCTCATTTTTTTGCTTGGTGGATATGCGGTCACACTATGAGTCTTTCAGACACATGTTCATGTTCGAATGACGATCAAGACCCATGCCCAACGTCACCGTGCGAGCATATGAGTGGTATACGTTGGGTACAAGATAATTAGTCGTCCGTTATTCTATAAACCTTAATAAAAAAGGGTTCTATGACGAAAAGGATGGGTGGCTTATCTCAATTTCATATTGATTACCATTGAGCATATAGCTAAAAAACCCTCTAACGAAATGAGTGTTGCAATTTTTTATTTGTGATAATATTGGGGTGCAACCCTTAAACACTATACTTCAGTCACAGAATAGTTGTCAAAAAAAGGTAGAGACGAGGCATGCCTCATCTCTACCTTTTTTCTTATTAAATTTATTTGTCCTCCAAATAAATCTGGTTGCAATTAGTAAAATCTGTGTAATCGGTTATTCAGAAAAAATTGAAAGTTGAAAGTTGAAAATGGCGAATTGGTTGACCATTAACCATTATCCACCTCTAAAGCCTCTTAGCACCTTAAAAAAATATTTAGCTAAAAATATGTATAATTAGTGTCACTATAAATCCACCAATTAAAAAAAATATTCTACCAACAATAGCCCACACAATTAAAAATCCAATTGCTCCTAAAAAACTTTCAGGTCGCACCCAATCCCATGCATAAATACCCGACCCAATCCATACAATTATATAACCAATTACCAATAAAGCAATTAAAGCACATCCATTATTATTCATTATTTTAATTTTAAATAAATAAGCACCAATAATTTTTTAATGCAGAATTTTGTGGAATTTACTACATTATATTTTTAAGGGGAAAAGAATATTCGAGACTATAAAAAAGAGGGGCATTACTAAATTTCGTATGAGAAGATTTTCAAAAAAAGATTTAGATATATCAAAACAAAAAAATAGCTTTGCATAATTTTTAACAGATGCTTTGCAAACATCCATATAATTGACCATGTCAATCAATTAACGATTCTGAATAAAGATTTGCAGACATTAACCTTGCATGAAGAACAGGAACGATTAAAAAAGAAAATAGACTATTTTGAAAATAAAATCGATCAAATAATTTATCAATTATATAACCTTACC
This sequence comes from Limnohabitans sp., assembly GCA_030053945.1. Lineage (GTDB taxonomy): Bacteria > Bacteroidota > Bacteroidia > Flavobacteriales > Flavobacteriaceae > Flavobacterium. Next base: position 3,711 of record JASGCW010000162.1, read on the forward strand.
AATGAAGAGGAAAATATTATAGAAACTCATTTTAGTAACGAATTCAATCAAAACAGTATTTAGTACGATACACATAAACAATTGTCAAAAAATTAATGACGCACGAGGAATTTAAAATCATTGCTTCATCCTTACCCAATCAACCAGGTATTTATAAATACCTCAATGATCAGGGTAAAATTTTATACATCGGTAAAGCTAAAGATATTAGAAAAAGAGTAAGCTCTTATTTTAATAAGCATCAGGATGGTAAAACTTTTGAATTGGTGCGACAAGCACATCATATAGAATATACAATTGTCCCTAGTGAAAAAGATGCACTCTTACTAGAAAATACGCTCATTAAAAAAAATCAACCGCCTTTTAATATTCAGTTAAAAGATGATAAATCGTATCCGTACATCGTCATTAAAAATGAACGGTTCCCGCGTGTTTTTATAACCCGCCGAAAATTTGCAGACGGCTCAGATTATATCGGACCCTTTACTTCGCTCACCCAACTAAAATGGCTTTTTGATTTTATAAAAGATCATTTTAAAATACGAACATGTCCGTATAGACTATCGGATAGTAATATTCGTAATAAAAAATTTAAAGTGTGTTTGGCTTTTCATCTGAAGCAATGTTTAGGACCTTGCGAAGGCTTACAGTCTGAAGAACGCTATCAAGAACAAATTAAACAAATAAAAAATTTATTGCAAGGGCGGTTAAGTGTGGTTATAGACTATTTTAAAAGCAATATGCTGCACCACGCCGAGCAGTTAGAATTTGAAAAAGCACAATCCTATAAACAGGCCATTGAAAAAATAAAAGGCTATCAGTCAACTTCTGTTGTTGTTTCAAAAAAAAACATCAACGCCGATGTAGTCTATTTAAGAATTATTGATAACAAAGCATTTGTCAGTTACCTATTAGTACAAGAAGGCTTAATCGTGCAAACACATAGCAAAGTGTATGATTGTCTCCTTCCGATTGTTGAGGAAGCATTAACACAAAGCCTTTCTTATTTCAGAGAAAAATTTGATAGTCATAGTAAAGAAATTATTGTAGCATCGGCTATTGATTATCCTTTAGAAGATGATATAAAAGTTACCGTACCCCCTCCTACCAATAGCCCAACGAAAAAATTATTAGACTTAGCTGAAAAAAATGTATTATACTTAGTTGCTCATTACGAAAACAGGAAGCGACTGCATTTGGAGAAATCGGATAACCAAGATACCCTATTAAAACAACTGCAAATCGATTTAAAATTGCCTGATTTACCCCGACATATCGAGTGTTTTGATAATTCTAATTTTCATGGGAGCTATCCTGTAGGTGCGATGGTGTGTTTCAAAGATGGTAAACCTGATAAAAAAAATTACCGCCACTTTCATATTAAAACAATTGTTGGCAGTAATGATTTTGGCTCGATGAAAGAAATTGTCAAACGACGGTATGAACGGTTAACGAATGAGCAGCAAGACTTACCGAATCTCATTATCGTAGATGGTGGTAAGGGACAGGTAAGTTCTGCCATGGAAGGCTTAAACATGCTATCAATAAAGAAGATGCCGGTGTTAATTGGCTTAGCTAAGCAACAAGAAGAAATTTATTTTCCTAACCACAGCATGCCCTTAGTACTACCATTAAATAGTTCTTCGCTTTTGCTACTTCGGCGAATCCGTGATGAAGTCCATCGTTTTGGAATTCAATTCCACAGAAGTTTAAGACAAAAAGCAAGTGTGCCTAATGAACTAACAGAAATAAAAGGTATTGGTCAACAAATTGCATCGGTACTCTTAAAACATTTTAAATCGGTCCCTGCAATCAAAAAAAGTTCATTAGCAGAATTACAAAAATTAGTCGGGGATAAAAAAGGTTCGATTGTTTATGACTATTTTCAACCAAAACAAGACGAGGCTACCCCATAATTTTTGGTTCTATGATGAAAAGAGTGGGTAACATAGCTCAATTTCATATTGATTACCCTTTCACATATAGCCGAAATGCCCTCAGAGGAAGGGCGTTGCAAAACAAGGCGAACGAAGTGGTTATCGAAAATGGGGAAGGCAATGTAAGTAGAGACGAGGCATGCATCGTCTCTACGGCAGGCTTTATTTTTTCTTTGTTTTGTATCAAGACAAAAGAAAGAAAAATAACAGGAAGCTATTATATATTGATTAGCATCTCCTATGCTTGCCATCAGGATTATGCCCAATACATATTGCATCAGGAAGACCTGAATCAAGACTACAGCTACTATAAGGACAAGCTCCAGCATCATGACCCACAACACAACCGTAAACTATTGATCCGTCTTCCAAAATAGCATTAAAACGAACCTGATCACACCAATAACCACTACCATCATTAGCCTTACAAGAAAACCCATTGCCACTACCATTACATGAGTTCTTACCAGAAGCCCCTGTTATTTTTTTTAATTCAGAGTCTTTCATATCTTTTCTTGATAAGATATTACCTATATTTTGATACTGTGTTTTCATAGTGCTTTATTTTAGTTAAAAAATTTATTATATTATATATCTATAAATGAGACAATACTAAAAACAAATAGTTAAAAAAAAGTTAAAATGATTAAAGGCTAAATCATTTTTTGAGGTGCTAAGAAAAGTAGGTTTTAATGTTGTTAGAGCG
>JASGCW010000163.1 GCA_030053945.1 Limnohabitans sp.
GTTGAAATAAATTTTGTGTTATAAATATTACATTTATATTCATATGATGACTTCCCTTTGTAAATAAATTTCCCATTTTAATATCATCAGACAATTCATTCATAAGATCATCGATAACAATTAAATTAGGAGACTTATCTCTAATTTCTGATTCAGAGGGCAATCCTTCAATATATTCAATATTACAATTATCTACTCTTTGATTATATAATGACTGCCACTGTCCGTATGCCCATATAACTTCAATTTTAAGATTATTAGATTGCATCAAAATAGAGTGATATTTTAAAATATTTCTAACTAAATATGTTTTACCACTACCAGATGGACCCGCAACCATCATAGTAAAAGGTGTTTTAAATTTTAAATCATTAACAGAATACATTTAATTTACAATATGGAATATTTATTTAAAACTTAATGAAAATAGTTAAAATATACATCTTTTATGAATTATTGTAACAATAACCATACGGTAATGTTGAATTGCCATTCAATCGTCTTTTCTCACTAACACAGCGATATATTTTGTCAAAGTATCGACTATGAACGAAATGTTTAAATTTATCACTTTTTACAGTCCACTGCTTCACGGTCCTAATATCTTCTACCCTGTTTATATAATTGTTTGCCATTTCAATCATATTTTTTATATTAATGGTATCGAGAGTTGATGCATCATTTCTAATACCTTTTGTTTTTAAAATAGCTTTAGTTTCACCATTGATGTTAATCTCTAAACCATAATTTTTAGGGCCTAGTGATACGAACTTAGTACACTTTGCATTTTGGCCATAGTTCGAAGATATTTCATCAGTTAAATCTCCTAGAAAGTCGCCTACTGGTAAATTAAAATCACCCTGTCTATGAATAAAAATAACAGAGTCTGTGTCAAAATAGAGTAAACGATCTTGACTTATAGAATTGATTTTATCCATCCATTTGTACAAATGAAGCCTTGCATATGATGTTACAAATGAAGAAATAGCAACACTTGTATTACCTGGAATACAATCATCGTCATTTTTGTGTTTATATGAAATAATAACAGTTTCTTCATTAGGATAATCTTCTCCAAGAACTTCAATCGAATCATCATTCATTATTTTCCAATACTCAGAAAAGTTAGTACATATTGCTGTTTTAGCCATGTTTGGTCTTTGTGAAAGTTTTCCCCAAAATGAATTAAGCATTAATTTAGCTATAAATCTTCTACCAGGGTTTTTTTCAATGTTTGCTTCTTCTAATTTAATACCTTCTTTATTTTCATAATCAGATAAATATTGAGCTTTAAGATCATTTGAAGTCGTCCAATGAGGCCATCCGCTAGCTTCTTGCTTCACTTTTAACCACATGTTAATGTAATCAGTAAATAATGAATTTGATTTTTTTCATAATTGAGAACCTGATAAATTTCAACGATTTGATAAACTTTAATAACTGCTATTTGTAGTTCTGCTGATGTCCATGTATTGATTAAGGCTCTTTCATCATTTGAATGATTGCAATCTTCTTGAATTTTTTCTTTGGCACACTTAAAACATAATACAAATTCAAGCTTTTTGTTGATTCTTAATGGGAGCACAGGTAAAAAGAGATTTTTAGGAGGCAAGACCTTACATTTAATGAATCCAAAATAAGATTGTAGTGTGTAATCAAAGTTCATAGTTATTTTTTCAGGATGACCAACTGGGTACAATTTGGTTTTTAATACAAAAGGATATTCTGAACATACATCCATGTATTTGATTTCTTCATTATCAGCGATTTCGTAATAAAACCTAATATTGTTTGTTCTACCTCCAAAAAAACTTTCACGAATAGAAACTTCACCAATTTTCTCTATATTTGTGTAAAATGATAATCGATTGCGATAGAACTCATTATATTCTGGACTCATATTTTTTAAATTATCATCCGCGATACATTCCCATATATTTATGACACAATTAATATTTGGATTTTTTCTTATATTTTCATTTCGAATTTTAGTTAATTCATACTTAGATTTATTTTCTGCGGTGTCTGGTAATTTCTTTGTGAGATATCTACAGTAGGCGCATCCATGAAAGAAACATCCATTATATTCATAAACATATTTATTTTGTGGGTCAAAAGCATCAACATAATAAGGACCAACTCTGAATTCTTTTATAAATGTTTTGTTCTCGTCAATTGTGTCTAAATAAGCATTAGCCTTTTTAGATTGTTTACGAGTTTTATAGCTGTTAATTGGAGTGATACCAAGAGTTTTTTCTTTTAAAAATTTAGCACGATATATTTCGAGTCCAATAGCTGCTAAAGTGAAGTTTCTTGTTATTGGATCTATTTCAGTGATTAAAATAAATAATGTTCTGAACTTCATAAAACTTTTAAAAAGTATTTCTACATCCATTGAACAATATTTTATTGCTTCTTCCATTATATTATAAACAGTTGAGCTCTTTGAGTTGTACCAAGAATCAAAATCTTGTTTTTTATATGGTGATAGTTTTTCATAATCGAAATGCAATTTATCGGGTAAATCTCCAATATAAGATGTATTATCTGGACTAAAAAACTTGTAAGGAAAATAACCTTTTGCAATACTTTCTTCCATTCCAAAAGCTTTTGGCAATGATTCAAGAGATTGTTGAAAAAAGCTTAAAGTATCAATGAATCTTACGTTACCAACATCAATTTTGAGTATTTTACTTCCATTAAGAATAGGCGAAACATTAGTGAATTTTCTATTGAATAGATCTTGAATAATAAAGTGACCATCATATCCTTTAAAATTGTGAGCAAAAACGAATATATTTGATTTTGCTTTTTCTGCTTTTTTAGCGAGATTATTGTATAAATAGTCTCCAAATTGTTTAACGCAATCTGATCCGATAAATGTTTTTTTAAATTCACCGCAAATATTACATGTTGAATGTTTTGTCAGCTCAATATTATCAAAGCAAATATAGCATGCTATAAATGATATTAAAATGAAGGCTTTGTGTATTTGATTGTTAGCTATAGTCTCGAGAGTGCTCTCGATATCAAAAGCTACGAAAATCTTATTATCACTGTCATCTTTTTTAAGTTTTTCAATATCTAAAGATGTTATATGGCAAAAATGAGGTGTAACCGTATAATTTTCATTACAGGATTTACAGTTATATACTCCACATGTATGTCCATCCTTTTCTTTGAATTCAAAACAACAATCTTTACATCTCTTATACATTGAGCAAATTTTATTCTTAATGTGATTTTCTAAACAGAAATAGCCATTGAAATCTCTTCCGCATTTTGTGCATTCAATGACATTTTGATTGCAGTTCGAACTATATTTACTGTGACACTTTTTGCAGCCATCTTTACAAATATGATAACCAATGTTATTAAAACCTACAAAACATGATTCACAAAAATAACCAGTTCCCAAATATGCTTTCATTGAAAAAATAACATTGTAATGGTCATTTAAATGCTCTATAAATATTTTCTTTTCCGATGTTAACCCAATAAAATCATAAGTTTTTGACTGACCATTAACGCAAATAATCTGATATTCAGGTTTCAATTTGGAATCAATAATCGCTAATTCTGTGCTTGTTATTTTAGTGTTATAATCAATGCCACAAAACTCTCCAAGCTGGCGTGCTAAATTAACTAATCGATTGTTTAAGTTTTTTCGTACCAGTTCGTATTCATGCATTGTTGGGTTGGTATATTCTTGTTTATATTTACTTAGAGCAATAGCCTGAAGACCGCAAGAATTGTCATTATTATTTATCTTAATCAACTTTTTTTGTTTATGACGATGTTCTTCAATAGTGATTGGAGCTTTTCGTTTTCCTGATCCCGTGAGTTTTTTAACAATAACTAACTGAATATGCAGTTTACCATCAAAAAGAAACATTGAGTTCGATTGTGTCACTTGAAATACTTTGTTAAGAAAATCTTGAGGGTCCCATAATCTCATTTTCGAGTTGATATAAATAGGCTTATCAAGTTCTTCATGTTTTATTATTAAAGATACTATGTCATTTGGTTCAGCTAATGTTGTATTTTTATCAAAAAAATCTTTAAAAAAGGTATCAATCTCGTGTTCTATTTTAAAAATATCTAAGTAATCATCGAAGTTATGATTTATTATAAACTTCTTATTGATTAAATGTTGATGAAATCTTGGGTTATCAGTTTCACTTGTTTCAATTAGTTCAAAATTTAACGTTGGCTCGTCATTTATACCAAAACCTCGATGTTTGAATGTTTTTTTCAAAAAGTTACGTTTTGATCGCTCCATCAAAACTTCGAACGCTGAAGTAAACCCAGAGCTAGTTGGTTCTTAAATAAAAAATTATTAGAAATCTTTCCAAAGTTTAAATATATTTACAAACCATTTATTTCAACTTCATTTATATCATTGAATATAGAAGGGTCCAAATGATTTAAAAACGAATCGTCTTCATTCATGAATGCGCAGTTCTCCTCTTTAAAAAAAATAAATTTATAAATAAAATAAAGTGAATAAATTAATTTTTACCGTAGTTGAATAATGCTTCAAGACATAGAGCATCTCCTTCGTCATCATTATCAAACTCAGAAAAGTTGATAACTATTTTAAATAAAAATACAAATATTTAATTCGGATAAATCATTTTTATTCATTTATCAATCAATTTAAATTTTAACAATTAATGATTTTCTCTATATATCTTTTGAAACACAGTTTTTTGTGGTAATTAAAAGTTTCAGACACTATATACTTTTTACATCTAGGGCAGTACACAACATCCTCACATTCATCATATTTTTTAATACGTTTACCACGAAAGATTGTGGTATTATTTAATGAAATGAGATCATTTTCTCTCTTTCGCTTACAATTCTCATATATTATTTGTGGTTGTTGTGGTGAAAGTGGTTCTGGCAAAGAAAGTGGAATTGGTGATTCTGGTAATGGTGGCATATTCATAATTGGCGACGATTGTGGTGTAGGAGTTGATTGACGGATTGAAGGTGATGGAGCTCTAGGTGAGGCATTTCCCGATAGTGTAGACAAGTCGAAGAAAGAAGGCTCGAAAACCCCTAAATTAATACATTAAATTTTATAAATTATCATTAAACAACTTAGTTTACTTACATTCATTGTTCGACAACAAACCAATTACACCAGAAATTGATGGCTTAGGATCTTCATTTGATATGATTGTTACTTTAGAAAATATTAATTAATATATATTTCATTATCAAAATATTTTTATAAAATACCTGAAGCAATAGAATCTTTTGATTCGTCTTGAGACAACATATTTGCCAGCTCTTTACATGATACTAAATTAAAAAATGATTAGTTTTTAAGAATTAAGCTCAGAATAACATACCATTAGAAGAATGGATCTTTTTGCATTTTCTGCACTTAATGGAAGGAGGTTCTTCAGTAGCAAGCGTTATAGTTGTAGTAGGTTTGTCTATATTAGAATAAAAATTTATTAAATTACTAAAACAAAAATAATATACCTTGAGTCAGTGGCTTGAACTGAATGTCATGCATGATATAATACCATCGTTCACAAGTATCTAAAAAAAGTATCGTTATTATAAGTTTAAATTAAATTCTTTATAATACTTACAGGTAAGTGGGTGGGCTCTTGGGCATTGATCACAACGCTCGATATTCATTTTAATGAGTGAAAGATTAATTGATGATTTGAAAGAACAAATTAGAAAACTATTAGAATATAAAAATATTAGTTTAAATTTATAATTTAATTGATAATAAAGTATTTAATTAATTAAAAGATTCAATAGGTGAGGGTAGTGTACGTACTGAAATCAACAATAGGGATAGGTTCAATTCACATTAAGTAATAAAGATAAGGTTAGGATAAAATTCATTCACAAAAGTAAGGTTGCAATTAATAGAGTTTATTTTTGAAAAATTAAATAGGGAATTTTGTTTACAAATACAGGTTATGTTACAAATGTACGAATGCAAAATGGCTAGGTAAGATAACATAGGTTATACGAGATCAAATGCATAGAAAAGGTTACATAGGATAGTTAACAAAGGTTCAAATGCATAAATTAAATTACATAGGTAAGGCAAGGTTAGGTTACATAGGTTTTAAAATGCTCTAAAAGTACGCATGCATAGGTTACATAGGTTCGAATGCATAGGTTAGGTTACATAGGTTAGGTTAGGTTACATAGGTTAGTTTAGGTTACATAGTTTAGGTTACAAAGGTTCGAATGCATAGGTTAGGTTACATAGGTTAGGTTAGGTTAGGTTACATAGGTTAGGTTAGGTTA
>JASGCW010000164.1 GCA_030053945.1 Limnohabitans sp.
AAATCAATTAAAGAAATTGTTGAAAATTTAAAAAGAAAAAATATTAAACTTAATACTTCAAAAAAGAAAAAATTATTAAAATTCAAAAGAATTATAAATGGATTTACAAAAAAGAATAATAATAAAAGGATTCGGAAAAAACTTGTTCATCAGAGTGGTGGATTTCTTCCTACATTGATTCCAATAGTTTTAAGTTTAATTGAATCTTTCAAATGAAATTCGTTAATAAAGTAGAATTGAATTCTGTTCAAGAAGGCCAAGGCTCACGTAGAGGAAATGTTAAAATTGTGAATCTCTTACAAATTATGTCAAAGCTTGCTTCTATTAAGGGTTATAACGATAACGGAAATATTTTAGGTTCAAATGGTGAATATATTCAAAATACAGATATTGCTAGTTTACTTATTCATTCTATGTCACCTGGAAAAATTTTAAATGGAGAACAAGAATTTATTCAACTTTTAAAAAAAGCAGATATATCTCCGTATTTAATTATAAATGAAACTATAAGAGCAAAATTAATGTCACAAAATCTTTCAAAAGAGTATAAAGAAGATTTGAATTCAAAAGAAACTTACTTATCTTCAAACAATGATTTTAATATTGATGAAAATTTAAGTGAACTTATCTCGAATGAGAATATAGAAAAGGATCAGCTAGATTCAAAAAATGAAACTAATATGCAATCTGAAAATGTGATTGATGTACCTGTTGTAACAAGAGGAAGGCCTAAAAAAAGAAAGACAGAAGTAGAAATTATCGATAGTAATGATTTTGAGAATAAAAAAAACCTCCTAATTTATTTATTGAACCGGTCGTTTCAAAAAGAGGAAGACCTCAAAAAAGAAAATTAGAATTTGAAAGAGAAGATAATATAAAGAAAAAACCTAATTGGTATATTCCTGATAATGAATGAACTACTTAAAAGAATTTATTATGATCCTTCAAACCCAGCCTCTTTTTCTTCAATTAAAAAACTGTTATTTGAAGCTAAAAAATTTGATCCATCAATTACAAGAAAGGATGTTAAAAATTTTCTATCAACTCAAAATACTTACACTCTTCATTTTCAAAAAAGAAAAACTTTTGTAAAAAATAAAGTGATTGCCGAATTTCCTAATGAACAATTTGAGGCGGATTTAGTAGAAATGTTAAAGTTTTCAAAAAATAATAATGGTTATAAGTATATACTAACATGCATTGATATTTTTTCAAAATTTGCATTTGCAATTCCTTTAAAAGACAAAACTGGTTTATCAATAGAAAAAGGTTTCAAAATTATCTTTTTTAAATCAGTGCCTCAAAAAATTTATACCGACAAAGGTAAAGAATTTTTAAATAAAAACGTACAAGATTTATTTAGAAAATTTAATATTATTCACTTTACATCAAAAAACGAAGTGAAATGTTCAATAGTTGAAAGATTTAATAGAACACTTAAATCAAAAATGTGGAAATATTTTACCTCAAAAGGAACAACAAAATGGTTAGATAAGTTAAATCTTTTCATAGAATCTTACAATAAATCTACGCATTCTTCAACAGGTTTCAAACCTATCGATATTAACAGAGATAATGCTTTCATTGTTTTTAGAAATCTTTATGGATTTCCAAATTATCGAGAAATGCTTAAATCAGCAAATAAAAGATCTTCCGTTAATGTTGGTGATCAAGTTCGTATACCTTATAAAACTGAAGTTTTTGAAAAAAGTTATTATCCTAATTGGGAAGATATAATTTATAACATTGAGAAAATTGTACCAGCATATAAAAAACCTTTTTATAAACTTAAAATAAATAATAAAAAAATTGATAAGAGATTTTATCCAGAACAAATACAGAAGGTTAATCCTGAAGAATATCGCATAGAAAAAATTATTAAATCAAGAGTAAAAAATAGAAATAAAGAGTTTTTAGTGAAATGGTTAGGATATTCAAGTGAATATAATTCTTGGGTACGAGAAAAAGATATAAGAAAATTATAATGGATTTATCACAATTTAAACCATCGCAACTTATATTATTCTTTTTTCAGATACTGTTAATTTTTATTGTAGTTATTGCTTCTCTCATTAATTTGTCTATTGAATGTGGTAATAAAGACTTGTGGATCATATTACTTACAAGTGTTATTGGATATCTCATGCCAAACCCTAAAATTAAATTGAATAACGGACATGAATGAATCATTTTATTTATTTTTACCCAGCAATGTAAAAGATAAGACATTAAAAAACACAATTGGAAATTACATTACATACTTACCAAATATTTTGAAACTGTATGGTCAATGGGAAGTTAGATTATCTGAAATCCTTATAACAAAAACATGGTATAATATAACTGAAGATCAAACGATTAAAATATTTTCAGATAGTCGTAGTTTTTCCTACAGTAATACAATAAAAGCAGGTATCTATACAAATATTGATGAAATAAGAGAAAAAATAAATTCAAATTTAGATGAAATAATTTTACATTACCAAAGACAATCTTTATCAAAAGGATTCATTTCTCCACAACTTTCAAACGATGAAGATTATATTATGAGTAAAAAATTAATAATTATACCAGGAGAAATGAACGGAGAAACAGTTCTTCCATTGTTATCAAAAGATCTTTATCAGGTTCTTGGATTTGATATAGAAGATAATTTACAAAACACTAAAAACGAGATGACAGTAGAAGGGAAAATAGTGAAAGGAGGAAAAATATCTAAAAAAGATATAGATTTAGATAATGTAATTCATGTCATATATGTCTATACCGATATAATAAAATCCTCAATAGTAGGAGATACTTTTACTAGAATTTTAAGAGTTATTGGATTGCCAAGTAAAAAATATGGAGAAACTATTCATATTTCATACGATAATCCTCACTATTTTGCTTTAGATAGAAATGAAGTTCAATCTATTGAAATTGATATAAAGGATGATACTGGTCAAACTCTTCTTTTTGAGGGTGGCAGAGTAGTAACTGTTTTACATTTTAGGAAAAATGAGTGAATTTGAAAAATATTATATAGCACAAGCAGGGAATGGAATAGCAGGATTTAATGGGGTTCGATATCAGAAAGGTAAAGGATTTTTTGGAAAAGTTCTATCAGGTGCAGTTTTTCCTTTGCTTAAATTTTTAGGTAAAAATTTTCTACAAACTGGAGTAAATTTTGCGAATGATTTATTAGAATCTGATGATTTTTCAATTCAAAATGTAAAATCAAAAGCAAAAAAAAATATAAATGCATCTGCTAGTAAATATTTAGGTGATGATTTTAAATTATTAAAAGGTGAAGGTAGAAAAAGAAAAAGAAGAAAAAAATATATAAGAAAAAGGAAAATAAAAAATCTTTCAACTCTCGGATTAAAAGTTAAAAGGAGAAAAGTTAGAAAATATAAGAAAAGAAAAAGGAGAATTAAAAAAAGTGAAAATTTATTTATATAATGGAAGCAATACATAAATTATCGTCAATAACCCCTTTACCTGAGTTTGATTTATGGGGTGTACCTCCAACACAATTAACAGTTGAAAAAATTCTTGATGCCGAATACAGACCTCTTGCTGCAGTTGATTCGTCTTCTCCAATTACTTTCCAATTTACAACACCAAATGATGAATATTTAAAAGTCAATGATATATTTTTGTCGTTTACATGCTGTTTTAATTTTACCAAAGCAACTGAAATTACTCAAACAGAATCAGATAAATTATATTTCAAAAATTATGCATTGCATTCGATGATTAAACAAGTTGATATTGAAATTAACAACAAACAAATATCAAATCTACCTCAAAACTATCCATACAGAGCATTTATTGAAGCATTTTTAGGTTTTTCAAAATCCGCTAAAGATTCACATTTAAGTACAGCTTTTTGGAATGAAGATGGGAAAACAACAATTGAAACGACTGATTCCTCTTATAAAAAATCTTTAAATTATCACATGATGGGAAAACTTCATACTGATTTTTCTTTCCAAGGAAGATATTTACTTGGAGGTTGTAATATTAAAATTGAGTTTGTCTTGAATAACCCTAAATTCTATTTAAATCTTCCTGGTAATATTTCTGCAACATTAAATTTATCAGATGTGACTCTTCATATACAAAAAGCTAAAATTAACCCCGACTCGTTAAATGCACATAGAAAAGCTCTTAGTATATCACCTGCAAAATATCCATACACAAGAGTAGAAGTAAAACATGTAGTCGTTCCGAAAGATGTTAATGATATTTGGATTGATAATATGATATTTGGACAAATTCCAAGAAGAATGTTTGTATTTTTAGTAGAAAATGATGCTTTTAATGGAACATATACAAAAGATCCCTATGATTTTAAACATTTTGATTTAAATTATATTTGTGCATTTATTGATGGTCAACAATATCCTACAAAACCTTATACTCCAGATTATTCTACTAATAAGTATTTAAGAGAATACATTTCATTATATCAAACACTTAACCAATTTAATACAGATCCTTATCTAAATCTAACACTAGAAAATTTTAAAAAAGAAAATTATGTAATTTATGGTTTTAATTTTTCAAGCGATAATAGTGATGGATTCGGTTTAGAGGGCCATTCAAATTTAATAAAAAGGGGTACTCTTAGATTGCAGCTTAAATTTAAAAACGCATTAACTTTACCTATCAGTGTTGTTGCATATTGTGAATTTGATAATATAATTGAAATTAATTATTTAGGTGAAGTTTTTTCAAACTCAAATGTATGATTATGAAATATCGAGCGAATTTGATCAATGTAGTCATTTTGGAGGAGTTTATTCTAGAGATAATCTTCCAAATAAGATTAAAAAACCAATTGGATTTATAGTGAATACTGATAGAGAAAAAGATCCCGGTGAACATTGGGTTGCCTTCATTTTATTAAAAAATGACTTTGGAGAATATTTTGATTCTTTTGGAATGCGTCCACTTCATCATGAATTCAAATTCTTCTTAGAAAAAAATTGTCAAAATGGTTGGATATACAACCCAGTTATTTTACAACATCCATTTTCAACATCATGTGGAAAATATTGCATAGCATTTTTAAAATGTAGATTCAATAATATACCTTTTTATAAATTTATAAATTTTTTCGGTCCAGATCAAAAAGTGAATGAAAATGTTTTAAAAAAGAATCTAAATACAAAATGGATACATGAAGGTATATAAGAAAATTGATTTGAATTTAAAATTTAAAATGACTTCAAATATTTTATTTAAATACCCTATTGATGGATCATATACAAATGGTTCATTTTTTGATATTAGATTAAATGAAAATAAAAATCTTGAAATTTACTTATGTAAAAATTTTAAAAATAAAGCAATTAATAATGGTATACTTCTATCAAAAGAATTTATTAATTTTATTTTGAATTTACCAATAGAAGGATTTTTACTTGATGACTGTACAAATATAAAGATAAATGAAATTTTATACAAAATATCTCGATTTAAAATAGAAAAGGAAGATATGATAAAAATAAATCAAATTTATGGAACAGAGAATTATTCAATTTTCTTACCAAGTGCAATATATTCTACTAAAGTACGTCATTTTTTGAAAAATATAAAAATTTTATACGATTTTAGAGATCTTGGTGATGCATTAGAAGATACTATTATTGAAGCTATAATATACACAACTTTTGATAAAATAAGAAAAAGATTACAATGCGATCCTTGTGATAAAAATAAAAATAAATGTGAAAATAAATTCGAAAATTTTAATGGAGTTGAAGTAAATTTATATTCAGCACTAGCCGCAAACTTTTTGACAGGTTTTGGAAATTGTAATGAAGATGGCTGCAGTGTAATTAAAGAAGAAATTGATTTCATTAGTGATTTATTCAATTTTAAATTCAAGCAGCCTAATACTAAAGATTTGTCCGATATTTTATTAAAACAAATACAAAATGAGAAAACAATTAATTTTAAAAACGGGACATTTTTCAAGCTTATAAAATTTTTCTTTTATTAAAGCATATTATAAGTATTTACATATTTTTGAATAATATTTAAAAACTCTGATGCTTCATCTAAAGATTTAAAGCCTGTCATATGATATTTTCCATTTTGAAAAATTGAAATTGACCATTTCTTATTTTTAATGTTACAAATCAAGGCTGGAAATAATTCTGTCTCATATGAGGCAATAGTATCATTTACAAAACCAATTTCGCGTATGTGGTTATATAGAGAAGGTAAATTAATTTTTTTATTGAAATTTCCAGAAAATACTATATTTCTTATTATTCTTTCAAGGATTCTTGCAT
>JASGCW010000045.1:0-18687 GCA_030053945.1 Limnohabitans sp.
GTTATAATTTACGATTTTTTCAAAGAACTAATCTAAAGGATGCACAGATTAAAATGACTGGATAAAATATAAACTTTAATATTTATTTCCGCGAAGCGGATAATTTTATAATTAATTTTCTAAAAAACTGAATATAAAATCTGTGCATCTGTGGTTATTTCTTCAAAATTTTTTAAATATTTTTAAAAGCGAATGCCCTGATCAAACAAGATTTCTGATTAAATATTTTGTACTTTTGCAGAAGTTATGTAACTTCATATCTAAATTTATAGCTGCTTATGAAAGGTCCCCTTTTCTACTCAAAAATATTACTTTTCGGAGAATACGGAATTATTAAAGATTCTAAAGGATTATCAATCCCATACAATTTTTACAACGGAGCTCTTAAAATTGATAATAATACTTCATCTGATGCGCTAAAGTCTAATGAAAGTTTAAAGAAATTTGTTTCTTATTTGATCGATTTGCAACAAGAACAAGCAGATTTAGTGACTTTCAATATAGATACCTTAAGTAAAGATGTAGAAGCTGGAATGTATTTTGATTCTAGTATTCCGCAAGGATACGGAGTAGGTAGTAGTGGCGCATTAGTAGCTGCTGTGTACGATAAATACGCAATCGATAAAATTACAGTTTTAGAAAATCTTACACGTGAAAAACTTCTTAAACTAAAAGAAATTTTCTCTCAAATGGAATCCTTTTTTCACGGAAAGAGTTCTGGGCTTGATCCTTTAAACAGTTATTTGAGCATTCCTATTCTCATAAACTCAAAAGATAATATTGAAGCAACAGGTATTCCAAATCAAGTTGCAAATGGTAAAGGAGCAGTTTTTTTATTAGATTCAGGAATTGTGGGCGAAACAGCTCCTATGGTAAATATTTTTATGGAAAAATTAAAAGAAGAAGGTTTCCGTAAAATGCTTAAATCTCAGTTTATAAAATATACAGATGCTTGTGTTGAAAATTTCTTGCACGGTGATGTAAAAGAATTATTCTCAAATACTAAAAAATTATCGAAAGTGGTTTTAAGTCACTTTAAACCAATGATACCTGAGCAATTTCACCAAATTTGGCAAAAAGGTATCGATACAAATGATTATTACCTTAAACTTTGTGGTTCTGGTGGTGGAGGCTACATTCTTGGTTTTACACAAGACTTAGAAAAAGCAAAAACATCACTAAAGGATTATAAACTCGAAGTGGTTTATCAATTTTAGAAAGATTTGGATTTTTTCTTTAGTTATTTACTTCAGCAAATTGGTTTCTATATCAATGGTTTTGCTTTAGTAGTTATTATCTTGTTTTTAGTTGGTAAGTTAAGCAATTATAAGCTAATCAAGACTGCTTACAAGGTTATTCCAATAATAGGATTAATTCATTTTGTACTCTTGTTATTTGATTATTCGAATGAGTTTTTTTGCACTTATTATTCAGGCAATTCTTATCAACAATACGCTTTTAGGAACAGAGTAACTGGACCGTATTGTTATGCTTATTTTTTGCTTTTTTTCAAAACATTGTTATTTACACAGTTATTTAGATTCGAAAAAATAAAAGGTTCTAATACGATTGTAGCATTATTTTCGTTTTTGTTTTTGATTCCAACAGAAAAAATAATCATATTGATTACTTCATTACATCGTGATTATTTGCCAAGTAGTTGGACACTGAGTACAATTGATGTAATAAAGACAAGTATTTATAGTGTGTTTTTATTTTTATTGTTGACTTTTGTACTACATAATAGAAAAGAAATTTTTAGAAAAGCAAACAACTTTATAAATTTGAAACAAAAACTTTAAAACAAACTGTGCTAACTAAAAAATCAAAACTATTATTGCTTAAAATATTTAGCCTCTTCTCGGTGGTTAGGGGATATAATATTCCTGTAATTGTTTTAGCGCAATATTTATCGTCTATATTTATCCTTGCTCCAGAACGCAGAGCTTTAGATGTAATTCTAGATTGGCGATTGCTTATTTTAGTTTTTACTTCTACGCTTACAATAGCTTCTGGATATATAATAAATAATTTTTACGATTCAGAGAAAGATTTGATTAATCGACCTAATAAATCGATGCTAGATAGATTGGTTAGCCAGAAAACAAAACTTCATGTCTATTTTGTGCTTAATTTTTTAGCTGCGGCATTAGCATATATCATTTCGTGGCGTGCAGCATTATTCTATTCAGTATATATTTTTCTAATATGGTATTATTCACATAGACTTAAGAAATATCCTATTGTTGGGAATTTAACAGCTTCTTTATTAGCTGTTTTGCCATTTTTTGGAATTCTCCTTTATTTCAAAAATTTTTATCACGTGATTTTTGCGCATGCAACTTTTTTATTCTTACTTATTCTAATACGTGAAATGATTAAGGATTTGGAAAATATAAAAGGTGATATGGTAAATGATTATCAAACAATTCCAGTTCGATTTGGCGAAAAAGCTTCTAAACAAGTTATAACAGGATTAACAATGGCTACGATTATACCAGTTTATATTCTTGTAGAGAAGTTCAATGTGGGTTATATGGATATTTATTTTTATGTGAGTTTAATGATTTTAATTTCTTTTTTAATTAAACTTTGGAAATCAACAACTCATAAAGAATATCTTCACTTGCATAACGTTTTGAAATTTTTAATTATTGCTGGGGTGTTTTCTATTATTTTGATTGATCCAGCAGTATTATTTCATAGAAGAATTTTACTTCATTTCTAAATATTTTACAATTCGTAATTTATAATTTTTAATTCTCTCTATCTTTGCAAAAAAATGTAGCGATGAATAACGGAAGAAGTAATAATAAAAAAGGGAATAGTAAACCTAATGCGGGAGGTAAAAGACCGAGTGCCGCAGCTAAATCAGGTTTTAAAAAAGAAGGTTTTAAACCGAAACCTAAACCGGAACTAAAATCAAAACCTGCAACAAAAACTAATTCTGATGAAATTCGTCTAAATAAATACATTTCTAACTCAGGGGCTTGTTCACGACGTGATGCAGATATATATATTCAATCAGGAAACGTGCGTGTGAATGGCGAAGTAATTACCGAAATGGGTTACAAAGTAAAACCTGGAGATGTGGTTAACTTTGATGGAAGTTTAGTTATCCCTGAAAAAAAAGAATACATCCTGTTAAATAAACCAAAAGGATTTACCACTTCTAAAGAAGATGATGTAAATGCTAATAATGTTTTAGATTTAGTACGAAATGCCACTCGTGCTAATTTACAACCTGTTGGACGAATGGATAAGACAACTACAGGCTTATTGTTGTTTACAAACGATACCGATATGATTAGAAAATTTACTCTACCTAATCAACGTTCTTCAAAAGTGTATCAAGTTTCTCTAGATAAAAACTTGAAATTTGAAGATTTAGAACGTATTTCTTCGGGTTTAACTATCGATAATCATCGTGTGTTTGTCGAAGAGGTTTCGTATATAGAAAATGAACCAAAATCAGAAATTGGGATTAAAATTAGAACGGCAAATGTAAAAGTAGTGCGTTCTATCTTTGAACATTTAAACTACAATGCAATAAAAATTGATCGTGTTGTTTTTGCTGGGCTTACTAAGAAAAATTTGCCACGCGGAAACTGGAGAGTTTTGACAGATCAAGAAATTATCAATTTGAAAAATATCTAAAAATAAAGTTGTGCAAAGATTTTATAGTAACGGGAAACTACTCATTACTGGCGAATATGTTGTGCTGGATGGAGCCGAAGCTTTTGCTTTGCCCACTAAATTTGGACAGTACCTCGATGTTGAAGAAGGAACTCATAATCAAATAGTATGGACTAGCTATGATAGCGATAATACTATTTGGTTTGAGGATATTATTTCTTTTCAAACTATGAAAGATAAACAAACGGAGGATGATAATAAAAGTATCAAAAATACTTTAGTTGAAATTCTGCACGAAGCTTACAAATTAAATCCTAGTTTTCTTGATGGAGTTAGTGGTTACAAAATCCAAACCAGACTAACTTTCCCAAAGCTTTGGGGTCTCGGCACTTCTTCTACATTAATCAACAACCTTGCGCAATTCTTGCAAATAGATGCGTTTGAGTTGCTTAAAAAAAGTTTTGGAGGCAGTGGTTATGACATTGCTTGTGCGCAGTGTAATTCACCTATATTGTATCAATTGGTTGAAGAGAAACCAACAGTTAAAAGTGTATCTTTTAATCCGGAATTTAAAGATAAAATCTATTTCGTTTACTTGAATCAGAAACAAAATAGCAGAAATGCTATTGCCAACTATTATAATAAGCAAGTTAATATTGCTAGTCAACTTCCTTTTTTTAATTCGCTAACCCAAAAAGTTATAAATGCAGTTACAATAACTGAATTTTCTAATCTGCTTGAGCATCACGAAGTAGCTATGAGTCATATTCTTGAATCGGCAACTATTAAAGAATCTTTGTTTGAAGACTTTCCTGGGACTATAAAAAGTTTAGGAGCTTGGGGAGGAGATTTTGTGATGGTTGTAACAGAAGAAAATCCAAAAAATTATTTTAAAGAAAGAGGATTTGATGTTATACTAACTTACAGCGAGATGATTCTTTAAAGTTTTTAAAAAAAAATATGTTTACTTTTAGTAAGTTGAATTTGTCTGATGAAAATGTGCTTGCATTTATAAATGACATCTCAATGATAATGACTCATCAAGATTTACCTAATAAAGCTGTTCTTCATTCAGAAGGTAAGGTTTGTGATAAACTATTTTTTATTCATAAAGGAATTGCTCGAGCCTATTATCATAAAGATGGTAAAGATATTACTGCTCATTTTGCATTGGAAAATGAAACAATCACAGCCGTTGATAGTTTTATCCAAAGAAAGAAGAGTAGGTATAATATAGAACTACTTGAAGAAGCAACACTCTCTTACATTTGTTACGATGATTGGATGAAACTGCTTGAACAAAAGCCACAGTATGAGAAATTTGCAAGAATTTTTCTAGAAAGTATATATATTGACATTGTAGAGCGAGTGGAAGATATCATTTTTAATACCGCAAAAGAGCGATATGAAAAAATTGTCGATAAAAATCCTGATCTTTTACAAAGAGTAAACTTGGGGTTTATTGCTTCCTATATTGGAATATCGCAAGAAACACTTAGTAGAATTCGGGCAGAAGTACGATTTTGACAATTGTCAAAAGAATAGTTTTTTTGCCGTCGTACATTTGATAAAAACATCAAATGAAAAATATTGTATTTGAATCTGCAACCACTATTTTAGAATTAATAAAGACTAAGCAAGTCACCATTGAGTTTGTAACAATCTCTTTTTTAAATCATATCGAAAAGTATAATCCCAAAATTAATGCGGTGATTGAATTAAGAGATAAAAGCGATATTATTTCCGAAGCAAAAGAAAAAGACAGACTATTGCAAAGCGGACTGGCAAAAGGAAGTCTTTTTGGCTTGCCAATGACTATCAAAGATTCTTTTTGGGTAAAAGGACTTAAAAATTCTAATGGAGATCCACTCTATAGAAATGCTATTGCAACCGAAGATGCTTTTGTGGTACAAGCTATTAAAAAAGAAGGGGCAATCATTTTAGGGAAAACAAATGTTCCTTTGTATTGTATTGACTGGCAAACTACTAATTTTTGGAACGGAAGAACAAATAATCCCTATGACTTGTCTAGAACTGTTGGGGGAAGCTCAGGTGGTTCAGCAGCAGCTGTTGCTGCTGGGTTCTCTGCTTTAGAAATAGGCGCAGATGCTGGTGGTTCTATTCGTGTGCCTGCGCATTTTAACGGAATTTGTGGATTACGACCAACTGAAAATATAGTATCTAATTATGGGCATATTCAGCATAAAAATAAGCCGCTAGGCAATAGAAATATTGTAACCCCAGGACCTTTGGCTAAGAATGTTGAGGATTTGATTTTGCTTATGAATGTTTTGTGTAAAGATTCTAACAAGCTTAATTTTAATCGTTCTACTACTGATTTTTCTATTGAAAATTTAAAGATAGCCTATACAGAAACTATAAATAATGTTGAAGTTGATCAAGAATATTTAGAAATTTTTCGAGATTTCTTAAGTGTTTTGAAAGATAGATTTGGTGATTTGATTGAAGACGCTCCGCATTATGATGAAAAGGAAGCTTATTTAGAATATAATAAAGTGATAGGTTTTGAGATTGGCGTAAATAACATGAGAATTCCATTTATGAGTTTCTTTTTATACGTATTTATTTTGTTGAAATATAGAGACCATAATTGGGCTAAAGGTATGTCTTCTGGATATAGAGCGCCTAATTACACTTATGCAAAAGCAATTGATTGCAAAAATGAGATAACTAAAGTTTATAGCAGTTTTTTTGAAAAATATGACATATGGATAACGCCTGTTTGTGCTATGGAAGCTTTTAAACATCAATTGTCAGGAAAGGAATTTATAATCAATGAGAAAAAAGTAGCTTATACAAAAGCTTTGGCAACGTTCAATTTTACTACCGCATTTTCAGGTCATCCTATTGTTGTGATACCTATCGGGAAAAAACAAAACGGAATGCCTGTAGGTATTCAAATTCATTCCAAAAGGCATAGTGACAGAGAGCTTTTAGAAATCGCTAAATGCTTTGAACAATTTGCTTATAAATATGAAAAACCAATTTTGTAATGATTTAGAAGTATCTTTATTATATTTACTATTATAGTAGTTAGGGACTCCACTTAAACTCGTTTTCTTTACTACACCTGACGGTTTTTAAAAACCTGTCAGATGTAGTAGTCTAAAATCAAATAATTAGGCTTTGCTAAAAAACTCGTAACTATTCAGCCTACAAACACTCATTCTTTTTTGACACGAATTGCACAAATTTACACGAATTATTATATTGAAAATAAGCTTACGCTTTAATTACACTAATTCTGAACCGTGCAAAATCTCGGTTATTTGTGCTTATTTAAATTTAGAGTTTCCATTTGGTTGCATTTTGGTCAAGAATTTGTGCTATTCGTGGCATTATAAAATAAATGGATGAATAGTTACAAAAACTCAAATCCTCATAAAAATTTGTTTTAAGTAGGTTTTTCAGCAAGCTTAGTTACTTTTTGCAAAACAAAAAAGCTTTCGAAAATTTCGAAAGCTTTTTTGTATTATATAACTGTTTGTTGATTTTTAGTTAAACTGAGCTCTGTTGTCACTGATTTCAGCATCAGTTTTAAGAGTTTGATAAACTCTTCCGCTTACAGAACCTCTAGATTGACTATTTAAACGAGTAGTGATGTCTTTAAAGTCTTTAGCAGCAGCAGCTTTAGTTGTTGATTTAACTTTAATTCTGAACACTCCGGAGTTACCGTTAATTGTTTCTGAAACTACCCCAGGTTTTAATGAGAATGCTGTTCCTACAACTTTAGATTCTGGACCTATAGATTCGATAAATGAACCTGCAGCAGCAACATCTTTAGCTTCTTTAATTGGAGAGCCTGTAGCTTTTGAAACTGCTTCAAGAGTCGCTCCAGCCATTTTAGCTTTAATCATTTCAGCTTTTTTCTCATTTCTTAATTTTGAACCAAAATAATTTTTAGCATCTTCAACTGGAAATAAACCAGCTTCATTTACTTTCTTCAAACGAGCAATTATGTGACCTGTTGGTAAATTAAAACGTTTTACAGCTCCTGGTTTTGAATCATATGCCCAACGTACAATTTCTCTTTGTTGTCCTACACCTTGAATACCTTCATCCATAGCCATAAGTTTAGCAACAGGAGCTACAGTCAATTTCATTTCTTTTGCGGCAGTAGCAAAATCTTTGTTTTGAGCAGCCATTTCAAAATTAGTAGCTTTAGCAAATGCTGCATCGCTAGTAGCTTCAGATGGGATTATTTTTTGAGCAATAATTGCTAAACGAACACCGTCTTGTTTATCTGTTACATTAATAATGTGAAAACCAAATTCTGTTTCTACTAAACCAATTTTTCCAACTGGGTTTCCAAAAACAAAATTTTCAAAGTTTTTAACCATTTGACCTTTTGAAAAATAGTCTAAATCACCACCTCTTTGTTTTGATCCTGGATCTTCAGAATTAGTGAAAGCCAACATTGTGAAATTAGCAGGAGTAGCTAATGCTTGTTTTAGAATATCTTCAGCTTTAGCTTTAGCTTCCTCTTTAGTTCTTGTTGCACTTGAATTCGGAGCACCTTTGTAAGAAATTAAAACATGACTTGCTTTAACTTTAATTCCTGCTTTTTTACCTAATGAACGAGTCAAACAGTAGTACTGATTGAACATATAAGGACCGTAAATTTGACCAGGAGCAAGGTTGAATAATGCTTCAGCGTGTTCAGCAGGTAAATCTTTTTTAGAAACATAAGTAGAGTCGTACTTAATGTCAGAATTTGTGTTTACAAATTCAACTAAGTTTGTAGTATTTTTGAATCCAGCTACAGTATCGTTTTTCTTAGTTGTTGGATTGTAAACTACAGATGAGTTTAATAATCCGTTAACCTTATCTTTAATAACTTTTTCATCAGCAGGAGAAGCTTTGTCCTCTACTAAAACATATTCGATTTCACGAGACTCTTCAGCTTTGTAACGTTTAGGGTTTTTCTTCATAAACGCTATTACTTCGTCGTCTGTTAATTCTACTTTTTTATCATCAATAGTAGTGTATGGCACAGAAACTAAATCGAAAGTAACTTTATTGTTTTCTAAATTATATTGGAACTTAGCATCAGCTTTAGTGGTTACAAAACCAGCTTTAAGCATTGAATAATACATTTGCTCCTTAGCTGACTGTGCTAGTTGCTTTTCATAATTTAACCATTGTTTCCAAAAGTCTGGAGAAGCATTTTTTCTTGAACTTAAAAATTCATTGAATTTTGCTTTATCAAATTTTCCAGCTGCATTTTGAAATTGTGGATTGTTTGCAAATTGTGGATCGTCTTTAATTACATTAATTAATTGATCGTCACCAATTCGTAATCCCAATTTTTCAAATTGTTCGTCAAGGAGAATAGATTTAACTTCTTGTTCCCAAACTCCATTTGAAGCTTGTGTAATAGACATTCCTTGTTGGCTTTTTTGTGCTACATCAACTTTTTCTCTGAAGTCAGCAAAAGGGATGTCGTTTCCGTTAATTGTTCCTGCATCTTTTGACGATGATTTAAAACCTCCATTTTCAATTAATGCACCTATTACAAAAGCAAGCAATGCAAATCCTACAATGATTGCAACAAGTAACGAGCGTTGTCTAATTTTTGATAAAACTGCCATTTTATATTCGATATATTTTATTCAGTGGGCGAAAATACAATTATCTGTGAAATAATAAAAGATATGACCTTTTATTTTCAACTTTATGATTAAAATTTTTATTGATTTTTATTTCTATCTTCAAATTTTTTAGCAAATTTTCTTCGAAAGAAAAATAATCCTATTGCGGTTGCAGCAAATGCAAAGCTTAGATAAGGGGTTTTTGCGGGGTCATTTAATTTTGAAAAACCATCAAAAATAAAAACTATTCCTGCTACTAGATATGCGTACTGCGTATATTTTAAATAATTCATTTTGTAAAATTTTATAAGCTGTAAACTCCGTTAATTTGTTGAGTGTCTAAGGTCTTGAAATCTTTACTAAAATCGATTCCTACTCCATTTATAACACTTCCTTTGTTAGTGTATTTGTATGGTTTTTGGGTAAAAAACCATTCGTTTTTTTGATCGTAATAAATTTGCTCTGTCTCTAATAATTTATTGTCATGAGTAGTAATTTTCACATTGCCACTTAAATCTATTAGACTTGAGCCCGTGTATGAAATGGCATAATTTGAAGTTACAAAACTCTTATTTCCTTTTTCGTCATAAACAGTTAGGTTAATTCCTTTAGGAAACTCTGTATAAGGGAATTCTAGTTGAGAAAAATCTAACATTTGAGGAGAGATTAACACTGCCTTTATTCTGCCAGAATCAGTATATTTTAAATTTAAATCTTTTGCTTCTCCTATAGGGCTAAATTCCACAAGGGTACTTTTTCTAACTGTGTTAAGGCTATTTTCGCAAGAAAACAAAAAAAGTGCTACCGCTAATAGCAATATCACTTTTTTTGTTAATTGTAATATCATTTTTCTTCTCTTCATTCAGAAAAAAATTAATCGTATTTACGTTTAATAAACCATCTGTCGGTGAAAGATAATCCTATAAAGATATTTGTGTAATTTTCTTTTATCAAGCCTGCATTAGTTGTTCCTCTGCTTCCTAATTCTACACCTATATTAATGTTTGAAAAGCCACCTGGTATAGGTAATCCTAGTCCTAATGTGAATGCTTTATCAGCAATAGATTGTTTGTTTAGAATCAGTCCTGTGTTTTCGTATCTTAAACCTGCTCTATAAGTAACTTTTTCAAGGTAATTTGAAAAAGAGTTGTATTTAGGTATATAATATCCTCCTATAGATAACTTTTGAGAGGCTTCAAAAGAAGTTTCGATTGCAGAGTTGTTGTAAATTTTTCCAAAATCGCTTGCGCTATTGAAATTTGATTCAAATCCTACGAACCATTTTTTTATGTTCCCTACACCTGCACCTAAAGAGAATTTAGCAGGAAGCTTTATTGTAGAATCTGCTGTAGGAATGTCATAAGTACTTCCTACGATTAGCTCTGCACCACTAATTGTATATTCTACTGGCGCAAAATCTCTTGTGTTTTTAGATTTCAGGTTAATTGATGGAGAAAATGTTAAGCTCGATGAGAAATCTAAATCATTTATTTTGGTTTTGTACAATGCACCAAGATTCAAACTAATTCCGCCAATTGTTGATGTGGTTAGTAATCTAGTTCCAGATTGTATAGATAAATTTTTGTAGAAAGCTGTATTGAATTCGAGTTTACCAAAATTATAACCTAATTCTGCCCCTATGCTAAATTTTTTATTTATTTCATAACCCGCACTTGCAAAAACTTTGTTTATACCACCTTTTCCATTAAAACGTAAAACTTCTCCGTTTGATGTATTGGTAGATTCTATTCTATATCCAACAGATGAAATAGGCATTAAACCAAAATTGAATCCCCATTTTTTTCCAGCAGGTATCGCAAGAGTTAAGTAGTCTAGATAAGTTCTTTTTGCTTTCTCGCTTTGCGAAGCATTTTCTAAAGTGATAAAACTTTGTGTTCCAGCAACTGAAAAAGTGGTGAGTTTTAAACTTGAAATAGAAGCTGGATTTTGTAAGTTGTTATGAATGCTATCCGCTAAAACACTCATACCTCCCATAGATCTGTTTTCGATAGACCCTTTAAACTTCATATCTCCTATTCCGTAAAAAGAATAAGGGGAAGCGCTGCCTTCTTGTGCAAATGTTTGTAGCGAAAAAAGGAATAGACTTCCTAGAATTATTTTTTTAATCATTGTTTTGAAATTGATATAAACTATTCAAACTTTCCAATAAGAAATTTGAATTGGCAAATATGGTATTTTTTAATCGTTTAGCCAAAAAAATAGCATCTCCTCCCGTTAAAATTATGATAAAGTTTTCTTTTTGCTTTGTTAAAGCATTTATGTAGCCGTCAATTTCAAAGGTTAATCCGTTCACTACTCCCGAGTGCATAGATTCGGAAGTTGAGTTTCCTATAATGTTTTCTGGATTCTCAAGTTTTAATAAAGGCAACTTTGCGGTATAATGGTGCATTGCTTCATACCTAAGTCGGAATCCTGGAGAAATAGCACCACCATAATAAACATTGTTTTCGTCAATAAAGTCATACGTGACACACGTTCCTGCATCTATAATGAGTCTGTTTTTGTTAGGGAATTGCAAAACAGCCCCTGCAGCAAGAACCATTCTGTCTATACCTAAAGTTTGCGGTGAAGCATAATTGTTTTTAAAAGGAAAGCGTTTGTCTCTATCTATAAAATGGATTTTAGTTCTTTTTTGAAGTGATTCAAAGTTTGATTTTTCTATTTTTCCTACCGACGAGATGACAATTCCTTCAATTTTTGAATATTGATTTAAAATTTTTTCGATAGAAGTAAAAAAAAATTCTTTTTCAGAAATAAAGATTTCATTTATCGTATTATTCTCAAAGACAGCGCTTTTAATTCTTGTATTACCTACATCAACAGCTAAAATCATACTTAAAAATGTGTTTTGACAAATGTACAAATAGATTTTTTTAAAAAAATGTTTTGGATAAATGAAAAATGGTTCTATATTTGCACCCGCAATCAGCAAGCAGAAATGCTCAAACGAAAGCAAAACAAAAGGTACCTTAGCTCAGTTGGTAGAGCAACGGACTGAAAATCCGTGTGTCCCTGGTTCGATTCCTGGAGGTACCACAACAAAACCCACTCTAAGAGTGGGTTTTTTGTTTTAGAGACGAATCATTTTTATAGCTCAAAAGAAAGATGGATGATGAAAGATGGGTGATGGTGCTTCGACAAGCTCAGCAACCTTTGGAAGATGGAAGATGGAAGATGGTGCTTCGACAAGCTCAGCAACCTTTGGATGAAGGAAGATGGGTGATGGCGCTTCGACAAGCTCAGCAACCTTTGGAAGATGGAAGATGGAAGATGGAAGGTAGAATTTAAAATTGAGGCTGAAACAACTTTATAAAACTTTGCGCTTTCCTTTGCATGACTCTGTGTAACCTGTGTTGTGGGAGTTTTGGCTTGAGCCTAGAATTCTTTCTTTTTTAGACTTACAAATTTATATGCCTAATTTATCAAATCCACAACTTTTTAGCTTGAGGCCTTTTTAGCTTGAACCTTAAAAAATTCGAGCTCTTTTTTTGTCATATATAGTAAAACGAAAAAAGCTCTCAAAATTGAGAGCTTTACTTTTGTTGGTCTACTAGGACTCGAACCTAGAAAGACGGCACCAAAAACCGTAGTGTTACCATTACACCATAGACCATTAAACCTGCATTATTCTTGTAACCGTGATTACTTCTGTAATGCGAGTGCAAATTTACAACGATTTTTTATTTGTGCAAATTTTTAAAGAAAAAAATTTAAAATTTTATTTTTAACCTTTTCTTTAGATAAAAAAATAGTTTCTTTGTGTTGTAATTACAAACGGTAACTATTTCTATGTCATTTAACTTTAACAAGTGGAATACCATTCTAGGTTGGACTTCCTTTTTTATCGCTCTTTTAGTTTATAGCCTAACAGTAGAGCCAACGATGAGTTTTTGGGATTGTGGCGAATATATCGCCACCTCAGCAAAACTAGAAGTTGGTCACCCTCCAGGAGCACCATTATTTCAGATGATGGGCGCTTTCTTCGCTATGTTCGCAACAAGCAAGCTTCAAGTTGCACTAATGGTGAATATGATGTCTGTATTTTCAAGTGCATTTACCATTTTATTTTTGTTTTGGTCTTCAACCATACTTTTAAGAAAAATCGTTGGTTCATTTAGCGAATTAAATCAAAATAACAACATTGCAATTTTAGGAGCATCCTTTGTAGGAGCATTAGCATTTACTTTTTCTGATAGCTTCTGGTTTAATGCTGTGGAAGCAGAAGTATATGCTATGGCTACTTTCTTTATAGCATTATTATTTTGGCTTGGATTAAGATGGGAAGCAGAAATGGACAATCCGAAAGGAAACAAATGGCTGTTATTAATTTGCTTGGTAGTTGGATTATCATTTGGTGTGCACTTTATGGCACTACTTACAATTCCATCTATTGGTTTTTTATACTATTTTAAACATTACAAAAAAATCACCATAAACAGTTTTATCATTGCTAACATTGTAGTAGTATCCATTTTACTTTTCATATTTAAGTTATTACTCCCTTGGACAATGTCTTTCTTTGGTATCACTGAAGTTTTTATGGTAAACAACATAGGATTACCCTTCAACTCAGGAACTATCTTTGTAATAATCTTACTAATAGCTTTCTTTTATTTTGGGTTAAAATACACTCGTGAAAAAGGAGAAATTCTTTTCAATACGATTATACTTTGTATTTTATTTATCTTCATTGGTTTTTCAACTTGGTTAATGTTACCTATCCGTGCTAACGCAAACACTCCTATAAACGAAAACAAACCTTCGGATGCCAGAGAGGTTTTAGCATATTACAATCGTGAGCAATATGGTGAGCAAAAACTATTTTACGGCCCTCAATTTACAGATACTTATGCTGGATTAGACCCTGACAATCCATATATTGACGAAAAACCTAATTACGAACGCGATTACAAAACTGGCAAATATGTCATTGTAAACAATTTCAAAAATGCAAGTCAAAATACAGACGACAAACAAAAAGCCATACTTCCTAGACTATGGAGTTCTGACAATGCAGTAAATTACATGAAGTTTACTTCTCCGATTGAATTTAGCATTAAAGAAGAATATGCCGAAGAAAAAGAACTTCTACAAGTGGTAACCGAGTTTCGAAGAGCTTTTAGATCTGGAGATTTAGATTTAGATGATTATCACAAGTTTTTAAAAACATATGGAGATTATCTCGACATTCAAAAACCATCTACTGCGGATAATCTATCTTTTATGATTGAATATCAATTTGGCTATATGTACTGGAGGTATTTGATGTGGAATTTTGTTGGTCGCCAGAGTGACATTCAAGGAGAATACGATTTAAAAGATGGAAATTGGTTAAGCGGAATTAATTTTATTGATAACATTCGTCTAAGCCAACAAGAAAATCTACCCGCTGATTGGAAAAACAACAAAGGAAGAAACACTTATTTCTTTTTACCTTTCATCCTTGGACTAATTGGTTTCTTCTTTCATTTACGCAAAGACCCAAAAACTTTTTATGTTGTTTTGACATTATTCTTATTCACTGGAATTGCCTTAAAAATATACCTAAACGAAAGACCGTTTGAAGTTCGCGAAAGAGATTATGCATTAGTTGGTTCTTTTTATGTATTTGCTATTTGGATTGGGATTGGCGCTTATGCCATTTATGATTTCATTAAAGCATTTATACAACCTAAAGTAGCTGCTCCAATAACAATCGCGACTTGTATGCTTGCTGCACCTGTACTTATGGCGTCTCAAAACTGGGATGACCACGATCGTTCTGGCAAATATACTGCTCCTGCTTCTGCTAGAGCTTATCTGGATTCTTGTGAAAAAAATGCCATTTTATTTACAATAGGAGATAATGACACCTTTCCACTATGGTATTTACAGGAAGTAGAAGGCTATAGAACCGATGTTCGTATTGTCAATACTAGTTTATTAATGACCGATTGGTATATCGATTCAATGAAATCAAAAGCTTATGACTCTGATCCAATACCTATTTCGTTTAACCATAACGATTACGTGTCTGGCAAAAGAGATTATTTAGTTTTTGATGAGAAGACAGAAGAAAGATTACCTATTGATGAATTTATAAATTTCGTTTCTAGTGATGACCCAAGAACTTTAATTGAATTAAAAAATGGGCAAAAAATTCAGTTTTATCCAACTAACAAAGTTCGATTCCCGATAAATAAAAATCAAATTATCGCCAATAAGGTAGTAAATCCAAAATACAACGATTCGATAGTTCCTTATATAGATATGGACATAAAAGGTGATGCATTATACAAAAATCGTTTAATGATGCTTGACATTGTTAGAAAAAACAATTGGAAACGTCCAATTTATTTTTCACCTGGAGCATTCGCAGATGACGATTATATTTGGATGAAGGAATACCTTCAATTAACTGGAGCCATATATCAATTAGTTCCCGTAAGAACAAAAATAGACAAAGAAGACCCTGGTTACGAATGGGGATTCATTGACAGTGAAAAAATGTACAAGATTGTTATGAAATGGGATTGGGGTAATGGCGAAAGCACAAAAATTTATCACGACCCAGAAACTAGAAGAAATAGTATATCTTACAGAACTAACTTAACCCGCCTGATGAATCAACTAATCGAAGAAGGCAAGAATGATAAAGCAAAAAAAGTAATTGATTTAGCTTTAACAAAACTTCCTCTTGATTATTATGGCTACTATAGCACAATAGACCCATTTGCAGAAGGCCTTTACAAGCTGGGAGAAACTGAAAAAGCAAGGAAGTTAATTAAACAATTAGCAGCAAAATACCAAGACGAATTACGCTACTATAGTGAACTACCAGCTATAGAACAAAGAAGTTATTTTGCTACAGATATTTATACAGATTTAGTTCGCTACAAAAGCTTGTTTGAAATTATAAAAGACAACAAAGACAACGCTTTTTATAATGAGCAAAAAGAATCTTTTAACAGCTTGAATAAAAGATTTGAATTTTTTGAAGTAGATATGGAGTAAGTTTTCAGTAAACAGTCTCAGTATTCAGTATTCAGTTTTTTTTAGTAAGTATGTTAGATTTACCATTAAAGAATACTACTGAATACTGCGACTTACTATTAAAACAAAACCAAAGGAACGGATAATGTTTTATTGGATAAAGACAAATAAGCTAATAAAATGGTTATTTTTTAACCAAATCTGGTCTATTCCTAACACTCAAAACAACATTTACCTCACTTTTGATGATGGTCCTACTCCTGAAATTACACCTTGGGTTTTAGATATTTTAAAGCAAGAAAACATAATAGCTACCTTTTTTTGCATAGGCAAAAACATAGAAGAAAATCCTGAAATTTTTCAAAGAATTATAGACGAAGGCCATTCGGCTGGAAACCATAGCTACAATCACATTAATGGATGGAAAACAAATAAAAAAAGTTATTTAAACAACATTGAATTCTGTGATAATGTAATAAAAAAAAAGACACTGGACACTCAAGGCATTAAACTATTTCGCCCACCCTTCGGAAAGATTACTTATACTCAATCTAAAGCTTTGCGAAACAAAGGATACAAAATAATTATGTGGGATGTATTAACTGCTGATTTTGACCCTACCATTTCTCCCGAAAAATGTTTAGAAAATGCTACTAAAAAAATAGAAACAGGAAGTATAATCGTTTTTCACGACAGTAAAAAAGCATCTAAAAACTTACAATATACTTTACCAAAAGCAATTGCATTATATAAAGAGAATGGATTTAACTTTGAACCGCTATAACATTATTTGTTCCTGCACTAAGCTTATGATTGTATTAGCATCTAGTTCGCCCGATTGTCTCCATTTCATCTCCCCCCCTTTATAAATCATTAAAGTAGGCAATCCTTTTATACGAAGTGCTTCGGCTAATTCTTGATTTTTATCTACATCAATCTTAATGACTCTAGCCTTATCTCCAAGTGCCGCTGCAACATCTTTTATAACAGGATGCATAGATTGCGAAGATTCATTCCAATCTGTATAAAAATCAATTAAAACTGGAACTTGAGCGTTTATAAGTTCTCCAAATTTAGACATAGTTTATCCATTTAATTAAACTTTGCAATACAAATATACTATTTTAAACGAATTACACTATTTTTTGACCTTTTTTTAACTGAATTACAGTAATTTCCGGCATAATCCCTACTCGCCCAGGGTAGGCGTGGTATCCGAAACCTCTATTAACATAAATATATCGCCCTGCTGTTTCATATAATCCAGCCCATTGTTTGTAAACATACTGTGCTGGACTCCATTTTAACCAACCTGGAATTTCTATTCCGAACTGTAATCCGTGTGTATGTCCAGATAATGTAAGATGAAAATGTTTCTCATTTTTATTCACCTCAGCATCCCAATGACTTGGATCGTGGCTCATTAATATCTTAAAATCTTCTTTTGTTAATCCTTCTGAAGCTTTTTTCAAATCGCCAGCTTGCTTAAATTTTAATCCCCAGTTTTCAACTCCAACTATTATAATTTCGTCATTTCCTTTTTTTATTCGTGTATGTTCATTTAATAGGAGCTTGAAGCCGATATCATCATGTAATTGTTTGATATCTTTAAAATTTTCGGCTTTTGCAGTTTCATTTCCTTTCCAATCTAAATATTCACCATAATCGTGATTTCCTAAAACGGAAAATTTACCAAAAGTGTGTGTTTTTATCCTCTTGAACGTCGAAACCCAAGGATGCATTTCCGTCGCTAAGGAATTTACTATATCTCCAGTAAACAAAAATATATCAGATTCCTGTTGGTTTATCAAATCGATTGCATAATTTATTTTTTCTGGATTATCGAAACTACCACTATGCACATCTGAAATTTGCGTGATAGTAAATCCATCGAAAGCATCTGGTAAATCAGGGAAGAAAACATTTTGTTTGATTACTTTGTAATTGTACCTACCTTTAGTAATTCCGTAAATAAGCGAAGCAAACGGAATGGCTGCAAGTCCTAACGCTAATTGACTGATGAATCGTCTTCGTTCTGGCAAAAAGCTCCCATTATCATTATCTCCCATAAAAAATGTTATAGCACCAGAACCTACTCTAAAAATATCTTCGATAAGCATTATTGCGCTTAATACAATTTTAGGAATCAAAACAAGCAAAAGCAATCCTAAAGTAAATAAGGTGGTTTTTGTTTGCCCTATGCTTCTGTCAAACTTAGAAAACTGATACCCTATAAAAACAATAATCCCTAAGGACACCATTGCATATGCCATCAGAATCCATTTTGATTTTATCAATGTTCTAAATGCTTGAAAGGCATATAACTCAATTAGTAAAAGTATAGCAACTAGAAAAAGTATTCTAAAAATCATTTTTAATCTTTTTTAGCAAAGTAACAAAGAAAGCAAACACAAAAATATTTTGTTAATCAAATTTTAACGATTGC
>JASGCW010000045.1:18787-30312 GCA_030053945.1 Limnohabitans sp.
AATGTCACAAAAACGCTTATTTCTACTCGACGCATACGCTTTAATATTTAGAGGTTACTACGCTTTTATCAAAAACCCAAGAATCAATTCTAAAGGAATGGATACTTCTGCAATTATGGGTTTTATGAATTCCTTGATGGATGTAATCAAACGTGAAAAACCTGATCATCTTGCTGTTGCATTTGACAAAGGTGGAAGTGATTACCGTTTAGAAATGTACACTGAGTACAAAGCCAACCGTGACGAAACCCCAGAAGCTATCAAAATTGCGGTGCCATATATCCAGCAATTATTACAAGCCATGCATATCCCTATCATAGAAAAATCAGGTTTTGAAGCCGATGACTTGATAGGTACCCTTGCTAAAAAAGCCGAAAAACAAGGCTACCAAGTTTTTATGGTAACTCCTGATAAGGATTTTGGTCAATTAGTTTCAGAAAACATTTTTATGTACCGTCCCGCTCGTATGGGGAACGATATCGAAATTTGGGGGGTTGAGGAAGTCAAACAAAAATTTGAAGTACAAGACCCTCTTCAGGTAATTGACTTTCTAGCTATGATGGGTGATGCTGTAGATAACATTCCAGGGTTACCTGGGGTAGGCGAAAAAACAGCAAAAAAATTCCTAGCCGAGTATGGTTCTATCGAAAATTTACTAGCCAATACTCACCAACTAAAAGGGGCTATCAAAGATAAAATCGAAGCTAACAAGGAACAAGGTTTGCTATCTAAAAGACTAGCCACTATCCTACTCGATTGTCCAGTTGAATTTGACGAAGAGGCGTTTGAACTTTCAAAACCAGATATCGAAAAAACCGACGCTTTGTTCCAAGAATTAGAGTTCCGTCAGATGAAGGCGCAGTTTGACAAATTATACGCAGACGCAGCAACTACTGAAGGAGGAACTGAAGTAACACCCGTTAAAAAAACTACGGCAAAAAAAACACCTGAAAACCAAATGGATTTATTTGGTTTTGTAGATGATGATAGTGACGAACCTAAATCACATTCACACTACGCTACTCTTGAAGACACTTCTCATTTTTATCAAATAGTGCAAGGAAATTTACCAACCAACTTGTTATTGCAAAACTTAATGCAGCAAACTTCCGTTTGTTTTGATACCGAAACTACAGGAATAGATGCAATTAATGCTGAATTAGTTGGATTAGCATTTTCGTGGGAAAAAGGAAAAGGGTTTTATGTCCCGTTTCCAGAAAATCAAGAAGAAGCACAAGAATTAATCAATAAATTCAAACCATTTTTCGAAAATGAAACCATCGAAAAAATAGGTCAAAACATAAAATACGATTTAAAGATTTTAGCAAATTACGGTATCGAAGTCAAAGGAAAATTATTTGACACTATGATTGCGCATTATCTTATAAACCCTGATATGCGCCATAATATGGATGTATTATCAGAAACGTATTTACAATATTCTCCTAAATCTATAGAAACGTTAATAGGTAAAAAAGGCAAAAACCAATTATCAATGCGTCAAGTAGCTTTAGAAAACATCAAAGAATATGCTGTTGAAGATGCCGATGTTACCTACCAACTAAAAGAGCATTTCCAACCTATTTTAGAACGTGTTGGCACAAATAAATTATTCGACGAAATTGAAATTCCATTGGTTCAAGTTTTAGCTGATATGGAACGTGAAGGGGTGAACCTTGATGAAGAATTTCTCAAATCGATGTCGGTAGATATGCAAAAAGAAATCGACGAATTTGAGAATAGCATATATGAGCAAGCTGGTGAAAAATTCAACCTAGCATCTCCTAAACAACTGGGAGATATTCTGTTTGACAAATTAAAAATAGGTGGCGCAAAACAAAAGAAGACCAAAACAGGTCAATATGCCACTGGTGAAGAAATATTGAGTTATTTAGCCAATGACCATCAGATTGTCCGTGACATTTTGGAGTGGCGTCAATTAGTCAAACTAAAAAGTACTTACGTAGATGCCTTACCTACACAAGTAGATAAAAAAACAGGTCGAGTACATACAGATTATATGCAAACCGTAGCTGCAACTGGTCGTTTGAGTTCTAATAATCCTAATTTACAAAACATCCCAATCCGTACCGAAAGAGGGCGTCAAATCCGTAAAGCATTTATAGCTCGTGATGAAAATTACACCTTACTTTCTGCCGATTACTCTCAAATTGAATTGCGTATTATTGCGGCGCTTTCGGGTGAAGACAATATGATTGCCGCTTTCCAAAACAATGAAGACATTCACAGAAGTACAGCTGCGAAAGTATTCAATGTCCCACTAGAAGAAGTAACCAAAGAACAACGTAGCAATGCGAAAACGGTAAACTTCGGAATAATATATGGTGTTTCCGCTTTTGGTTTATCCAATCAAACTTCGCTATCTAGAAAAGAAAGTGCCGAGTTAATTGATGCGTATTACAATACCTACCCAAAGCTAAAAGCATATATATCAAACCAAGTGGATTTTGCTCGTGACAATGGTTACGTAGAAACTATTTCGGGTAGAAGACGTTATTTGAAAGACATTAATTCTGCTAATGCGATTGTTCGTGGCGGAGCAGAACGAAATGCTGTCAACGCTCCTATCCAAGGAAGTGCTGCCGACATTATAAAATTGGCAATGATAAACATTCATAAGCGCTTGAAATCAGAAAACTGGAAATCAAAAATGTTATTGCAAGTACATGACGAATTGGTTTTTGATGTTCATAATTCAGAAATGGAAAAAATCCAACCTATGATAAAACACGAAATGGAAAATGCTTTCAAAATGTCAGTTCCGTTAGAAGTTGAAATGGGATTAGGAAAAGACTGGCTGGAGGCGCATTGATAATTCAGAAGTTAGAATTCAGAAATTTATAATAGGCAATATCAAAACAACGATGCGAAAAAGATTAATCTGGGAGATTCTATTTTCTTTAATTGCAATTATAACTAGTCTGTTTGTATTTCATTTTGCTTTTGGATTAACTAATTTCGGAACCGAAAGTGTGATTGATATAGATGTTTATGACACCTATTTTGTGATACAAAAGAGAGAACTTTTCCCTTTGTTTAGTCTAATATTTTTATATGTATCTTATTTTGCAAAAATCTGCATACAAAAATTTAAAAACAGGCAAAGTCTTTGGATTTTTTCAATAATAAGTCTAATAACAATTCTAATATATCCAAGTATTTTGAGCTTTGTTAAATCACTTTCAACAGAACCCGGCTGGGTAGTTTATCCACCCCTTTCAGCCGAAAAAGTTGAAATTAAAGAAAATATATTTACTAGAATTTATCCAAAGATTTATTATAGCTATATAATAACGACGTTATTTAATGCGTTTGTATTTTTCAAATTAGGCAGACTATATTACAAACACAAATTATGAAATACATCTTGATGTTATTTTGCTTTATTTCTTTTGGTCAAAGTAAAAAACAAATTGATTTATATGAAAATTATAAAAAAGCCTTAGGAACTTATGTATCTACAGCTCCATCCTTTATTGTTATAACTTTCAGAAATCTAACTGACAACACTATTAATGAAGTTTGCATTGAAGCTCCTGATTTAATTTTTGCTGTTTTTGACGAATTAAAACTTAAAGATTATAATGATTTAGCAAAAGCTTTCGAATATGCTGTTAGAAAAAAAGACAGATTCTTTGAATTTTCGAATCCTAAATCAATAGAAAGATTAACAAATTACAACTATGCTATTTCCGAATTAAATGATTTTATTGTTGAAAAAAATATTTTAAAACTTTCTAAAAAAATTTACAGACAGAAAAAATGGAAATTTTACCCTGAAAATGAATTAGAAAAAATAAAATATGCACATTCTTTATTTAAATTTGGAATTATAACAGGTCATAACAACTGTACGGGAGGAATGACTTTATTTTGCACAAATTGGTCTAATGAATAATCTTTATAAAAATATAAAAACAATGCCTAACAAACATATAGCTTGTTAGGCATTTTGAAAAAAAATACAAATCTACTATTAACTTATTAATTATTTTCTAATCAATTTTTCACAAGCTTTTTAGTATAAATTTCATTTTGAGTTTGAGCTTTTATAACATATAATCCTTTGTTTAAATTAGCGATATTCAGAGTTGAATTTTCCTCGCTAATTTCAGATTTTAGTACCACTTCACCACTCTTATTAATAATTTCTACTTGTGCAGGAAGGTCGTTTTTAGAAATTTCAACTTTTAAAACATCTTGTACTGGGTTAGGGTAAAAAGTAAAAATTCTTTCGTTTTTACCATCTACAAACTCACTATATACAGTATTACTTTCAGCAACTCTTGCCGCTAATGGATTTGATCTTCTTGGATGTGGATAAGTATAGGCAGTATAACCAGATTTTGCTGTAAAGAAATAATCTCTATTTAGCTTAAAATATTCCTTTGAAGCGTCATAAACACCATTATTATTATAAATACCATTATTGATATTTTGCAACAATCCTGAGTTAGGTAATCCTGCCCAATCATTTCCGCTTACATATGGAGTAAAATTATTATTCCAGATGTACAACCTACTTGTTCCATAACCTGGCGCATATTTTATAGGATATGTCGAACCAAAAGGAAAATTATCTACATATAATCCTACAGCAAATCGAGTTCCTATTACTGTGTTATTATAATAAAGAGCACCTCCTCCCCTACAAATTAAACCGTATTTCAAAAGCCTTGCTGGATCCTGACCTGAAACTATAGGTGATTGTGTTCCGTTGTTTGACCAAAAATAATTGTGTGTAATAGAATTATTATATGCTTCAATAGCGAAAGTGCTAAAATTATTTCCTGTACCCACTCCAGTTCCTCTTGCTGAATGCGAATCTACTGAATGATTTACAGAACTAACAGAAATATCATTATTTGTATCAGTATTATATCTAAATACTACTTTACCACAACCACTTGTAGCTAATGAATGTCTGTGATAATTAAAAGTACAATTCTCTACAAACACAAAATTTGAAGTACCCCATTGCTCAGAAGACTGCCATACTTTATCCTCTCCACGAACATAAACTCCATACCCTAAACCTTGTCCATCCCAACCTTTAGCATTTCGATCGAATTTACAGTTAAAAATTAACCCATTAGCTTGATTGTCCCAATGTGTCACTTGAACCGCAGCATAACCAAAATATTTAAACACGCATCGAGTTATAGTAAAATCTACTGCTTTACTTATAGTCAGTGCATAATCTGTAGCTTTAGATTTACCATCTCCTTCATAAATTGATGGGATTTTACTTCTAAATTCAATGTCTTTAATCACAAGTCCGCTCGACTCCCTAACATCTGTAGTAAAATTAATCATCGCCGCACTTTCTAATAAAGCATCATCCATAGTTTCTGACCTCATTAATATAGTTGTCGGATTACCTGGCCAAGCTACAGCCTGCTGCCCTCTTAAAACAAACCTTTTTGATGTCCAGATTGAACTACTAAAAGTAAAAGTCCCAGAAGGAAGTACAATCTCATCCCCAGTATAATTAGCAGAAATAATGGCGTTAACTAAATTTTGCCAAATA
This sequence comes from Limnohabitans sp., assembly GCA_030053945.1. GTDB lineage: Bacteria > Bacteroidota > Bacteroidia > Flavobacteriales > Flavobacteriaceae > Flavobacterium. The sequence goes on from JASGCW010000045.1 coordinate 24,339, forward strand.
TCATTCCCGTTTCCAGGATTCACCACATAAATAACCCTTGAGTAACCATTCACAACACTCAAAAGAAGTAACAAAAAAATAAAATGTAATTTGTTGTTTTTCATAATAATACGTTTTTTAGTTGTTTTTTTATTTTTGTCTTAATTGAAATTTATAACATAAGATTAGTTTTAAGACGAGTCATTGAGTGAACTGCTTATATGAGTTAGTAAACAAACATTTTGAGCTAGTAAAACTTAAAAAGATATTAATCCGCAACCATTAAATTTCAGAAACACATAATAAAAAATCAATTCTCCGTTATAAAAATTAAAAAATATGTGATTACTTTAGAGGTCTAATTAATCTGAAGCATCCTAAAAACAGTACAGATGAAAAAAACATTTTTTTTAATTGTAGTTTTATTCTTTTCAAACGCTCAAGCACAAGAAAAAACACGCTTTACTAAAATAGATAGTTTATTGACTTTCCTGAGTACAAACAACAAGTTTATGGGACAAGTATGTTTACGAGAAGGCGATAAAGTTGTTTTTCAAAAAGCATATGGATTTGCAAACGTTGAAACGAATCAAAATGCTAATGACAAAACCAAATATAAAATAGGCTCTATCTCTAAAACTTTTACTGCGGTTATGATAATGCAGCTAATTGAAGATCGCAAGCTGAAACTAGAAACTAAACTAGCTAAATATTATCCTCAAATAGAAAACGCAAACAAAATCACTATTCACGATTTGCTTCATCACCGAACTGGGATAAAAGATTACCTAAATAATGAGGACACGCCAGACCCGTCTAAACCTATCACAAAAGAAGAAATGATTAATAAAATTGCTGCCTTCAAATCACTTTTTGAGCCTAACTCTAAATACGAATACAGCAATTCAAATTATTATCTATTAGGTAGGATTATTGAAGATGTAACCAAAAAAGATTTTCAAACCAATTTACAAAATCGAATCATAGCTAAGGTTCAATTACAGAATACCAACCTTTCTTCCAAAGCGGATTTAGCAAACAATGAAAGTTATTCGTATAACATTTTAGACAATAAATGGACAAAAATAAACGAATGGGATATGTCTTTAGCTTTTGGTGCTGGCAATATCACCTCTAATGCAGATGATTTGACAAAATTTTTCAACGCCCTATTTGAAGGGAAATTAGTAAAAAAAGAAAGCTTGGCAGAAATGACTCAATTAGAACAGACCTATGGCAAAGGTTTAATCACGTTACCATTTGCACAACGAAAATTCTTCGGTCATACTGGAGGCATTGAAGGATTCCGATCAGTGGTAGGCTATTATCCTCCTGAAAAATTTGGAGTTTCATTAATTGTTAACGGAGACAACTTCAACCGAAATGATATTATGATTGGCATCCTTAGCATTTACTACAAAATGCCTTATCAATTTCCTAATATAATTTCTGTAAAAGTAAAACCTGAGGTTCTAAATAGTTATACAGGCGTTTACTCATCTTCCCAACTCCCAATAAAAATAGAAATACGAAATAAAAATGGAGAAATGGAAGCACAAGGTACAGGACAAAACTCTTTTATTCTAAATGCTATCGATGAAAAAACTTTTGTATTTGATCCCGCTAGTATAAAACTCATCTTCGAGAACAACAAAATGACTTTAAAACAAGGTGGTGCTGAGTATCGTTTTACAAAAAACTAATCACTTTTTCACAGAATCTCTATAACGCAATTCGGTTTTAATGATAGTAGTCTTGTAAACATTTTTTTCAGATTTTTTCTCAATACGGTCAATAAGCAATTTTGCTGCTTCCTCACCTATCTGAGGACCGTGTTGACTAATTGTTGCTAAACTTGGAGTTAGTCGTCTTGACCAAGCACCATCTGCAAAGCCAACAATTTGTAATTCTTCAGGAATTTTAAATCCTTTCTTTACTGCTAATTTCATTGCTAATGTAGAAGCGTGCTCGTCTAAAGCAAAAATACCATCAATTTTTATGTTTTGAATAAGATTTTCTAATTTTTGATCATATTCTTCAATAGAATTTGTAGTAATAATCAAATCATCATCTATACTTATGTTATTAACATTTAGAGTGTCTAAATAACCATTCTTCCTCAATTGTGAAATACTAATATTAGCCTCACAAGTAAGCAACGCTATACGTTTACAACCCATATTTATCAAATGCTGCGTGGCGTGAACTGCAGAATCATAGTCATCAACAATTACTTTATCACAATCTACACTATCAGAAATTCTGTCAAACATCACGATAGGCATATTATCCTTTATAACCTCTTGAAAGTGCGAAAATTCATTTCTTTTCTGAGTCTCTTCCGCTATGGATAGTATAAAACCATCTACCGCTCCATTACTCAACAAATCAATTGCTTGAATTTCTTTGTTTAATGATTCGTTAGAAATATACGTTATAATATTATATCCTTTTGCATTGGCATATTTTTCTATACCACTAAATACTTTCGCAAAAAAAGGGTTCAAAATATTAGGAATAATAACCCCTATAGTATTAGTGCGTTGCCTTTTGAGGTTTTGCGCCATACTATTTGGCTTATAATTACTCAATTGAGCAAATTCACTAATCCTTCTTTTTGTATCATCACTAATTTCAGGACTATTAGTTAAAGCCTTAGAGACCGTTGAGACAGAATAACCTAATTGAGCCGCTATTTGTTTTAGAGTGATTTTAGTTTTCATTTTTCCATAAAAAAATAGCTGTAAATATAGAGATAAATTTTTCGACTTACTATATGAGCAAAGCACTAGAACAAAAAACCAGAACAAAAAAACAAAATCATAAACAGATAAACATCTGAAAAGCAATAATTAAAGTTTTTTCAAAAACCTATTTGCTTTATAAATAAATAATTGTACTTTTGCACTCCCTTAATTGGGAATGGAATGTTTAATTAAAAAGTAATTATTGTGAACACATTAAGCTACAAGACAATTTCAGCTAACAAAGCTACTGCAGATAAACAGTGGATTGTTGTAGATGCTGAAGGTCATAACTTAGGTCGTCTTGCTTCAAAAGTTGCGATGCTTTTAAGAGGTAAGTACAAACCAAGTTATACACCGCACGTGGACTGTGGAGATAACGTAATTGTTATCAATGCAGAAAAAATTAACCTAACTGGAAACAAATTAGACGACAAAACTTACGTTCGTCATACAGGTTACCCAGGAGGTCAAAGATTCTTAACTGCAAAAGTAATGCAACAAAAAAACCCTGCATTATTAGTTGAGAAAGCTATAAAAGGAATGTTGCCTAAAAACAAATTAGGAGCTCAATTATTCCGTAATTTGAGTGTAAATGTAGGTTCTGAGCACAAACATGCAGCTCAAACACCTAAAACCGTTAATCTAAACGATCTTAAGTAATGGGAGTTATTCACAAAATCGGTAGAAGAAAATGTGCTGTGGCACGTGTTTATGTATCAGAAGGTACAGGAAACATCACTGTAAACAAAAAAGCATTTGATGCTTACTTCCCTACTGCAACTTTACAATACAAAGTTATGCAACCACTTACAATGACTGAAAACGCTTCAAACTTTGACGTAAAAATCAATGTTTATGGAGGTGGAACAACAGGTCAAGCTGAAGCTGTTCGTATGGCTATTGCAAGAGCAATGTGTGAAGTTGGAGAAGGAAACAGAGCTATCTTAAAACCTGAAGGATTATTAACACGTGACCCTCGTATGGTTGAGCGTAAAAAATTCGGACAGAAGAAAGCTCGTAAGAGATTCCAGTTCTCTAAACGTTAATATTTATTATTATTTATTACAAAAACTAAGTTATTGTTGCTTTTCCGTACTGAGGTCGGAGATTAGTTTAGCATCTAAATGGGTTAAGAAGATGGAAGTTGGAAGACGGGAGTTAGAAGTTTGAAAACTTAAAACTTAACATCTAAAAACTTAAACTTTAAAAAACACATTGCTAATTCAACAGAACGTAAACTATTACAAAATGGCAAATAAAGTAGAAGTTAAAGAATTACTAGAAGCAGGTGTTCATTTTGGACACATGACTAGAAAATGGGACCCAAATATGGCTCCTTACATCTATATGGAGCGTAATGGTATCCATATAATCAATTTATACAAAACTGCAGCTAAAATCGAAGAAGCTAACGAAGCTTTAAAGAAAATCGCTGCATCTGGTAGAAAAATTTTATTCGTTGCTACCAAAAAACAAGCTAAAGACATCGTAGCTGAAAAAGCTAGCGCTGCAAATATGCCTTACATCACTGAAAGATGGCCTGGAGGTATGTTAACAAACTTCGTTACTATCCGTAAAGCTGTTAAAAAAATGGCTTCTATCGACAGAATGAAGAAAGACGGAACATTTGACACTTTATCTAAAAAAGAAAAATTACAAATAGAACGTTTACGTGCAAAATTAGAGAAGAACTTAGGTTCTATCGCTGATATGTCTAGATTACCTGCTGCATTATTCGTAGTAGATATCAAAGCTGAACACATCGCAGTAAAAGAAGCTCAAAAATTAAACATTCCAGTTTTTGCAATGGTTGATACTAACTCTGACCCACGTCAAGTTGACTATGTAATCCCTGCAAACGATGATGCTTCAAAATCAATTGAAAAAGTATTATCATTAGTTACTGCTGCTATCACTGAAGGTTTATCTAACAGAACTTCAGACAAAGAAGTAGAAGCTACTGAAGAAGCAAAAGTTGAAACTGCAACTACAGCTTCAGAAGAATAAAAAATAAATTCCAAAATTATAAATTCCAAATTCCAAAAAATCATAATTTAATGATTTGCTAAAATTGGAATTTGGGATTTAAAGTTTGGAATTTTTACTTTTAAATAATTTAAAAAATTTAAAACACTATGTCAACAATCACTATTGCTGCTGCAGACGTAAATAAATTAAGACAAACTACAGGTGCCGGAATGATGGACTGTAAAAAAGCTTTAGTTGAAGCTGAAGGAGATTTCGACAAAGCGATACAAATCCTTAGAGAAAAAGGACAAAAAGTTGCTGCTAACCGTTCTGACCGTGAGTCTTCTGAAGGTGCTGCTGTTTCTTTTGTAAATGCTGACAATACTAAAGGAGCTGTAATCACTTTAAACTGTGAGACAGACTTCGTAGGTAAAAACGAAGCTTTCGTTGCTTTAGCTAAAGATTTAGTAGAAAGAGCTATCAATTTCTCTTCTAAAGAAGATTTCTTAGCATCAGATTTCAACGGAATTACTGTTGCTGAAAAATTAATCGAACAAACTGGTGTTATCGGTGAAAAAATCGAAATCGGTGGTTTTGAAATTTTAGAAGGTGCTTATGTTGGATCTTACGTTCACGTAAACAAAATTGCTGCTTTAACTGCATTGTCTGCACCAGTTGCTAATGCTGATGTTTTAACTAAAGACATCTCAATGCAAGTTGCTTCAATGGGAGCTGATACATTATCTTACAAAGATTTTGATCCTGCATTCGTTCAATCTGAACTTGCTGCTCGTATTGCTATAATCGAAAAAGAAAATGAAGAAGCAAAACGTTTAGGAAAAACTTTAAAAAATGTTCCTAAATATATTTCTTACTCACAATTAACTGAGGAAGTTTTAAAACAAGCTGAGGAAGATGCTAAAGCAGAATTGAAAGCAGAAGGAAAACCAGAGCAAATTTGGGACAAAATTATCCCTGGAAAAATTCAACGTTTCATCTCTGACAATACAACTTTAGATCAAGAAAAAGCATTATTAGATCAAAACTTCATCAAAGATGACAGTAAAAAAGTTGGAGATTATGTAAAAGGATTCAATGTTGAAATCACAGGTTTCAAAAGAGTTACTTTAGGATAATTTTCTAAAAAATATTCACTAAAAAAACTCCTGATAAAATTTATCAGGAGTTTTTTTATACAATCAAATTTCGCAGATAAACGCTAAAAAAAGCAACATTTTTTAAATAAAAAACAAGAAATCTTAAAACTATCAAAAAATTAA
>JASGCW010000165.1 GCA_030053945.1 Limnohabitans sp.
AAATTTAGAACTGGCTTTCATTTTTTTATTGACCACGCGAAAGGATTCGCGCGGGGGGATCGGGAGCATAATTTTTATTTCTTTTCAAAATTTTCTTTAGAAAAACTCTCTGAGTCAATTTCCTTATAATCAATATTATTCGTTTTTAGATACTTCAATGCCTTTTCACTATCACCAAGAATTGAAATTTTACGCATTACAACATCAGGATAATTTCCAATATAACTATGCTCACCTTCCATATAAGGACCATTATTTCTTATAGTTTCGTATATAATTATTTTAAAAAAATTATCTTTTAAAGTATTATCAGAATTTGAGTAATTTATTGTAAGTGTATTATAAAAACAAATTTCTCGGAAAACTCTTTCACGAAATAAATCAATCTGAGAAATTGTAAGACTAACATTACTATAAAACTCTTTATATATACTTACGTTGCTTTTTTTAGAATAAGAACTTATTTCAAAATTTTTAAAAGGTTTATAATAAGTATCCCTGAAGGATTTATCCTCATTTTTTGTAACATAATCACTTAGATGAATTTGACTTGTAGCCTTCGTTTCAATGCTAAAGTCTTTATAAGTGTTTAAATCGATAGTTACACTATTTTTTTTATTTGGCAATGAGCGACTTTCAAATTCAAAAAACGATTTATTTGAAGGAAGTGACACTGGTAAAACTTTTATTTTAGGTCTTTTCCTTTTAAAGAATTCACTATCAACATATTTGCAAAATGGCTGAATTCCTTTTGTATTATAAAAACTACTAATGCTATCCTTTTTTATGTACTCTGTCACAACATAATCTATAACAGATTTCTCTTCTTCACTATCTAATACAAAATCAATTTTATTAAGCATAAATGTATCTGAGTCTCTTTGTGCGAATGAGCTCAAGTAAAAAAGTAGAAATAAAACTTTGATTATATTTTTCATCTGATTAAAATTTATTCATCAATTAGCTGCCACAAAACACCTAAGGATTAGCCCAAAAGAATCTAAACTCGTCTGTCAACACAACTCTTTGTTTACTATTTTTATAAATTAGTTTGTATAACCAACAATGTCTTCTAAATTTTGTTAGCTCACAATCGAGCTATCAGGAGGGAGAAGATGAAAAATAGCATATTACTTTAACCCTTAATTATATCTTTTGTCCTGAAAAATAAAAAAAACAACAATAATATAGTATGACAACTGTACAAGGTGTTTTTGATAATATTATATTTTGGATTACTATAAAATAATTCTGAAATATCAAATAACAGATATAAATAAATGATAAAATACAAAATAATACTTAGAAAATAATATATCTTTCTTTGGCTTTTAAAAGATATAAAAAATAAAAGTAGTAAACTATTTAGGGGCAAAGCTAAAATACCCCATGAAGAGTTGATGTCACTCCAATAATAAAGATTCAATCCAAAAGTTAAAAATAACATCCAAAAGTCTTTTTCATCTTTAATGTTTATTTTATTAGTAATTAATACAAATGTTCCATAAATACATCCTACAAAAATACTATTATATATTATACCTCGCTTTGTAACATCAAAACACTCCGTAAATCCATCCTCACAAAAGAGTCCAAAATCAAAATATAAATCATATAAAAAAGAGTATCCATAATATGAAATGATTCCAGATAAAATAATTATTAGAAAGTATATTATATCGTTTTTTTTCATAGTCTATTCCGAGCGAGAGTTTATATCGTATTTATTACAAAACTAAAAAAACACAATTTACAATTGTGTTTTTTTAGTTTCTTTTCTCGTCTTTCTGGGCACGGAAAGCATCCCGAAGCTTCGGGGAAACTGTCTCATCCTAAAATATGTTGTAAGTCTATTTTAGGACAAGACATATTTGCTAAATTTCTTTTCCTAAACTTATTTTTTTGAAATATGGAGTACAACTTCTACATTCCCATTAGATCCAATTCCAATTGCTCTAATTATCCCTGTTTTAAAATCTTTATTGAATTTAAAAGTAGCAGTTTTATCATTTTTTGAAATTATCTGTACAGATCCTACATCAACTTTCCAATCAATTGAAGGATTTAATAAAGATGTACTAAACGAATAAACATATTCATTATCAGGGATAATTTTGATTTTCCCACTTATACCTCCGCAAGGACCAGAGTTTTCTGGACAGATATTTTTTACATAGTCATTATCTGGTATGTTTTGATTCATTAGGATTTCCTCTTTGTCACTTGAACATGAGTTTAATGTAAACATAGCAAGGCCTGTTACAAGCAAAAATTTGATTTTCTTCATAATATATTTATTTTATTAATTTCTAAATCATCAAAATTTTAAAGACTTCAATTTATAGCTTTTCATTAGATGCTTTTATTATTAGTATCTGAAATATTAAAAAGGTTGCGTAAGGAATACATAAATTTAACTGTAATAAGTAAAAATTAAACTCAGTGATGTAGTAAGATGTAATATCTTGTCGAATTAATATTGGAATGTTTTTGCTTAAAACTTTTTCAATCTTCTGTTTAAAAAGTACAAAATTCAAAAACAGTTAAAGAGTATTAGTTTATTAAAAAAGTTTTTACCCAGATGCGCATCCTAGCTGGCAAAGTCTCCCGCTTTTTCGCTACTACAAATAAACATACTTTTTTGAAAATAAACTTATTAGCTTTCAAAGAAAAAAGCCACAATGCAAATACTGTGGCTTTTAATTATCTTAACTCAAAGTCAGGAGACTTTGCGGAGCAGGGAATTTATAAACTCTTCCCACTGAACACTATTAAAGTCCTAATCTCTTCTTAAGTTCCCCCAAGCTGCGCAAAGTCTCCCGACTTTGAGCTATTACAAATAAACATACTTTTTTGAAAATGGCTTATTAGTTTTCAAATAAAAAAGCCACAATGCAAATACTGTGGCTTTTAATTATCTTAACTCAAAGTCAGGAGACTTTGCGGAGCAGGGTTTCACCAATTTCTCCCTTCTTTGTTTTTGTAATAATACTAACCGACATAATAATAAATTTTAAATTACTTTCCAAATTTTGCACTAAATTTCCAATTTGGGAATTCCTTCTCTAATTGTTGTATTTCGTTAAAAACTGCATTTTTTAGATCTATATGATTTTCTTCAACAAAAAATTCTAATTTTCTGATATTTCTAATTTTATCTATTTTGGGTGTTCCATATTCTATTATTTTTGGTCCCGTAGACACTGCACTTTCAAGAGCTTTAATTCTGACGTAAGTTTTATCAAAAATTTGCTTTTTTGCCCAAATATTAAAATTTGACCAAGGTTTGCCTGTTAGAGGATTTATGTTCATAAGGACCCCAAGCTGCGCAAAGTCTCCCGACTTTGAGCTATTACAAATAAACATACTTTTTTGAAAATGGCTTATTAGTTTTCAAATAAAAAAGCCACAATGCAAATACTGTGGCTTTTAATTATCTTAACTCAAAGTCAGGAGACTTTGCGGAGCAGGGAATTTATAAACTCTTCCCACTGAACACTATTAAAGTCCTAATCTCTTCTTAAGTTCTTCCACATAGATTATAAATTCACTTTCACTGATTTCCTCAACATCACCATCTGGATCGAAATTAACTTGTTGAGCATATCTAACATTTGATTTAAATTCGCCTGTTTCCCAAACAAAAGCTAAATAAAGATCATAATCTCCATAATCTTCAACTATAACGGGTCTTTCTCCACATATATAAAACCTTTTCTCCATTGTGTTTATTTTTTAATAATTATTTTCGACGCTAACTGTTACGTTGAAAACTAGACGGTTAAATTTAGATTGTATAAAGTCGAGCAATCGGGGTTTTCAATTCATTTTAACGGTTTAAAATCTTCCTCTTTGAATTGTTCAAAATCATTTTCGGAATAATCAATATTATTTTTCCTCAAATATTTTATTGCTTCCTGATTATTGCCATTTATAATTGTTTTTCTCACGCGAAGATTGTTGGCATCATCTGATTTTTCGTAGATGATAATGTCAAATCTTTTTTTATCATTTTTATTCCTTGAACCAGAAGTAATAGATAAAGTAGTGTAATAAAATATATTATATATTCTAAAGTCAGCATCGGTATTGATATACCAATCTGACATTACCCTTGTTTTACAAAAAAAATTTTTGCATAGTGATGTTTTGTCAACATTATGATCAAAGCTAATACCAATTTCAAATGAATTTAAGTAAGTATCAACATACATACCTCTTTTATTCTCTTCTGATTTTATCAATAGTTTATAGGGGCTAATTGTAAAATCTCCTAAAAAACTCCCATTTATATTATTAACAAATGGATATAGATGGTATTTTATATTATCATCACTTTTTTGATGCCATATATAGTCATCACTGTAAAATTTAGGATTTCTCTCTTTTTCTTTATCCCAAATAGCAAATTTCAAAGGAACAATATCCATTTCAATATATTTTTTAGGACCTATTGGATGCTTATTAACTATTATATCAAAAACTTCATATAAAGAATCTTGCATTACATAATTTATTCGCTTTTTAAAATCATATTTTTCATATTCTTGAGATTTAACACTCAATCCAAAAAAAATAAACATTAATAATAGTAAGGGTTTATTTTTCATATGTAGATAATTATTTATTTTTTATTTGTCATATGGTTTCGCTTTATCTTCATTGGTGTTTGTTTGCAACAAACCTGTTGTTAGTGGCGATTTCATATGTTTAAAATTTATTTATTAGCCGTAACATATGGTATCCCTTTTTAATCATTGGTGTTTACTTCACTAAGCATTTATTTTCATAGGTGTTCAGTGAATATATTTGCATACGCAAACTGCTAGTTTATCGAGATTTCATATTCTATTTAAAGTTTTATTTATCTCATTAGCAAATATAATTGAAATTTTTTCCGTGCCCATTCCTATTAGCTTTCAAAACAAATATAAAAAGTATAATTTGAAGAATTTTATTAAAAAAGAAGCCGCCTCAAAATTTAGTATTGAGATGACTGCTTTTTGTTATTTTTCTCACTGTTGTGGGCACGGAAAGCATTTCCGCGCTAACCTGTTGCGTCGAAAACTAAACGCTTAAATTTAGATTGTGTAAATCCGAGCGATCGGGGCAAAAATATCAATAAGATACTTTCAAAAAAAGAGATTGCTTTTGAAGTTTGGGTTACAAATCCAAAACTTGATAGAAGCGATGAAGGCTCAGAATCTTTAGTTTATTTTATTATTGATAACAAAACAAAAGGAAAATTAACAGCCGAATCCAATGGCTGTAAATAAATTTTACCAGCACATAACAGCGGTTTCACGCAATGGCGAGAATATTGTTAAATTGATATTTATTTTTCGCTTTTAATATTATCTTAGTGGAAAATTTATCGTCCCGAAGTTCGCCACTTCGTGAAGCCGGCGGGACGTTATGGCTCATTTTTAAAGACGACACTAAGACAATGAAACTAACAGTAATATTTACAATTTTAGGACTAACAATTATTCTCGGTTGTGGTCAGACAACTAATGACAAGGCAAAGAATAATGGGAAAGACAGCACAAATAATGAAAGTGAATTCCCCGCAGTTAATGATGAGTTTTCAGGGTATTTGGACAACTTCAAGAAAATTGAATTACCAATCACTATTAAAGGTTGCAACATTAGTTCTGACGGTTTTAAGCAGTTTGACGGGAATAGGTTTAAAAAATATGCAGACGAATACTCATTGGCGTACGGACAAATACCTACAAATGGAAACTATGTGGCGACAATAACACTTGGAGCAGCGGACTGTTATTTGCCAGTATTAACGACCTATAAACTTAATGGACAAGTTATCGACAAGAAAACAATTGCTATTGGAGGGTGCGGTTCAGACTGTGGATTTTCTTGCGAAGAATTTATGACGTTAAAAAAAGATTTTTCATTTTATACTTCCGACACAGTAAGCACTTATACTTGTGACAGCCTTGGAAATGAAACACCCGGGACTTATGAGTATTATGTAATTTATATGAAAGGAAAACTCTTGACAGATGGAAAAATTGAAATGACTGATGAGATTAAACAACCATTACAGGGAAGAAAAAACGAGCCATAACAGGCGTTTGGCAAAAAAGCGGGTTTAGTGCTTAATTAAAGCTTTGTGCTTTGTATCAAGTTCAGTGCTGGCAGACAGTTTAGTGCTTCGAAATCCCCAACTTCTGCAAGCCACGGGACGTCAGGCTGTGAAAAAACCTCTTTTTTAAATAAAATTTATCCCACCAAAC
>JASGCW010000046.1 GCA_030053945.1 Limnohabitans sp.
TCAATTTATTTTTATCTGTGCATCTGTGGCAATTTTTTAAACGCGAATGCCGTGACAAATGACAAGTAGAAACACACAACTAATAGATTATTTGTAACTTTGCGGTTCAATTTTCATAAAAATGATCCCAAATGATACTATTGTTGCTTTAGCTACACCTTCAGGCGCAGGTGCTATTGCAGTTATCCGAATTTCAGGTAAAGAAGCTATCACCATTGCCAATCTAGTCTTTAAATCTATCAAAAACAAAGATTTGACCAAGCAAAAAACGCATTCTATCCATTTGGGACATATCATAGATACACCAACAAACGCAGGACAGACCGAAAAAATAATCGATCAAGTTTTAGTATCTATTTTCAAAGGTCCTAACTCCTATTCTGGGGAAGATACTGTAGAAATTTCGTGCCACGGTTCTACTTTTATCCAACAACAAATAATCCAATTATTACTTCGTAAAGGATGTAGAATGGCTCAAGCTGGTGAATTTACGCTGCGCTCCTTTTTAAACGGAAAAATGGACTTATCGCAAGCAGAAGCCGTTGCCGATTTAATTGCTTCCGACAATGAAGCTTCACATCAAATTGCGATGCAACAAATGCGTGGTGGTTTTAGTAATGAGTTAGCAAAACTCCGTGAAGAACTCCTCAATTTTGCTTCCTTAATTGAATTAGAATTAGATTTTAGCGAAGAAGATGTAGAATTTGCCGATAGAAGTCAGTTTATTGAATTATTGAACCGTATTGAATTTGTTTTAAAAAGACTAATTGATTCGTTTGCTGTGGGTAATGTAATAAAAAATGGAATTCCAGTAGCCATTGTTGGCGAACCTAATGTAGGGAAATCTACCTTACTAAATGCCTTGCTAAATGAAGAACGAGCTATCGTAAGTGATATTGCAGGTACCACCCGCGATACTATTGAAGATGAATTAGTTATCAATGGTATAGGTTTTCGTTTTATAGACACCGCCGGGATACGTGAGACCAAAGATGTCGTTGAAAGCATAGGTATTCAAAAAACATTTGAGAAGATTGAACAGGCGCAAGTTGTTTTATATATTTTGGATGGAAGATGGATGATGGAAGATGGAAGATTAGATCAAATAAAAATTGAAATCGAAAAAATAAAAAACAAGTACCCTTTAAAACCCATTACAATCGTAGTAAATAAAGCTGATTTATTATCAGAGAATGACAAAAGCAATATTCAATCTACATTAAGCGATATACAATTTTTGAGTGCTAAAAATAAAATTGGAATCGATGAGTTAAAAAACACACTTTTGTCATTTGTAAACACTGGAGCTTTACGTAATAACGAAACAATTATCACTAATACAAGACATTACGACTCTTTACTTAAAGCATTAGAAGAAATCCAAAAAGTACAATGGGGAGCACAACAAGGTTTATCATCTGACCTTATGGCTATTGATATTAGACAAGCTTTATACTACTTTGGTGAAATTACAGGCGAAGTAACTAACGACGAATTGCTTGGGAATATCTTTGCGAATTTTTGTATTGGGAAGTAAAGATTACACAAATAAATAAGTTTGTTTTCTAGCAATATCAATATTCTTTTTAAAAAAGTATTATATTCTATAGATGAGTAAAAAATCATTTGTGGAATGCGTATAACTTTCTCGGGTTGAAATATTTCCTTCTCCCAGAGTAACATATCTTTATCAAATGCCAGTAGTAAAAAATTATTTGCTCTCACAAAGACACTTCTACTCTGGAAATCTAATCTTTCAGTTAATAGTGGTTTAGTTTTGAAATTACATCACGAGGTTGGGATTTCAATATTATGTAATGGAGCTTAAAAAAACACAAATCACTTCCCTAAGAAAAATTTTAAAAAGGCTATCAATAAAAAACAGAAATGACTCATTATAAATTCGTACATTCACACAACCTTATCTTTTTATAAAACAGAAAATTACAATTCAAAAACTGTTAATTATATAAATTTTTAAAATAGTTATATAACTCTTTTATCTGCTAAATTAATAATATTTGAATATTCTCTCACTAAAACAAAAACAATGTGAAGCTATACATAAAATATATGGTTAGTAATCGCTGTAAACAAGCGGTTCGTGATGAACTTAAGAAATTAGGACTTCATTTTATTGTGGTCAATTTAGGTGAAATTGAGATTATGGAAACCTTAAATTTAGAAAAAAGAGAATTGTTAAAACGAGGTTTACTGGATTGTGGCTTAGAATTAACAGATGATAAAAAAACAATTCTAATTGAGAAAATTAAAACAATTATTATTCAAATGATTCATCATTCAGAAGAACCAATTAAAGTAAATTTCTCTAGTTATTTATCAGAAAAATTAGACCACAACTACACCTATCTTGCCAATATGTTTTCTGAAATACAGGGTATAACTATAGAACATTATATTATTTCTCATAAAATAGAGCGCATCAAAGAACTAATTACTTATAATGATCTAAATATTACAGAAATCGCTTGGAAAATGGGTTATAGCAGTGTTGCACATCTATCAAGTCAATTCAAAAAAATAACAGGATTATCCCCTTCACACTTTAAACAAATCAAAGAAAAAAAAAGAATATCTATAGAAGAGTTATAAACTTTAAGAGCAACTCTTAATGATGATTAAAAATTGTATTATGCTAAAAATAACAACTATTACCTATTCCGCTTTTATATTGCTATTTCTTTTTATAGTTATGGTGTTTTTTAGTTTGTATTTTTTGTACAAAAAATACAAACTAAAAAACAGTCAATTAGTAGTGTTTAATAATGAACTAAATGCAACTTCAAAATATACCTTGAGTCTTATAGAGGCAAGTTACGACCCTTTATTTGTAATAAATCTTGAGGGCAAAATTACGGATATCAATGCAGCTACAGTTCGGGTTACTGGAATAAACAAAGAACAATTAATAGATTCTTTATTTACTGATTATTTTACCGAACCTGACAAAGCAAAAGAATCCTATGAAAATATTTTCAAAAACGGATTTGTTACCGATTTCCCATTAACCATAAAAGATCATAAACTTACTGATGTCTTATTTAATGGCGCTACGTACAGAGATGAAAATAATACTATACTAGGTGCTGTCATTATGACTCACGATATTACAAAACAAAAAGCCTTAGAAAGAGAATTAATTGAGTCTAAACTATTTGCGGAATCAGCCACTACTATTGCTATTGAATCAGTAAAATCCAAACAACAATTTCTTTCAAATATGAGTCACGAAATTCGTACCCCTATGAATGCGATAATTGGTTTTACAAAAGTGATTCTTAAAACAGAACTTAATCCCAAACAAAAAGAGTATTTGACCGCTATAAAAATGAGCTGTGATTCGCTTATTGTTCTTATAAATGACATTTTAGATCTTGCTAAAGTGGATGCTGGTAAAATGACTTTTGAAAAAATCCCATTTAAATTAGCCTTGTCAATAAAAGCCATGCTACATCTTTTTGAGTCTAAAATCCAAGAAAAAAATTTAGCATTAACCATAAACTATGATGCAAACATTCCTGAAATTTTAGTGGGTGATCCCGTACGATTTCATCAAATAATTTTAAATTTAGTAAGTAATGCTGTTAAGTTCACTAATAAAGGAAAAATAATTGTGAGTGTGAATTTAATTGCTGAAGATATACATAAAGTAACTATTCAATTTTCGATCGCTGATACTGGAATTGGAATTAAAGATTCCAAAATAGAAAAAATTTTCCAAAATTTTCAGCAAGCAACGAGCGAAACCTCAAGATTATTTGGAGGTACTGGGCTTGGACTTGCCATTGTAAAACAATTAGTTGAAGCTCAAAAAGGTACCATACAAGTAGAAAGTGAATTAAACAAAGGTTCTACCTTTAGTTTTAATTTAGATTTTAATAAAACTAATGCTGATACAGTCTTAGAACCTGAGATTATAGAGCTAAATACTGATATAAAAGATATTAAAATTTTAGTAGTTGAAGATATGGAACTCAATCAATTACTCATGAAAACAATCTTAGATGATTTTGGTTTTAAATGTGAAATAGCCGCAAATGGTAAAATAGCGATACAAAAACTACAATCAAAAACATTTGATATAGTTTTAATGGATTTACAAATGCCTGAACTTAATGGCTTTGGAGCTACAAAATACATAAGAAATATAATGAAACTAGATATTCCAATCATTGCGCTCACCGCAGATGTAACCACGGTAGATATTGAAAAATGTAAAGAAGTAGGAATGAATGATTATATATCTAAACCTGTAGATGAGCGATTATTATATAGTAAAATAATTAGTGCTATACAAAAACCGTTACTTATAGTTGAAGAAAAAATAGAAGGGAGCACAATTATTGAAAAAGTAAAGTACGTAAATATGAGTTATTTATTAAAATTAACTAAATCAAATCCAGAACTCATTACCGAAATGATTGGAGTCTATTTAAAACAAACACCATCGCTTGTAAAAACAATGAAACAAAGTTTTTTAAATAATGATTGGACGCTACTAGAAGCTACTATCCATAAAATGATTCCGTCATTTGCGATAATGGGTATGCGTCCAGAAATTGCAGAAATTGCAAAAAAAATTCAAGAATTTGCACAGAAACTCGAAGCCTCAAAAGATTTGGATAAATTAATTCAACAACTTGAAAAAATATGCAATCAAACATTTATAGAACTTGAAATAGAACTTAATAATCTTAAAAAATAGCCTTGTGAAAAACGAAAATAAAATAAAAGTGTTCTTAGTAGATGACGATGCTGTTTTTTTAAAATCACTTGAAATACAATTTCTAAACCACGCTGATTTTGAGATAGAAACCTTTGCTACAGGAGAATTATGTCTTGCCAAAATTTCTCAAAATCCAGATATAATAATTTTAGATTACCATCTTGACGGAATTGATAAAACCGCTATCAATGGAATAGAAACATTAGATATAATAAAAGAATTTAATCCTAAAATTGCGGTAATAATGCTTTCTAGTCAGGATAAAATCGATGTTGCGATAAGTTGCATGCATCACAAAGCATCTGATTATGTGGTGAAATCGGAAACTGCATTTATTCGATTACAAAATGCCATAGACAACATTTTTAAATACCAAAAAATGGAAAAAGAATTAAACTGGTATATGGAAAGAATGTAGCACAAAATGGAAAAAAAATTCGATTTCAATGGATTAACAACTGATGAAGTAATTGCTTCTAAAGAAAAATATGGAAATAATGCTATAGTATATCCAAAAGAAAATACCTTTTTAAAAGGCTTGCTAGAGTTTGCAAAAGATCCTATGATTATTTTGCTTTTAGTTGCCTCAATCATTTATTTTGTGAGTGGTAAAACGGCTGATGCCTTTTTTTTGACTTCCGCAATTTTATTGATAACTTTTATATCCTCTTATCAAAACACAAGAAGTCGAAATGCTTTGCAAAAGCTAAAAAAATTTACAAAACCCAATTGCACTGTCATTAGAAACAATATAAAACAAGAAATTAAAACTGACAATTTAGTAATAGGTGATTATTTAGTGCTTGAAGAAGGCACTACTATTTCGGCAGATGGCAAAATTATTCACTCTAATGATTTTTCGGTTAACGAATCTATTCTCACTGGCGAATCTGTCTCTGTTAACAAAAACAAAGCAAGTCCAAATCCTTTTGTTTATCAAGGAACTACTGTCACTACAGGATTAGCAATAGTAATTATTAACGCTATAGGCAATACCACTCAGTTAGGAAAAATTGGCAAAAGCCTTCAAAATATTCCAGAAGAGAAAACACCTTTAGAAATTCAAATTGACCATTTTGTAAAAAAAATGGCACTAGCAGGCACCTTGGTTTTTATTATTGTGTGGGGACTCAATTTTTATCACTCTCACAATATTTTAGAAAGTTTGTTACAATCATTAACTCTAGCAATGAGTATTTTGCCTGAAGAAATCCCTATTGCATTCACTACATTTATGGCACTAGGGGCTTGGCGTATGATGCAACAAGGAATTATTGTAAAACAAATGAAAACTGTTGAAACATTAGGCAGTGCAACCGTAATTTGCATCGATAAAACGGGAACTATCACTCAAAATACAATGAGTTTTGCAAAACTATTCACGGTGCAATCTAATAAAATCACTGATGTAACAGACGTTTTAGACAACGATGAGAAAGAAGTAATTGCTACAGCAATGTGGGCAAGTGAACCCATTCCTTTTGACCCAATGGAGATTGCTTTACATAATGCCTATACAAAAAGTACTAAAAAAGATGAAAGACATAAATATAAAATGATACATGAATATGCATTATCAGGAAAACCACCTATGATGACGCATATCTTTGAAAATGGAACTACTCAAATTATAGCCTCAAAAGGAGCTCCAGAAGCCTTACTCCCTATTTGTAACCTTTCTGATATAGAAAAAACACAAATTCATAAGGCTATAAAAAAGCTAACCTCTCAAGGCTATCGTATTTTGGCGGTTGCAAAAGCAATTTTTGAAGGAAAAAATTATCCAAAAACACAACAAAATTTTCAATTTGAGTTTAAAGGATTGTTAGCCTTTTATGACCCGCCTAAAAACAATATTAATCGAGTGCTGCAACATTTTTATAAAGCAGGAATAGGAGTCAAAATAATTACCGGTGATAATGCATTAACAACTTCGGCTATTGCAAAACAAATTGGGTTTATAGGTTTTGAAAAAAGTATTTCAGGTGATGAATTGATGATATTATCTGACAAGGAGCTCCAGCAGAAAGTTGGAGAAATCAATCTATTTACTCGAATGTACCCCGAAGCCAAACTAAAAATCATCAATGCGCTTAAAGCAAACAATGAAATAGTGGCGATGACTGGAGATGGAGTAAATGATGGACCAGCATTAAAAGCAGCACACATAGGTATTGCTATGGGTAAAAAAGGAACAGAAATAGCAAAACAAGCAGCGTCATTAATTCTTATTAATGATGACTTAGCTAAAATGGTAAATGCAATTGCTATGGGCAGAAAAATTTATACAAACCTGAAAAAAGCAATTCAATTTATTATATCGATCCATATCCCCATAATTTTAACCGTATTCATTCCATTAGCGCTGGGCTGGAAATATCCCACTATTTTTTCACCAATTCATATTATTTTCTTAGAATTAATAATGGGACCTACCTGTTCCATTGTATATGAAAATGAACCCCTCGAAAAAAATACAATGACCCAAAAACCGCGCTCTTTTACGACTACATTTTTTAATTGGAAAGAACTTTCTACGAGTATTTTGCAGGGGGTAATGATAACAATAGGATCCTTACTAATGTATCAATATTCGGTGTATTTGCAGTATGACGAAGCGCTTTGTCGGACGATCGTTTTTATAGTTTTAGTCACAGCTAATGTGTTTCTAACCTTAGTCAATAGATCATTTTACTATTCAATTTTTAGCACGTTAAGCTACAAAAATAATCTAGTAGGATTCATTATTTTAATTACAATAAGTAGTACAGCCCTATTGCTATACGTTCCATTTCTTGCTAGATTCTTTGATTTTGAACAACTAACTTTCAAACAATTAGTAATTTCAATTGGGGTTGGTTCCTTGTCTGTTTTATGGTATGAAGGAATTAAATTATTCAAAAGAGTTACTACAACAAAAGCAAACTAATTGCCTAAAAAAACTAATAAAAGTAGCAATCTTATAATTTATTTTTATAATTCTATAACTTTTAAGGAATTTTACCTTCCACCTTTGTAAGAACAAATTTAGAGTATCGAAATCAATGAAAAACCAAACTATAATTCAATTATTGTAGTATTATAATTCATTATTTTTTAAAATAATTTGATGTTTTTAGGTCAGTAAAAAAGCTTTTTAGAGAACTCAATCCAAAAAGCAAAAAAAGAAGAATTTTCAATTTCATAAGCTTACATTATGCTGAACGTCAAAAAAGAAGGAATTATTTTAGAAAAAACCAATTTAGATTTTGAAAATGAAGGGGTTCTGAATCCAGCCGCAATTAGAGAAGGTGAGTTTGTTCATTTATTTTACCGAGCAGTACATCTTGGTAATCATTCTAGTATAGGGTATTGTTTGCTTAAAGGTCCATTAACCATAGTGGAGAGACATTGTGAACCTATATTAATTCCTGAATTTGATTATGAATCACATGGTATTGAAGACCCTAGATTAGTCAAAATTGAAGAAACATATTATTTAACCTACACTGCTTATGATGGTGTAAATGCTCTTGGGTGTCTAGCTACAACCACTGATTTAGTACATTTTGAAAAAAAAGGAATTCTAGTCCCACAAATAACCTATGAAGAATTTAATAAATTATCAATTACCAATTCTTTAATCAATTCAAAATATTTTAGATACAATCAACACGAAGGAATTTTAGAAAAAAACGGCATAAAAATGCTTATTTGGGACAAAAATATCATTTTTTTTCCACGAAAAATAAATGATAAATTCTATTTTATGCACCGCATAAGACCAGAAATTCAAATTGTTGTAGCTGTATATTCTTTAGAGGAATTGACAATAGAATTTTGGAAAAATTATTTTATCGACTTTCATCAATATGTATTGCTTTCTCCAAAGTATAATCACGAAATAAGCTATATAGGAGGAGGTTGTCCTCCTATCGAAACAGAGTTCGGTTGGTTACTTATATATCATGGTGTAAGTGATAGTCTCACGGGTTATGTTTATTCAGCTTGTGCAGCGATGTTAGATTTAGAAAATCCGAAAAAAGAAATCGCTCGCCTTCCTTATCCTCTTTTTAAACCTGAATATGTTTGGGAACTAAAAGGCGAAGTCGATAATGTATGTTTTCCTACTGGAGCTGTTGTTTTTGAGGATACACTCTACATTTATTATGGCGCTGCTGACGAGCGAATTGCTTGTGCTTCAATGTCTTTATCAAGTTTAATAAAAGAATTAATGGAAAATACAAAATAATATGAAAAATCAAATTTCTTTTAAAAAAAGACATCTTTTTAACGATGTAGTTGTTAGTTCTGAAAAAAAAGATAAACTACCAGAATTATTAGTTATAAGCACTTTTCCGCCAAGAGAATGTGGCATAGCAACCTATTCTGAAGATTTGATTTTTGCTTTGAATAATAAATTTGAACAATCATTTGTTATAAAGATTTGTGCATTAGAAAATGAATCAGAAAAACACAAATATGCCAACGATGTTGAATATGTTTTAGAGACGGATAAATCGAATTCTTATAGAGAATTGGTTAAATCTATTAATGAAAATGATACGATTAAAATAGTCTTGTTACAACATGAGTTTGGTTTATTCAAGAATAATGAATCGGATTTGATTGCGCTATTACAAAACACCAATAAGGCAAAAATCATAGCTTTTCATACCATTTTACCAAATCCAGATATACTATTAAGAGAAAACGTTCAAAATCTAAATAAAGCAATCGATTCGATAATAGTAATGACAAAAGCTTCGCAAAAAATATTAGTTAATGATTATGGTATTGCCATTGAAAAAATTACTGTTATTCCACATGGAACTCACCTAGTAAAATATACTGAAAAAACATTTTTAAAAGAGAAATACCAAGTAGCTAACCGAAAAATAATTGCTACATTTGGGCTCTTAAGCTCAGGAAAATGTATTGAAACCTCAATTAATGCGTTACGAAGTATAATAAAAAATCATCCCGAAGTCTTGTTTTTAGTTATAGGGAAAACGCATCCAACAGTAGTAAAAAATGAAGGTGAAAAATACCGCAAAAACTTAGAAGACCGAATTACTGCTTTACAATTAAATAAAAATGTAAAATTCATTAATAAATATTTAGCATTAGATGAGTTACTAGAATACTTACAACTCACCGATATTTATTTGTTTACTTCCAAAGATAAAAACCAAGCAGTATCAGGAACTTTTTCTTACGCTATAAGTTGTGGTTGCCCTATTATTTCCACACCTATTCCTCATGCTGTAGAGGTTTTACAAAAAGGAACAGGTGTAATTATCGATTTTGAAAATTCAATACAATTAGCAGAACAAGTAAACAATTTGTTAGATAATGCCCAACTTTGTAAAGAAATATCATCAAACGGAATTCATAAACTAGCACCAACAGCATGGGAAAATTCAGCTATTTCACACGCTTTGTTATTTGAAGAAATGAGCAATAAAAAAATTCAATTGCAATATAAAATTCCAAAAATAAATCTAAATCATTTCAAAAAGCTAACAACAGAGTTTGGAATGATTCAGTTTTCAATAATTAATCAGCCAGACATTAATTCTGGTTATACTCTCGATGATAATGCTAGAGCGCTAGTAGCTATTTGCCAAAATTTTGAACTAACTAGTAATGTTGAAGACATTAAACTTATTAACCTCTATTTTAATTTTATAAAATATTGCTTACAACCTGAGGGTTATTTTCTCAATTATGTAGATGAAAATAAAAATTTCACAAAACAAAACTCCGAAAATCTTGAAGATTCAAACGGAAGATCTATATGGGCTTTAGGATACTTAATCTCTATAAGTGATTTATTACCTATTGAATTAGAGTTAGAAGCAAAAAAAACATTCCAATTAGCATTAGCTAATGTAAAAAAAATTCATTCGCCTCGAGCAATGGCATTTATTATAAAAGGAATTTATTATAGCAATGCAAAAAATAATTCTGTTGAAAACGTAATTGTATTAAAACATTTGTCAGATAAATTAGTCCAAATGTATAGACACGAAAGCGACGAAAATTGGCAGTGGTTTGAATCCTATTTGACTTACGCCAATAGCATTTTGCCAGAAGCAATGCTATGCGCCTATTTAACCACTGGTATTCCTATTTATAAAGAAATTGCTAAAAAATCATTTACTTTTCTATTGTCAAAAATATTTACAAAAAAAGGCATAAATGTAATTTCTAATAAAGGATGGTTACATAACACAAACGAATTAACTCCAAGTTATATAGGTGGAGAACAACCTATAGATGTAGCCTATTCTATTCTTGCACTAAGTAAATTTTACGAAGTCTTTCAAGATCAAAAATATTTAGAAAAAATAAAATTAGCATTTGATTGGTTTTTAGGCAAGAATCATTTGCATCAAATAATTTATAATCCATGTACGGGTGGATGTTATGATGGTTTAGAAGACACTTATATCAACCTTAATCAAGGAGCAGAATCAACCGTTAGTTATTTAATGGCTAGATTAACAATTGAAAAGTATTTTTAAAACAAAGAGCAAAAAGTTGCAAAATTTTTGAAAACAAAATCATTGGAGGTTAAAAATCTTTAAAGCAATTATAAAAACTAAATGAATTTGAAAATTATAATTGTTTGTTTAATAGCTTTATGTATGAATATTACAACTCTTTAAAATAATTTAATAACATATAATCAAGCAATTAGGGTCAAATTTGTAAAGCGAAAATCCATTCGCAATTAAAAGACTATATAATGAAAACAAATGAAAATTTACAAAAAGACATTCAAGATGCCATAAAATGGGAGCCACTTTTACATGCAGCAGAAATAGGTGTAACTGTAAAAGATGGAGTGGTAACACTAACAGGTACGGTTGATAATTATCTTAAGAAAAATGAAGCTGAAACAGCAGCCAAAAGCGTGAAAGGAGTAAAAGCTGTAGTCGAAAAAATTGAAGTACAATACACCAGTTCTTGGAGTAAAAAGACAGATACAGACATTGCTAATGAAGTAGTTAGTGCGTTACGATGGAGTTGGAATGTGCCTAATGATGTTGTAAAAGCCAAAATCGAAAATGGTTGGATAACATTAGACGGTGATTTGACTTGGAATTATCAACGTGAAGCCGCTAGAAATGCAGTTAAAAATCTTGAAGGAGTAAAAGGAATTACAAATAATATAAAAATCAAATCGGATAATACCGATAGCATCGAAAAAGAAGCAATAGAAAAAGCACTTTCTAGAAACTGGAGTATTAACAATGATAATATTGAGGTCAAAGTAAAAGCTAACGAAGTAACCTTAAAAGGAGAAGTTTCTTCCTATTATCAAAAAGATGAAGCAGAAAGAATAGCTTGGAATGCTCCTGGGGTTTGTTCAGTTAATAATCAAATTTCTGTAGGTTTTTTTTAAATAAAAAAATTTCTAAAAAGCAGGATTAACTTCTGCTTTTTATTTTTTAAGTATAATATGAAAATTATGATACGGACAGCAAAAGCGCATTGGGAAGGAAATCTCAAGCAAGGAAAAGGAACATTATCGTCACAAAGTGGAATTCTAAAAAACACAAATTATAGTTATAAAACACGTTTTGAAGAAGGTAAAAAAGGTACTAATCCAGAAGAATTATTGGCAACAGCACACGCAGGTTGTTTTACAATGGCTGTTGCTTCAATGCTCAGTACACAAGGCTATGTGCCTAACAAATTAGATACTGAAGCCATAGTAACAATCGAAGGATTAAATATCATAGGAATTCACTTAATCATTTCAGGAGCAGTATCAGATATTACTGCAGAAGAATTTTCTACAATTACTAAAGAAGCTGAACAAAATTGTGTTATTTCTAAAGCGCTAAAAATTCCAATTACGTCTGAAGTACATTTCGAATTTTAATCTTCATCCAAAAAAATCAAAAGCAATGAATAATTTAATCTACATCCTTTTTTTTTCATTCCTTCTTTTGAGTTGCAAAAAAGAAAAGAATAATGAAGTTTCAACAAATCATTCATCACAAAACTATACTGATTTATTCTTAGAGCAAGCCGCTATAAATACATTTTTTAAAACCAATCCTGAGTCTGAAAATGTAGTAAAAGAAGTGAATTTATTTTATAAAAATAGAAACTTTAAATATGCTTGGTTTAACAAAAATGGAATGACACAAGCAGTGCCAAATTTTCAAAATCAACTACTAAATTACAGTAACGATTTTAATGACAATACCTTTAAAAATGCTCAGCTAGACACTTTAATAACCTTGATTAAAACCAATAATCAATCAGAAATCAATCAAAAACAAAGAGAAAAATTAGAATTGGTTTTAACTACTACATTTTTCAAATATTCGCAAAAAGCATTTTCAGGAATTAATAAAAATGCACATCAACTGGATTGGTACATTCCAAGAAGTAAGAAAAATTTTCAGGTTTTATTAGATTCTTTGGTCCTAAAAGATAAAAACGATAAAAACTATGAACCTATAAATTACTATTATTCGAAGCTTAAAGAAAAACTTCGCTTGTATCGTGATATTCAAAAAAAAGGAGGCTTTCCAATCATTAAAACCGATAAAAAAATACTTTCTGTAACCGAATCCGATTCGTGCTTATTGGAAGTTAAACAACGCTTAGTATTGTCTAAAGATTTAAACAGTGATGATAAAAACATTCTTTTTACCCCAAGTTTGGCAGCTGCAATTTCTCGATTTCAACAGCGATTGGGTTTAGCTGAAAACGGAAAATTGGATATGAAAACGTTAGATGAATTGAACAAAACTGTCGATTTTAGGATTAAACAAATGTTAATTAATCTCGAACGTTTGCGCTGGATACCTTTAGAAATTGAAAATGATTATTTGCTTGTTAACATACCTGAATATAAATTACATGTTTTTGAAAACAAAAAACAGTTATGCGAGACCAATGTGGTTGTGGGAAAAGTAGCAAAACAAACTAGCATTTTTAAAGGTAATATATCCAGAATTATTCTCAATCCATATTGGAATATTCCCAATAGTATTATCAATAACGAAATTTTACCTCATTTGAAACGGAATTCCAATTATTTATTAAAAAACAATATGGAAATAGTTTCAAGCACTGGTAAAATAATTAATGCTGCAACTATAAAATGGCATAAATACAAAAAGAATGTTCCTTTTATCATTCGACAAAAACCTGGAAATAATAATTCACTGGGCAAAATAAAGTTTCTCTTTCCTAATAATTTTAATATTTATTTACATGATACGCCATCAAAAGAATTGTTTAGTCAAAATCAAAGAGATTTTAGTCATGGATGCATTCGAGTAGAAGATCCAAAAAAATTGGTAATGTACTTACTTCGAAATGATAAAAAGTGGAATGAGGAGAAAGTAGATAATATATTGAAAACTAACAAGGAAACTGGTATTCTTTTAAAACCAAATATCCCAGTATATATTACCTATTTCACGGCTTGGGTAGATTACAAGGGCGATCTTAATTTTAGAAATGACATCTATAATTTAGATGAAAAATTAGCAAAAGAAATTTTTGCAGAGTAATATTTTATGTAATTTCAAGAAAAAATGATAAAAATTTACTTTAAAAATATTTTTGAAGAAACTGGTAATTTTTCCCTTTTTACAGGACGATTTTTCAAAGAAATTATTATACCCCCTTTTCAAATCAATGAATTTTTCCGTCAATGTTATGCCATTGGCTACAAATCATTGCCATTGGTAACTATTACTGGATTCATTATGGGATTGGTTCTCACTATTCAATCTCGTCCTACAATGACTAAGTTTGGTGCCGAAAGTTGGTTGCCGAGTATGGTATCTTTATCACTAATTAGAGAAATTGCTCCTGTAATCACCGCCTTAATTTGTGCTGGAAAAATAGCCTCAGGAATTGGAGCCGAATTAGGTTCAATGAAAGTTACAGAACAAATTGATGCTATGGAAGTTTCGGCTATTAATCCATATAAATATTTAGTTGTTACCAGAGTTTTTGCTACAACATTAATGATACCTATTTTAGTAATCTATGCCGATTTTGTTGGGATTTATGGAGGTTATATTGGCTATAATGTTCACGATAATATGAGCATATACCGTTATTTTTCGGGTGTATTTGAACACTTAGAATTTTTGGATTTGATACCCGCTGTCATAAAAACTTTTTTCTTCGGTTTTTTTATCGGTATAATAGGCTGTTACAAAGGCTTTAATGCTAAAAATGGAACCGCGAGTGTAGGAATTGCTGCTAACGAAGCTGTGGTTTCAGCCTCACTAGCTATTTTTATTATTGATATGTTAGCGGTACAATTGACCGATTTGTTTTTCTAAAATTATGCAAGACAACACTATTATATCTATTAAAAATTTATGGAAATCATTTGGTGAAAATCAAGTACTTAAAGGTGTAAATCTTACAGTAAATAAAGGTGAAAATTTGGTTATTTTGGGTCGTTCTGGTTCAGGAAAATCGGTTGCTATAAAATGTTTGGTAGGTTTAGTAGAAGCTGATAAAGGTGATATAGAAGTTTTTGGGACTAATATTACAAATCTCAGAAAGGATGCACTAAACAAAATTAGGGTTCGAATTGGTTTTATGTTTCAGAACGGTGCTTTGTATGATTCTATGTCGGTTAGACAAAATTTGTCTTTCACTCTAAAACATCATACACACAATTTGTCAGATGAAGAGATTGAAAATAAAATAATTGAAGCGCTAGAAAACGTAGGATTGGAAGAAGCTATCGACAAGATGCCTTCCGAATTATCTGGTGGTATGCGCAAGCGAATTGGACTGGCAAGAACACTTATTATTAATCCTGAAATTATTTTATATGATGAGCCCACAGCAGGTTTGGATACCATTACTTCAAGAGAAATCAGCGAATTGATACTTTCTGTCCAGAAAAAATATAAGACAACTTCTATTATTATTACACACGATATGATGTGCGCTAAAAGAACAGGAAATCGAATTATGATTTTAAAAGATGGAGTAATTAATGCTGAAGGAACTTATAGTGAACTTGAAAAGAGTAATGACGAATGGGTGCGATCGTTTTTTATTTAGCTCACTTATTTTCAACACTGATTAAAAAAATATGTAATGAAAAAATCTTCAAATTATATATGGAAATTAGGAATGTTTGTCCTATTTGGATTAGCATTATTTATTGTTACTGTATATTTTATAGGAAAAAGTAAAAATCTGTTTGGATCAAATTTTTTACTCAACTCACATTTCAAAAATGTAAGCGGACTCAAAGTGGGAAATAATGTTCAATTCTCTGGAATAAATGTTGGAACTGTAAAAAAAATTGAATTTCTAAGTGATTCAGTGGTTGTTGTCAATTTAATTATTAAAGAAGAAGTACAAAAATTTATCAAAATTGATGCCGTTGCAAGAATTGGTTCTGACGGATTGATGGGAGACAAAGTATTAATTATCTTACCAGGAACATCATCGAACGAAATTGTTAAAAATAATGCTACAATTTCTTCCTCTAAATCTGTTGAATTTGAAGATTTAATGAAAAGCCTAAATAAAAGTGTAAATAATGCAGAAATTATTACATTACAACTCTCTGAATTTAGTTATAAGATTAATAAAGGAAAAGGAGCTATAAATAAAATTTTAACTGATGAAGAATTTGCAAATGGTCTTCAAAATACACTAAATAATTTGCAATTAAGTAGCAATGAGTTTCTTGATTTTACAAAAAAAATGAATAATAAAAATGGCACTTTATCTAGGTTGATAACTGATCCTGTTTATGCAAATTCAATTGAAAAAACCTTGCTAAGTTTAGATAATAGTGCCACTGAAATAAATGTATTTACAAAAAAACTAAATAACAGCAAAGGTATTTTATCTAAATTAATAAGTGAGGAAAGGCTTGCTATTTCGCTGGATTCATCTTTAACAAATATTGAAAAAGGATCTAAGAAATTACTAGAAATCGAAGAAGCTGCTAAACATAATTTTTTTTTAAGAGGTTTTTTTAAGAAAAAGAAGAAAATAGAAGAAAATAGAAGAAAAATAGAACGTAATGAAAATTGATGTGATAGATAAATTATTGGCTGATGAAGAGAAAAATTCAGAAAACCTTCATAAAATTGTCAAAGAGGCGATTGATGCCGAGGAATTAATCATACATAATTTATCAAATCCTGTGGCTGAAAATCTTAATTTTGGACAAAGGATTTCGGATAATATTGCATTATTTGGAGGAAGTTGGAAATTTATAATTGCTTTTTTTATTGTATTGACGATATGGATAATTTTCAATGTTATAGCTATTGGAGGATATAAATTTGATCCTTATCCATTTATTTTGATGAATTTAATTTTGTCATGTATAGCAGCATTACAAGCCCCTATCATTATGATGAGTCAAAACAGGCAGGAAGAAAAAGACAGAAAGCGAAGTGAAAATGATTACTTGATCAACCTTAAAGCCGAAATGCAAATTAGAAGTCTTAATCAAAAAATGGATTTATTACTAGAAAAACAAATAAAAACATTATTTCAAAAACAAGAAAAGCAATTTGAACTATTGAAAGAAATTAACTCAAAACTCAATAAAAAAAAGTAAACCTATGAATTTTATAAGTCTAATAATTATTTGTATAACAATACTTTATATGCAATGTTAGAAATTTGTAATGTTATGAAAATTAATTCACAACATTAAATTAAATAATTATGAATAGCGAGGTAAAATCAGAAAAAAAAATCAAAGATCCAAAAGTTGAAAGTCAAAAAATTATTGACAATCACAAAAAAGCGGCGATTCATCATGAGACCGCAGCAAAGCACCATCATGAAGCCGCTAAACATCAACAAGAAGGAAATAGCATAATGGCTAGTGGATGTAATACTAAAGCAAAAAATCAAACTGACTTGGCTAGAAAAATACAAAAGAAAAACGCAAAAAAACAAGCTGCAATAGTATAATTTCATTTTTTTGGTTAATTTTTAATGCTTGAAATGGTTGTCTAAAAAGGAGAAAAAATTGAATTGTTACATTTTCAATTAATACATATATGCTTACACGAAAGAGTTGAAGTTTTTTTAAGGCTTTTAGTGATTTTTTAATTGTTATGTAAGTCTAAAAAAATCCTAAGTCTTGTGTGTGTTTGATTGTTTTTCACTTTTTTAGTCAACCATTTTTATCTCTATATAATGAAAACATTCTTAAAATGACAATCATTATTCAAAATGAATATCCATAATTATTGAATTTTTTAAACGAAATGAATATTTCACTTCCTAAAAATAATTCTCCTGAAATCAACATAAAAATTTTGAAAGAATTTTGTCAACTCTCATTTTTGTCAACTAAAATCAAAGCTGCCTACCATACTATAGAACGAAAATTTGAAAGCCTTACTAATTTTGCTATAAGATGTTGGGGAATTCCATTGTATTTATAGGAGCTTTTTGTATGGTTGTTTTCTGATGGAGTACTAGTCTTTTTAATTTAAACAAGATCCATCAAAACATTGGAGATATTATTTTTGGAATAACCTTTTTGAGTTTGTTTATTATTCAAAAATCGTTCAACTGCTATTCTGCATTAATTCATCTTAAAATGAATGAGTTAATTTCTTCTACCGAATCGGCTAGTAACTCGGTGATGGATACCAGTAAAAAAACGTAACACAAAATAAGGTAATTGGCAAAAGAATATATTGAAATAGAGCGCACTGTTGAAACAAATTTGAATTCTGTTTTAAAAGAAATAAATATTGAGAATCAAGTATAAATAGGAATTTTACAACTTTCACATTTAATTTAATAACAAATTGTTTTCTAATATTTTACACCTTTGTTCTGTTAAGAAAATGTATTCTTGACGGTAAAATAAATTAAGATGAACACAACACAACTAAAAGGAACCTGGGAAGAACAAAAAGGGAAACTTAAACAGAAGTTTACAAAATTGACAGATGATGACCTCCTTTTTATTGACGGAAAAAAAGAAGAAATGATGGGCAGAATTCAAATCAAATTGGGTAAATCCAAAGAGGAATTGCAAAAGATTATTGCAAATTTATAATTATTAATCTTAAAAAGAAGAAAATGAAATCAAATCATAGTTCATCCATTAATCTAATAGACGAGGATATGAATTTCCAAAAAAACAATTTATTAAAATTGAGTAAAACAACTCTTTTGATAATTGCAATAATGACTGCTATTTTATTTACAAACTGTAAAAATAATGCAGAAAAAGAATCGGAAGCAAGAGAAAAGGTGGAAGAGGCAAATAATAATCTAGATTCGATAACGGATGAAGTTGAAAATGACGCCGTTAGAAAAGCTAATGACGCCGAATGGCAAACATACAAAGCTGAAGCAAACAAGACGATAGCCGAAAATGAATCTCGAATTACGGAATTAAAAACAGCAATGAAAAAACCTGGAAAATCTTTTGATGATACTTACAAAAAAAGTATAACGGCTTTAGAGGAAAAAAATACAGCCTTAAAAACCAAAATTACCGATTATGAAAACAATCAAACCGATTGGGATACTTTTAAAAGAGAATTCGATTCGGATATGAAAGGAATAGGTAATGCTTTTAAGAATCTATCAGTGAATAATAAGAAATAATAGTAAGCGAGATTCATTTCTCGCTTTTTTTATGTTAATTCTCAATTGAAACAATCGAGAATTCTAATTTATCACACGAATCTAGGAATATTACAAGTTTTTAAAGGATTAGTGTAACAGGTAGATTATCAATTAAAACAACCTTTGTTAAGCAATAATAATGTTGCAATTTAAACAAATTAAAAATGAAAAATGTGAAAATTATAATGACGTTACTGTACTTTTTAGGCCTCTCGCAAGTAACAGTAGCACAGAACACCAATGACACTAGTAAATTCAAATTTGGGATAAAAGGAGGGGTGAATTTCTCAAATCTGTACACTCAAAATGTAGAAACAAACAATGTGTTAATTGGTTTCAATGCGGGAATATTCGCAAAATTACCCATTACGGAGTCACTGGCGATTCAACCTGAATTACTCTACACCACTAAAGGGGCAAAATTGACCTATAATAATTATTTTGTGAATGGATCGGCAAAATTTAACTTAAATTATATTGAACTGCCTGTTTTGCTCGTAGTTAATTTAACGAATAATTTCAATATTCATGGAGGCGCTTATGCGGCTTATCTAGTCGATGGAAAAGCAACTAACGATTCTCAAGGAACTTTGTTTGATATTCAAAATAATTTAAGCAATGAAGATTACAGCAAGTTTGATACAGGTCTTACTCTTGGACTTGGCTATGATGTAGATCAAATAGGTTTTGGTGTTCGTTACAATTATGGGTTGCAAAAAGTCGGGAAAGAAAGAAGTTTTTTAGGAACTAATTATACCTTCCCTGATGGAAAAAACAGTGTCATCAATTTGTACCTATCGTATTCAATTTTATAAACTTAAAATGGCTATTATGGGAAATTTTTTATATACAATTGCAGTAATTCTAATCATTTTTTGGGCTATTGGATTCTTTGCTTACAACACAGGAGCAATAATTCACATTTTATTAGTTATTGCAATCATTGCAATCTTAATGCGATTAATTAAAGGAAAACAAATATAACAATTATTTAAAAAAAGAAATTATGGAATCAGGAAAAACAGTGGCTGGTGTTTTGTTGGGTATTGGAGTTGGAGCATTATTGGGAGTTCTATTTGCCCCAGCAAAAGGTTCTAAAACAAGACAGCGAATTATGGATAAGGGACAAGATTATGCCGACGATTTAAAAGGAAAATTTGATGAATTATACCAAGATGTTTCAAGTAAATATGATGGCTTTTTGGAAGAAGCAAAATCGGCATTAACGCAAAAATAAATGACAATGCAAACAACAACAATAGACGAACTGATTGAAAAATCAGATATATACATCAAAACATCAATCAACTTGTACAAATATGAAACCATATACAAATTGGCAGATATTTTTTCAAATTTGGCTGTTAAATTTGTTATAACTATTGTTGTTGTTTTATTCTTATTGTTACTAAGCATTGGGCTATCTCTTTGCATCGGATATTATTTAGACTCTTCTTTTTTAGGCTTTGTCATAGTTGCTTTTGGATATTTAAGTTTGGCCATTTTATTCTATATTTTTAGAGAAAAGTGGATAAAAATACCTGTTAGTAATTTCATTATCTCTAAAATGAAAAACAAAACTATCTGATGGAAATTACAACTGAAAAAACAGTTTTAGAAGGAAGAATTGCTTTTTTGAAACAAAAAAAAGCGAGTGATCTAATAATTTTAAAACTTCAATATCAAAAAACTATTGATAGTTTTAACCCCATAAATTTGTTAAAAAAATCTGCTGAGGAATTCATTTCAACACCCAATTTAAAATCGATATTATTTAATGAAATAATTAGGTTAGGGACAAGTTATCTTACAAAAAATGTATTAAATGAACATTCAACTAACCCATTAAAACGGATTTTAGGAAAAATAGTAAAATTTGGATTGAAAAATTTTATTAAAAAAAATAAATTATACAACTAGAACCGATTTTGTTTCAATTCTATAAAACCGAAAAAACCATTTTAGTTTTCATTTTTAATAAACTACAAAAGAGTAAATTATAAAAATAAATCTACTACAACTTGAAAATACCTTTTTAATATAATAATTTAAATCAATATTATGAAAACAAAAATTTTATCAGTAATAGCGCTATTATCTTCAATGACTATACTAGCTCAAAATACACAAACAGAAACTAAAACAACAACTTCTAATGTAAAAGATTCACAAGGTGAACACAAAACAGTTAAAAAAGAAATTACGAAAGGAGTACAAAAAATTGAATTGGGACAAGAAAAATCAAATACAACAAATATCCCTACTATCGATTCACCAGTAGTTATAACAACTACTACAAAAGTAACAAATCCAGACGGAAGTACTAGAACAGTTAATATTGACAGAAGTGCCTATTATGAATCCAATGGTAGAAAATATAAACTTGAACTTGATGCCTATGGCTATGTGATGAGTTATGGAAATTCAAAACCTGCTCTTTTAAGAAAAACATCGACTAATAGTTATATTTATCAACTAAAAAATAAAATTGCTATTGGTTATTTTGACAGTAATAACAACTTGATAATCGAAACGTATGATAATAAATCAGACAAAGTATCTGTTGAAAAATTTCTTGTAATCAAGTAATGTATTTTTGACAATCTTTGACCTTTAATTTCCCACTATTTACTGCTATTTTGCTATATATTATAATACTTTACCTTAGATAGTATCAATTTTCAAAATACTAATCAAAAACACCTTAATCATAAAAACAAAAACCCCGTTTTTTGAGATCAAAACGGGGTTTCGCTATTATTCTTTTTAGTCTTATCTAGAAAAAATTGCAAATATTCCACCTATAAAAGCTATAAAGAAAATGAATACGTATATAGACAAAATTACCAACATCATAATTCCTAAAAATTTATGGTGTGACTTTAATTTTTCTAAGCCTTTTTCTAATAAATCTGAATCATTTAAATCTATTGCAGCTTTTGTATCTGTAGCATATTTATACAAATAATAAATTGGAAAAAAATACAATGCTGCCATTCCAATATATACAACCGAAAAAATACCTATAGGAAATGCTGAAGCACTTAAAAATGTAGCCGTTGGCAATGATGAAATTATTTTACCAAAAAACAACCCTATAAGAACCATAAATCCAACTCCTATAAAACCTATAATTGATAAAAATTTTGACCATTTTGCACTTTCTTTCAAGTAATTTTTTGCTAAATCGGTTAATACCAATTCATTTTCTAGGTTTTCCATAATTTTAATATTAATTAATTTAGTTTATTATTTTTCAAACTCTTTCAAAGTTGAGATAATTATCGAAACACAATCTCTCAACTGCTCTTCGTTCATAACCAAAGGTGGTGCAAAACGAATAATATTTCCATGAGTAGGTTTAGCTAACAAACCATTTTCTGCTAAACGCATACAAATATTCCAAGCGGTGTCGCTTTCTTCAGTATCATTAATCACCACTGCATTCAACAATCCTTTTCCTCTAACAAGCGTTGCTATGTTTGTAGTTTCTATGAATTTTGCTAACTCTGAACGGAAAATTTGTCCTAAATACTCAGCATTTTCGGCTAATTTTTCATCCTTTACTACTTCTAAAGCTTCAATAGCAACCGCAGCTGCCACAGGGTTTCCTCCAAAAGTAGATCCGTGTTGACCAGGTTTAATCACATTCATAATAGCATCATTTGCTAATACCGCAGATACTGGATAAGCTCCACCAGATAACGCTTTACCTAAAATTAGAATATCTGGTTGTACATTTTCGTGGTGTACTGCTAATAATTTTCCTGTACGTGCAATACCTGTTTGCACCTCATCTGCGATAAATAACACATTATGTTTTTCACATAACACTTTTGCTTTTGCTAAATATCCTTCACCTGGCACATAAACACCAGCTTCTCCTTGAATAGGTTCTACTAAGAAACCTGCTATATTGGGTGATGATGTTATTGCTTTTTCTAATGCGTCTAAATCATCATAGGCAATTTTAATAAATCCAGCAGTATAAGGACCAAAATTCTTACGTGCATTTTCATCATTTGAAAACGAAATAATGGTAGTTGTTCTTCCGTGGAAGTTATTTTCACAAACTATAATTTGGGCTTCATTCTCATTGATTCCTTTTTTTTCATACGCCCATTTACGACACAATTTCAAAGCTGTTTCTACAGCTTCTGCACCTGTGTTCATTGGCAATACTTTGTCAAAACCAAAATAGTTAGTGACATACTGTTCGTAAACTCCTAATTTGTCATTATAAAAAGCTCTTGAAGTTAATGTTAACGTTTGAGCTTGTTGTACCATAGCACCTACAATACGTGGGTGACAGTGACCTTGATTTACCGCCGAATAAGCCGACAAGAAATCATAATACTTTTTTCCTTCTACGTCCCAAACATAGACACCTTCTCCTCTACTCAACACTACAGGTAGTGGATGATAATTGTGCGCTCCGTGTTTGTCTTCTAATGCAATTGCTTCAGCTGAACTTAATTTTTCTAAAACTGACATAATAATTGTTATTGATTTAATAATCGCAATTCCTTCTTAAAGGCGAGAAATCAGCCCAATACCCTACAAATGTAAAAATATATGTTCCAAAAACCAAAAAAGTTCTATTTGGCAACATAGTTAACCTAAACTTAAAAAATTAGTAACTATTTAAAAAGAGGAATACAACATTCTGCTAACATAGCCTCTTTAAGTTTGCTTCGTAAAAACAAAACTTATGAACATTAAAAAAATCTCATTATTAACAGTGGCAATGACAAGTTTAGTCGCTTGTAACAAAAATGACGAAAGCAACGAGCCAACTCCAACACCAGTTAATTCACTTGAATTAAAGAATCATTCGGTAACACCTGCTTTAATTAAAGCAATGCCAGAATTCTCTTCATTGCAAACCTATTCTTTATTCTCCAGTGAAGATAAATTAGAACAAACACCTAATTATGTTTTTGGTGGCTCAGCAGATGGATCTGGTTTATTTAGAAACACCGATGGCACTTACACTTTTTTAGTAAATAACGAAGATAACTTTGCTGTATCAAAAATTACTTTCGACAAGAATTTCAAACCAGTTGCAGGTGAATATGTTTTAAACTCAAACGGTGCTGGAGCAAGACTTTGTTCGGCTACTTTGGCAAAGCCAGAAACTCACGGTTTTGGTCCTTTATTTTTAACGTGTGGAGAAAGCAATAGTGAATCACAAATTCACGGGTTAACCCCATTTGACACAAAAGCTAATAATGCAACTCCAAGACCATTAACCGCATTAGGTAGATGGAGTGCGGAAAACGCTGTTCCTCTTTCTAAAAATGCATACAACGGACAAACTGTTGTAATTATTGGTGACGATGATTCTGGCACATATGGAGGACAATTAGTTATGTATAAATCTACTACTGGAGATTTAAATAATGGAAAAGTTTATGTGTTAAAACGCACAAACAATGATGCTGTAGAAAAAAATATGATTGAAAATAGTTCTTACGATGTTGAATTTGTTGAAATAACAGATGCAAAGACAAATACAGGTCTTCAAAACAATCAAGCGGCACAAGCTTTAAATGCTATAACATTTGGTAGAGTTGAAGATATCGATTGGAACAAATCACTTGGTAAAGAAAGAGAAATCTATTTCAATGTGACTGGACAAAACAACACTGGTGTAAATGCTAATAACTCACGCACTAAATATGGTCGTTTGTATAAATTAGAATTAAATGCAAGTAACCCTTTGCTAGGAAAACTAATAGTAGAACTAGATGGAGATAACAGAAGCGGAAAAGCTAAATCATTTCAAAACATAGATAATATTTGTGTGACAAAAAACTATGTGTATTTACAAGAAGATCCTAATGGCTATGGAGATGAAACTCACGATGCTTATATTTATCAATACAATATTGCTACAAAAGAATTAAAAGTTGTTTTCGAATTAGATCATAGAAGAAGCGAAGCAGGGGACAAATATTTGAGTGCATCTTCTACTAAAGGTTCTTGGGAATATGGAGGATTGATAGATGTTTCCGAAACAATTGGTATTGAAAATACGTTTATGCTTTGCATACAAGCACATTCTTGGGAAAAAGATGCTTTCAAAGGTGTAGATGGTGGTAGTTTACGCCCTAATGAAAAGCAAGGAAGCCAAGTAATTTTAATCAAAGGATTACCTCGTTAATCATAAATCAAACAAATAAACAAACAAACTTAAACTTAGGCATTAACTGCCTAAGTTTTTCAATTTTTAAAATCTATAAATGAAAAAGTTTTTTGCTCTAGGACTAATTTTACTTTTATTATCTTGCAAAGAAAACAGTTATGATTCTATTGAAAGTTTAAAAAAAACACAAGATTTAATCATTGCTAATTATGATAAACTTTTGACCGAAGCTAACAAACTTGCAACTCTTGCGAAAGAAAATGCTAAACAAGACAAATTAAAAGAACAATTCCAAATTACTCGATTAGCCTTTAAACCTTGTGAAGAATTTATTGCTTTTTATTTTCCAAGTACATTCATAAAAATTAATGGTGCACCAATTAACGAAAATGACCTAAATGACAGCAATAGAAAAGTAGAAGAAGCCACTGGTTTTCAAATAGTAGAAGAAACACTTTTCGATAAAAATTTTAATAAAAAAAATGCCATTATTCATACGCAAACACTTAGCGCTTATTTGAAAACTTTGAAATTACAATTCAATTCAGTTCAACTAACCGAAAGTAATGTATTCGAAATTCAGAAGTTACAACTAATACGAATTATGAGTTTAGGTATTTCTGGATTTGATTCATCTGTTGCATTATATTCTATTCCAGAAACAGAAAGTGCGTTAAAAGGAATTCAATCCTATATAAATTGCTTTACATCTGATGAAAAATTAAATTCGAAATTCGAAAAAACAAATCAATTTATAAATAAAAACAAAGATTTTAATTCCTTTAATCGAGCTGAATTTATCACAAAATACGTCACTCCTATTTATACCGAAATACATCGTGTACAAGAAAAATTAAAAATTAAAAACAACACATTTGTTGGAGCAGTCAATTTCTCAAAAAAATCGCTATTTGAAAAAGGAGCCTTCAATGTCAATTATTTTGCCCCTGTTTATAACCGAAATCCTTCCGATGCACAAATCGCATTAGGCAAAGAATTATTTTATGACAAAATCTTGAGTGGTAATCAATCAGTTTCTTGTGCGACTTGTCATATACCAGAAACGGGATATGCAGATCATAACCCTACTGCGGTTACTAACATTTCTAATCCTAGAAACACGCCTACCCTACTATATTCGGCCTTACAAAACAGTTTATTTTTAGATGGTCGAGTTACCTATCTGGAAGATCAGGCT
The DNA here is from genome assembly GCA_030053945.1 of Limnohabitans sp. GTDB lineage: Bacteria > Bacteroidota > Bacteroidia > Flavobacteriales > Flavobacteriaceae > Flavobacterium. The sequence continues at coordinate 26,716 of JASGCW010000046.1, forward strand.
AAAGCTGTTATCGATAATAAAAACGAAATGCACGGAAGTTTTAAAACCGCATTGACAAAAATTAATTCAAATACTGATCACCTTCAAAAATTTAAAAAAGTTTTTCCTGAAGAAACCACTATTACCGAACAAAGTTTACTAAAATCACTGGCTAGTTACATAAGAACTTTAGCTCCGCTAAATTCAAAATTTGATGACTATTTAAGAGGCAAAGTTTCCTTAACAAAAAATGAAACCGACGGCTTCAATCTATTTATAGGAAAAGCAAAATGCGCAACTTGTCATTTTTTTCCATTGTTTAACGGTAGTGTGCCTCCACTATATCAAAAAACCGAAAGTGAAGTGTTAGGTGTTCCAACAAAACTGAACTCAAACAAATTAGATTCCGATTTAGGTGAATATTTAATTACTAAAGCGCCACTAAAAAAATATGCTTTCAAAACTCCTACTGTCCGAAATACTGTAATCACGTTCCCGTATATGCATAACGGAAGTTACAAAACTCTAGAAGAAGTCATCAATTTTTATAACAAAGGTGGTGGAAAAGGTTTAGGGATAAATCTTGAAAATCAAACGCTGCCTGAGGAAAATTTGAACCTCACTAAACAAGAAATAAAAGATATAATTATTTTTATTAAAACATTGAATGATAGATGATGGTGCTTCGAGAGCCTCAGCCACCAAACTACTTGTCGAGAGCCTCAGCCACCAAACCACGCTTCTAGATGTTTAGTATAGCACCTCAGCTACCAAGAAAATGCACTTTCGTTACCTGAAGTTCTCGAAGGCAACGTTGGATGTTGGATGTTCAATGTTGGGATTTAAAATTTTAGATTTTAATACTGATTACTAAATACTGTTTACTGAACACTGATCACTAATCACTGAACACCATTCTTCAACTTTAATTCTTCCAATAATTTAATTTGTTGCTTTTTGCATTTGCATCATTTCCTCATGCTGATGTTTTAAAATATGGTCTAATTTATCCTGTAGAATTCTTATTTCTTTTTCGGCATTTAGGTTAATTTGAAAATCTTTTTTTGCTCGTTCTCGATCCTTTTCTTCTTGACGGTTTTGACTCATCATAATAATAGGTGCTTGAAGGGCCGCAATACAAGACAAAATAAGGTTCAAGAGTATAAATGGATATGGATCAAAGCCTTTATTTGTTAAGAAATAAACATTAGTAAAAATCCATAATAGTAGAAAAACAAAAAACGAAATAATAAAAGTCCAACTTCCACCAAAAGCAGCTACTTTGTCAGCAATACGTTGCCCAAAAGTTCTATTATCTACCGAATCTTCTAATTCAACTACACCTTCAATTTCCTTTTTTGTCATAGCTAAAACATTTTAAAACTAAATTAACTAATTTCTTTTGAAGTTCAATTGAAACATATAAGCTTGAACAATAAAATTTAACACACCTCAAAATAGAATATCAATTCAACAAAAAATTAGTTTTTGATTGTATCATAGATTTTATTTAAAGAAATTTTTAAATCAACAAACTATATAAAACCTTTAAATCAATTTTTAGAAATAAACATCTAAATCTGCTATAACTCCAATAAAAATATTGAAAAATTACTCGCAAAAACTATTTTTGCAACACTTAAAAATTACTCTTTAAAAAGAGTTCAAAACAAACAATAATATTCTTAAACAAATTAAAAATTCTTATGATTAACAAATTTTACTATTTATGCCTTTTTACGTTATTTACTTACACCATCAATGCCCAAATTGGAATACAAACCACCACACCACAAGCACAACTTGATATCACTGCAACTGATAGTGGTTTATTAATTCCTAGAGTAGCCTTAACATCACTTGCTGTTCAATTACCAGTTATAAATCCACAAGGAGGTCATATCGTAGAGAGTACACTCGTGTATCACAATGGTACTAATGGAATTACTGCTGGCTACTATTACTGGACAGGTACTAAATGGCAAGGTATAGGAAAAGCCAGTGAAACAAGCGGATTACAGTTTTTTGCTTTTAGTGGAAATACTTCAAGTCCACCAGTTGACAAATCAAATTTCTCTATGAGTATTGTAAACTCTGGTGTTTGGACAGGTTTATTAAATGATGCTTGCAGAAGCAGTATCAGAAATGGAGACAATTATACCATTATGCTTACAGGAACTTTAGTAGTTGAAACTCCCGGTAATTTTCAATTGCAATCTATTTCCGACGATGGTGCTAGAGTTGTTATAGATGATATCCCTGTACTAAATAGATGGGTGAATCAAGGTTTGACAACTTTTAATGGTACTACCGTATTTTTAGCTAAAGGTAAACATAAAATAGAATTTTGGTTTTATGAAAATACTGGAGGCGAATCTATGCAGTTTAACTGGTTACAAAATGCTAATGGAGCAACTGGCACAGTAAATGCTAGTTCATTCATTATTGAATAGATTAAGCAAACATTTCCAATAATTTTGTCACGGTATTAAAATTTCGCATCGTAGAAATCACATTCAGTTTTTTCTCGATGTATTTATTATCCAGTCGGGTTTTGCCAGCACCGTTAATATATTTTAGATACAATCTATTTTTATCAATAGTGGCTTCATCAGGTTTAACCTGACTCATTTTTAAATCGTGAATAGCACTTTCATTTAATTCTTTATTCAAAAAGGCAAAGTAAATCTTAGAAGTATCTGCATCTTGTTCTTTTAAGTACGGATTATTTGAAAGTGCTAATTCTAAATCTTGTTTTGCTAGAACCATTACAGGTACTTCATACCCCCACTCTTTAAAAATCTCTTGTTTGATTTTAAATCCAATTGAAGACCCATTTTCTTCTTCACAATCAAAAAACACATTTCCCGACTGAATATAAGTCGTTACATTTTGAAACCCTATTCGTTCTAATAGCGTTTTCAAATCATCCATTTTTATCATATTGTGTCCTGATACGTTAATTCCACGAAGAAGTGCGAGGTGTTTTGTCATTGAGAGTTTGTATTTAAAATGAGACTCAAAAATACAGTTTATTTTATTGTGCGGTGCTATTTAGTCAATTTTTTACCGCTGGTATAAAGATGCACTTATTTATCAGTTGTGCCGCTGACGCTAAGATATTGTTCTCTTTGAAAAAACTAAACCATTAAAATTAAGAGCATTACGCTAACTAAATACTTAGTCTTGCTTCGCTCTTAATTTTCTTAATCTTAATGATAAAGATAAAAACTACTTTTTAATCTAAATATTGTCAACTGAATTCCTTTATTTAGTAACCTAAAAAAATAATTGCTAAAACAAAGCTATTTCGTAACTATTCAGCCAGTTAGATAAAAAATAAAATAACAAAACACAAATGACAAAA
>JASGCW010000047.1 GCA_030053945.1 Limnohabitans sp.
AAGGGCTTCACGGGATTTTTTCGACTTTTTTTTCAATACCCGCACAAAACAGGAAAAATATAAACTTAAAAAATTTTAATCTTAGCATTTTAAATTAATTATAAAAAAAGAGAGACTTACAAAAGCCTCTCTTTTAAACACTTAATGTTAATTTATATTTTAACAATCTGTTTAGCTATTTTTCCAGAATTAGATTCTACATTAAAAATATAAACACCTTTTGGTAATTCTGAAATATGAATCTGTGACATCTCTGATGTAATATTTTGCATCTTGATCAATCTACCTATTGAATCATAAATAGCAACTTTTGCATTTTGAACATCTTCTAAACTTATATTAACAACATCATTCGCTGGATTAGGATAAATTCTCACACTTATCTTTTCATTACTTGAAGTACTTAAAGCAGGGTCAACTCTAGCAAAAAAACCACTAAAGCCAGTAACATCAAAAGATACCTTCCAATAATTATAAGTATTATCCCAAACTACATCAGCATCATTCGGATCAATAATAGTACTAGGTCCGCTATATGTATTTGGAAGCCCTGTATTATCACTACTTACACCAGCATATTTCTCTATAACAAGATTTGCTTTACCAGTATTATCTGAAGGATTTTGTGGCAATTTATTTGTATTTACTGCATTATAATCATCAAATTCTTGTTGTGTAAAATATAATGTTATTTTGGCAGTTGCACTATTAGCATTAGCCTCAGGAGTTATTTCATAATGTCTTTTAACAAAATTTGCAGACTGTGAAGCTTCCAACCAAACTTTAGCATTAGTTTTTCCTGCTATTGGCGTAGTAGAATTCGGAAGTACTGTACTTATCAAACCACAATTATCTATAAAATTAACACTAGTAGTACCTGTTACAACTCTTGTGTCCAATGATGCTGCACTCACTAAAGTTGTAATTTGTGGAATAGCTTCATAAACCACACTTCTAATTCTATAATCAACAGCAGCAGTTGTCCAAGTAGCACCATCATCTGTACTTATTCTAGAACGATTATCAACTACAACATTATCTCTTCTAACTCCCCAAGTACTACCTGCTCCCGGAACCAAAACAATAAAATAATCAGTTGCATTTGTAATATTTACATTCAAATCTGATAAGTCATAATAATTCCAAGAAAATTTACTTACACTATTTGTAGCTATAACTTTACTAGCCAATAATGCACCTGGATTCCCTGCGTTATTAGCTCTAACTTCTACACTTAAAGAAGTTAAATTAAATGTACCTCCAGCACCTGTATTTGAAACCGTATGAAAATAGAATCCTCCTAATTTTCCTGTTATGTCTGGAGTAAAGTTTACCGCTATTCTTTGAGTAGTTAAAGCAACATTACCATCTTGTGTTGAAGTATATGGGTTTTCGTATAAATATGTTTTTCTATTAGGAACTGTACATTCTAAAATTGAACCTGCAGCTTTATAAACATCTAATTTACCATAGCCCCAAACTGTATTAGGAACAGCTCCTGTAGACACATCTGTCTGCGCATTGTTTCTAATAGCAGTTTTTATTTCAGCAAAAGTCAAACTAGGCTTCACTTGTAAAAGTAATGCAACAGCACCAGTCACAACAGGTGCAGACATACTTGTTCCTTGATTTTTTCTATAATACGTTCCATCAATATTATCTGTTGATGTTGCTGCTAATGTACCTGTTGACATAGCAGAAATCATATTTTGTCCCGAAGCAGCAATATCTGGTTTTTGCACACCATCTCTTCTAGGTCCATTAGCACTAAAAGTAGATATTCCATCTTGAGTAGCTCCTGTAGTGATATATCCTCCCGAAGTGCCAGTATTTGTACTAAACCAACCGAGCCTACCTACATAAGAAGCAGCTGTAATCGCATTATTTGCATTACCCGGTGAACCAACTAGACTGATACTATCACCACCTGTTAACGAAGTAGTAGAAACCGCTGCGTTTCTATAATACAACCATCCATCTGTTGTAATATTTGCAGCTCCATTATTAGTAATATTCAAAGTCCATGTCCCAGCTACATCGGTTGTATTAGTACCATTTCTTTGAAGATATATTTCAACGTATCTATCTCCATTAGCCGCGTCTATCATATTACTCAAATTCAAAGTAAATGCTCCGCCAATAACATTCAAATTATTACTTTGTCCAGCATTTGCGGTAACATTTTCTCCACCTGGAGCAGTTGCAACTGCAGTAACATCAGTAGCGTCATTAACATAAAGTCTGTAGGAAAAAAAATCTGTTGCTGTAGTATTAGTAGGAACCACAAAAGAAGTTGTCGCAGAAGCAGCTGGATTTAGAATATCTCTTTTATGAGTATTATTCCCATTATCATTCCCTGCCGAAATCACTACTACTCTACCCGTTCCAGAATTAGTAAAATTATCAACCGCTACTTCGTGTGGTCTAGTTCCATCATGTGGTCCAAACTGCCCACCAATACTCATGTTTACAACAACTGGTCTATTATATAAATTGGCAATATTTGTAAAATAAGTCAAAGCATCTACTGTATTTGTTGTAGGAAAACTACCATTCCCTCCTTTAACAATAACAATATCTGCTTCTGGTGCCATTCCGCTGTGTTTCCTTGTTGCTAATGCCATACCATTTCCAGCCGCCGTACCAGCGACATGAGTCCCATGACCATTTGTATCAGCTTCTCTAACAAAACTTGCAGGAGTACCATCAATTTCATCATTAATTTGTGCTTGAGTATACTCTACACCATAAGTAAATCCAGCTGGAGTAACTTCAGTACCTGTAGCAGTAATTGTTTGATCCCAAATACTTAAAATTCTACTTTTAGTTTGATCTACAGGATCTCTAAAATCTGGATGTTTCCAATCAATACCTGAATCATAAACCCCTACAATAATTCCTTTACCCTTATAGGAAGTATTATTTATCGCTCCAGCATGCAGTAATGACGCACCTGAAGAAGCTACTGCAATATCATTATTTAATTCTACGCTATCAGGAGATTCAATAAATTTAACTTCATTACTTTTCTCTAACATCTTCAATTCATCAATTGAAACTAATGCTGTTACAAAATTTGGCAGTATACTTTGGACCTCAATTCCATTTCTAACCAAAAAATCAGGCTCTTTTGTGTAAATTACACAACCATACTTTAATTTCCCTGATTTCTTACTAATTTTAGAATCGAAACCATAAGGAGATGGTAAAATTGTAATTTTACCTCCTTTATCAAGAATCTCTTGGTTTTCAATCAAGACTTGAAACTTTTTATCCAATTTAGATTGGTTTTGAGCTCCCACTATAAAATAATTGAGAACTGCAAAAAGAATAATAATTTTTTTCATATTTTTTATTTTTGGAAAACCAAAGTTAGAAAAAAAACATTACTCTTTCAACACACGATTTATTTGTGCAAATCGTTTTGCATAATAGGGTTCTTTTGTAGAAGAAATAATTACTCCTAAACTTGTAGATGAATGAATAAATTTAATTTCCTCTTCTAATACTTCTGTAATCATTCCTACGTGACTAATACGGCCTTTGCCAAAGGTTTCAAAGAAAATCAAATCTCCTTTTTGAGCTTGACTCTTTTCTACTCTAACACCAGCATTTTGAGCCATATCGGCAGAAGAACGAGGTAGAGTTATATCTAAATTTTTAAATGTAGCAAACATTAAACCAGAACAATCAAAACCTCCATTTCCTGTAGCGCCACTTCGATATCTAGTACCTAAATTTTCTGAAGCCTTTGCAATTAAAAACTCAGCTTTAGTTAAATTATCAGCTGATAGAGGTGGTGCAACAACTACTGCCTTAACTTCTTCAACTTCTTCTTCATCAACTTCTTCTTTGGAAGCACTCACTGTTTCTTCTTTTGACGTACTTACAGTTTCTTCTATTTGAGGTTTTACCTCAATTTGTTTTTCAGATTTTTGAGAATTTATTTGTGGTTTATTTTGCACTTGTACTACATCTTCTTTTTTACCTTTCTTAATAATCAGCTTATACCCTATAGGCAGATCATTTTTTATTTCTGGATTCAAAGTCTCTAAATCAGCAATAGAAACACCATATTTTCGAGAAATCCCATATTTTGTTTCTTTAGGTAATACTTCATGTGTTACATCCGAATTATCAGTGCTAACACTTAAATTCTCTATCTTTTTATCTGAATTTTCAACTACTTTTATCGAGTATTCATTTGTTTTATTTTCTACAGGAGTCGAATTATCCTTAACGGCTTCTTTAGGTAATTTTATTTTACTCCCAATCTTTAATCCTTCTGTTTCTATAAATGGATTTAGCTCCTTAATTTTCTTTATGCTTACCTTATATTGCTTAGATATTCCAAACAATGTTTCCTTTGGCAAAATCTCATGATAAATTGGTTCTATAGCTGCCTCGGCTTTTTCTTCTTTGCTAGGAATCTGAAGTAACATATTTAATTGTAATCCATTTTTTGCTTTTGGATTCAACTCAAAAATATCCTTTTCTTTTACTTTATATTTTTTTGCAATAGCATAAACTGTCTCGCCCTTTTCTACTTTATGGGTTATTTTTTGCTGTCCGAATATAAATGACGAACAAATTATAAGAATAAATTGAATTGCTTTTGTTAACTTCATATTAAAATTTTTCTTAGTCGCAAGTTACCATTTTAATACCCCTCAACACTAATTTTAACATTAATTTTAGATAATAAAGAAAAAAAGAATTGGTTTAAAAAAAGTTAAAAAAATGATTATCAAATGATTAAATATTTTATTTTTGTTAAAACCAAAAACAATACACATCAAATGAATTATCTTAAACTCATCACAATTTTAGGCATTGTATCTACTATAAATGCTCAAAAACTAGAACTACCCGAAAGTGCTACATTTGATGCTAAAACGAACTCTTATTATATCACAAGTCTTAAAAACAATGCTATTTTTAAGCAAGATAAGAAAGGGAATAAATCTCTTTTTACAGAAATAGATTCACATCACACGTTAGGCATAACTTCTTTTGACAACATTATATATATAGTTGCAGACGACCAAATAAAAGGAATTAATATAGCTACAAAAAAGGAAGTTTTTTCAATCACTATAAACGATGCTCAACAATTGAATGACATCACCAATGATAAATCGGGCAATTTATATGTTTCAGACAAAGTTGGAAATACCATCTATAAAATAAACACCAAAACCAAAAAATATTCTGAACTTATTAAAACTAATGAGATAACTGCTCCGAATGGTGTATTTTTTGATTTTTCTTCTAAATCGTTATTCGTATGTACTACAGTCGAAAAAGGAGAAATTTTCGAAGTCAATATCTCAACTGGTGAAGCCAAACTACTGTACAGAAGCAATTATGGAAATTTTGATGGAATTGCCGTTGACAATTACCATAACATCTATGTTACAAGCTGGGATAAGGAATGGAAAACAGGAAAACTTTTAAAATTCATTACAAAATCAACAAGAAAACAGCCAGTTATTCTTATTGATAGCGCAAAAGGAATGGCTGATTTGAATTATAACTCTAAAGAAGATAAAATAATTGTTACAAATACTTTAGACAATTCTATTTCGACAATAAAGGTGAAATAATTAATAACCACTTATATTTAAAAAGTCCGATAATGCATTTCATATCGGACTTTTTATTTTATTCATCAAATTAATTATTTCGCTAACAACTTATGCGAAGGAGCAAACTTAGTCAAGTTGATCCCTGCTACTGCTTGCTTATATTCCTCGATAGTTGGAGTTCTACCTAAGATAGTTGATAACACAACCACTGGTGTAGAAGAAAGTAAAGATTCTCCTTTTTTAGTATCTGTATCTTCTACTACTCTTCCTTGGAACAAACGTGTTGAAGTAGCCATAACAGTATCTCCTTTAGCAGCTTTTTCTTGGTTACCCATACACAAGTTACAACCTGGACGCTCTAAGTAAAGCATATTTTCATAGTCAGTACGAGCTACTGATTTAGGATTATTATCATCAAACTCAAAGCCTGAATATTTTTGTAATACTTCCCAGTCGCCTTCGGCTTTCAACTCATCAACAATATTGTACGTTGGAGGAGCAACAACTAAAGGCGCATTGAATTTTACTTCTCCTTTTTGTGCTTCCACATTTTTCAACATTTGAGCCAAGATTTTCATATCACCTTTGTGAACCATACAAGACCCTATGAAACCTAAATCAACCGACTTAGTCCCTCCATAAAATGATAATGGACGAATTGTATCGTGTGTATAACGTTTTGACACATCAGCATTGTTCACATCTGGGTCGGCAATCATTGGTTCGTTGATTACATCTAAATCTACCACAACCTCAGCATAATATTTAGCATTTGCATCTGGGATTAGAGCAGGTTTTTCACCTGATTTTATTTCTGCAATACGTTTATTTGCTTTATCAACTAGACCTTTTAAAACTTGGTTTTTGTTGTCCATACCTTTATCAATCATGATTTGGATACGAGACTTAGCAATTTCTAATGATTCGATTAAAGTTGCATCTTCAGAAATACAAATAGATGCTTTCGCTTTCATTTCAGCAGTCCAGTCTGTAAAAGTAAATGCTTGGTCAGCAGTTAATGTACCTAAATGCACTTCAATTATACGACCTTGGAACACATTTTCTCCACCAAACTGATGTAGCATTTGTGCTTGTGTAGCATGCACCACATCACGGAAGTCCATATAATCAGCCATTTTCCCTTTGAAAGTCACTTTAACAGACTGAGGAATTGGCATAGATGCTTCTCCAGTTGCTAAAGCTAAAGCAACAGTTCCAGAATCGGCACCAAAAGCTACCCCTTTAGACATACGTGTATGTGAATCACCACCTATAATGATAGCCCATTCATCAACAGTGATATCGTTAAGTACTTTATGTATAACGTCAGTCATAGAATGATAAACACCTTTAGGATCACGAGCTGTAATCAACCCGAAATCATTCATAAACTTCATTAATTTAGGGATATTAGCCTGCGCTTTTTTATCCCAAACAGAAGCGGTATGACATCCAGACTGATATGCCGCATCAACAAGCGGTGAAATCACTGTAGCCGCCATAGATTCTAATTCCTGAGCCGTCATCAAACCTGTAGTATCTTGTGACCCTACAATGTTTACAATCACACGAACATCTGAACCTGCGTGTAATACTTTTCCTGGAGTATTACCTACTGCATTTCTATTGAAGATTTTTTCAACTGCTGTTAATCCTTGACCTTCTACAGAAACCTCTTTTGAAGGAGCAAAAACCACAGGAGCTGTAATTCCTAGAGTTTTAGCCGCAAATGTTTGGATTTTTTTACCAAAAACGATAGCATATGAACCACCAGCTTTGATAAACTCCATTTTTTGAGGTGTAAAAGATCTTGAAATATCTATTAATTCTTGATCACCATTATATAATTTTTTTGCTTTTGTATTAATCGTTAATACTGTTCCAGTAGCTACCGAATATACTTGCTCCAAAATTGGCTCTCCGTTTTCATCACGAACTACTTCTCCATTAGCATCAGTCTTTTTAACCCAGTTTTTAAGGTCGATACCAATACCACCAGTCACATCTACCGTTGTCAAGAAAATTGGAGAAATACCATTCGTACCTCCCACAATAGGTGCAAAGTTTACAAAAGGAACATAAGGACTTGCTTGTTTACCTGTCCATAATGCCACGTTATTAACTCCAGACATACGAGACGAACCTACACCCATAGTTCCTTTTTCTGCGATTAACATTACAGATTTATCAGGATGTTGTGCTTGTAGTGCTTTAATTTCTTCTTGCGCTTGTGGCGTAATCATACACTTACCGTGTAATTCACGGTCCGAACGCGAGTGAGCTTGGTTACCTGGAGAAAGTAAATCTGTAGAGATATCACCTTCACCCGCTATATAAGTTACTACCTTAATTTCTTCTGGAACTTCAGGAAGTTTTGTAAAAAATTCTGCTTTAGCATAGCTCTCTAAAATATCTTTTGCAGTAACATTTCCTTTTTCGAAAGCTTCTTTTATACGTGCCATATCTGCGTCATATAAGAAAACTTGTGTTTTCAATACTTCCGCCGCTTGTTTTGCTACAGATTCATCATTTCCTAAAGCTAAATCCAACAATACTTCTATTGAAGGACCACCTTTCATATGTGATAATAATTCAAATGCAAATGCAGGAGTAATTTCTGCAACATTTTCATCACCTAAGATAATTTCTTTTAAAAATTTTGCTTTTACACTAGCTGCACTTGTTGTACCTGGCAATGTATTATAGATGAAGAACTTCAAAGAATCGGCTCTATCTGCATTATTCACATCTTTAATTTGCGTCACAATTTCGGCTAGCAAATCAGCACCATCAATAGGTTTTGGATGCAAGCCTTGCCCTTTTCTTTCTTCGATTTCTTTTAAGTAATCTTTATATAAATTAGCTTCCATATTAATAGAAATATTAAATGATTTATTTTGTTGCCAAATTTACGAAATAGGTGTTTCTTTTAAAAATATTTCAATCAATTTAGTTAATTAAAGAATATCTTTTACCAATACTACAAAAAGAAACCAAAAAAATGCATAGAAATCAAAAAACAATTCTCTTTTTTAATAATTATGAACTTTTATCCCTCAAATCCATTATGGGCTTTTCATAAAATCGATATAAAAGATGACTTAAAAAGAATGTAACAAAAAGATAACCAACTGTAAAGCAGTTTAACTGCGTCAATGAAAAGTTTGTTGTATCTATTAAACTCTTCATCAAAAACAAGACTAAACTATAATGTATCAAGTAAACCGAATAAGAAACCTTACTTATAAACACAATAGGTTTCTTTAGCCAAAACGGAGCCACTCTAAATTGCTCACAAAAAGGCAAAAACAAGGCAAAAGCAATTGAAGTCAGAGGAATATAGATAACATTCCAAAATATTATGCTATTTTCTATTCTAAGATTAAACTTTCCTAAACCTAAAAAAAGAAATGATAATAATAAAAAACCAATAAACATCATCTCAACTTTATACTTCATCCAAAAATTTGGTCTTTTTAGATGAATCCAAGCCGCTAAAATTCCTATAAGAATAGAATCAATTCTATAAATTACCACAGATTTTAAATTATCATTCCAACCAGTCATTGTACTTTCTTGCACTGAAAAATTGTAGATAAGTTTGGTCGAAACAAAAAATAAAATCAAAACTATTATGTTAATCAAAAATTGTAATGACTTATCTTTTATTTTAAATAAATACTGGAAACAGAGAAGAAATATGGGAGTCAACAAATACGCAAATTCTTCTACAGAAAGACTCCACGACTCAGGAAATATTTTAGGCATAGAACATGCAAAATTTTGGAGAAAAAGAAAATACTTCCAAATTTCACTTAAATCAAATTGAAAATAAACACCAATGAGAATGTTTAGAATTAAAACTAAAAAGTAATTTGGAAGTGTCCTAAACCACCTTCTTTTGAGAAAATAAAATACCGATTGAATTGTAAAATCTTCTTTGAGATACAACTCTAACAATATTTTCCCAATTAGAAAACCGCTTAACACAAAAAACAATTCTACACCCCAAAAACCGAATTGTTTAAACAATGAAGAAACAAACGAATTGTTTTCGGGATAAATCCAGAGTATATGAGAACATAGCACAAGAAGTATGGCTTTTGATCGTAAAAGATCTAATCCAAATATTCTATTAGCATTATATTGAAAGTCACTCATTTTAGATATATACTGAAAACAACTCTTTATTTCTCAAAATCTGTAATTTTAGACTAAAATAGTGAGAAGTATTAAAATATATGCTTTATTCCTAAATTAAATGTATTAAAGTAATACTGAGACTCTAAATTCAAATCGCAACCCGCTTTCAAGGAGGTGAATTTTAAAAATCGATAATCAAAATTACTTCTAATATTTATAAACCTATTCACAAAAGAGTCAATATAATAACCTCCTGATAAAGTTCCTTTGAATTTATCAAACTCATTACCCGTATTTAACTCAAGACCTAAACCAGAAAAACCTCTATTTTTAATCAAATAAATTGGAGTGATTAACACATCTTCCTTTGCATTTGAAATTTGATAAAAACTATTAATAAATGGATAAAATCTAAACTTCTTTTCTAGGTTGATTGAAGGTTTTACTTTTAAGTTAATTGAAGAACTAAACAAATCAACTTGCTGATAGTAATTTGATTCAAAATAAGAATCTATACCAAAATATTTAAAATTTTTGTTATATGCTAAATTAAATTGAGCTTGGTAAATTTTAGCCTGATAGGCATCTTTAAACTGTACTGGTTTATAATTCAAATTAACATTAAAATAAGATTTTTTTGTACTCAAACTTATTCCTCCATCAATATTATAGAAAAGTTCACCATCCAATTGCTTTTCTAAACCTGCACCATAAGAATAACTAAAGTCATTCTTTGTTTTTTCAGGTTTACTTTTAAACATATAAGACAATCCTAAAACACTAATTTTAGGATTTTCTATCCCTTCCAAACTATACAATTCATTTTGTTGTGTTTTAAAAAAGTGAGTATTCCTTTTTTTATCAAAATGACAATATTCTAGGGTGTTTCTAAAATCAGAAACTTGCTTTACAAATAAACTTAAAGTTGAAACTCCATCAATATAATCGCCATAAAGCAATTTAATTTTTTCTCTTATTTTTTTTGTCGTTTCTTCTGTAAAAAGTTTAGGATATTTATTTATTAAACTTTCAAGAATCTCCAAATCAATATAAACCGCATTACTATTAATATGCGGAATTAATTCATCAAGTACCTCATCACTTTGAATTTCATTTGCTACTTTATAAGCTTCATCATACTTACCTATGGATTCATAGAGATAAAACATTTTAGCTCTTACCATATCGTCTTCTGGATGCTGCGATATATATTTGTTATATGCCTCCTCAATTTCTACATATTGTTTTAATTCAAACATCCAAGACAATTTTGTAGCAAAACCAATAAGAGTTGAAAAATCTGCCCAATTTATGGCACTCTGATAATCTTCTTTTTCGTTGATATAAGTCCAACAAATATCAGAAACAATATAATCATTATAATTTGCTGTAGAGGGATCTTTTTTCTCTAAATAAGCAAAAGCTTTTTCTTTTTCATAAAGTAATAAATGATTAACATAAGCCTCTTCATTATCGCAAGTAGGTTCTAATTCTAATATTTTTGACAATACATTACCTATTTCTTCATACTCTTTTGTGGTAATAATTATTGCTAAATATTCTTTCAAAACACTCAAATTATCTTTATTCCATTGATATTGCTTATGAATCCAATGCTTATGTAATTTTTCTGAAGAATAACCCAAAATCTTCGACAATTCAAATGAGTAATTAATATTATGCTTTGAAGGATATTTTGTACAATGTTTATCTAAAAGCTCCCATACCTGATCACCGTGATCGTCCCAAGACATATAATAAGCATATTTATTCCAAACCTCATAATTTATTTCTGGTGACTCTAACATTATTTTCAACAATCGCTCCTTTTCTTTTTCAATTTGCATTAAAAAATCTTTCTCTGTCATAGTTTTTGAGCCAGAAAACAGGTATTGATAACGTTGTTTTATAAAATCCTGATAATTATCTACAACTTCCTTTTCAATTTTGCTATCTTGTATATGATTTGGAAATGTGAAAGAGAGTCTATTTTTAGCATTCAAGAATATTAACTTTCCATCAAAAAAGTCGTTAATAGAATAATCGTTTGACTGTTTATTCAATTCACTTAAATTAGTAGAATTCAATTCATCAAAATATACAAACCATGTAGTTCCCTCTTTATCAAAATGATTTGTTTGCTCCCCAACTGTTAATAAATTATTCTGAAAATTGTATGTAAAAGAGGAAGCCCTCCAATCAATAACTTTTGGTGCCGCATCTCTAGCAGTGTAAAACCTTGCTTGTGGGTAAATTTTCTTAAAGCCTTTCACAAAATTAGTAAATGTCCCTAAGAGTGTATTTTTTCCTTTTTTCCAAAACAATCCGTTTTCATTTCTAAAATCATATAGATAGCTTTTCTTATTTTTTTCCTTACTACTTCTAATCTGATACACATCATCTGGGTGAACAAAGTGTGTCCAAATACCTGTATACAAAAAAGTAGAAAATATATCATACTTTTCATCTTTATGAAGAGTAAAACCACTCGAAATCCTGGGATAATCAAAAAAGCCTTTATTATAAGGTTCAAAATCAAACTCTCTGTCACCACCTTCTTTCAAATCTCCAATATATAAACTAGAAAGAGTGGTTAACGACTCCATTCCTTTCTTTAAATTATCTATACCATAATTATCTATTATATTTGAAGGAGGGACATAAGTAACTGGGTAATCTAAAAAATTGTTGACCAACCATTTTTTCTTTACAGCTTTTAATGAAAGTGCAATTTGCAAGGAATCTTTCCATTCTTTTTCGGTTAGGGAAATATGATTGTATCCGTGAAATCCGAGTTCAAAATTTTCTCTTAAAACATTTTTAGAAAGTAAATTTGAAGACAATACAAATTTCTTCTTCTTTAACTTATACTTTGCTAAATCCCATTGTTTGAATGAAAATGGAGCTTTAAGATTATCATCATAATCAAAAGTGGTCATAGCTGTATATTTCAAACCATAATCTTTAGCTAATTTTTTCATATCAGGCCACCAAATTTTAGTAACATAATCATTCCCTGATAGGTTGAACTCGGTCTTAATAGGTTCCTTTTTATCATTAAACAAAGGAGCAGGGAAATCATCTAGAAATATTGTACTCGTATTTGCTACTGGATAAGGGATTCCTGAAATACCTTTTAATAATGCGCTGAAAAGTAAACCTCTATCTTTTTTAAAAAACTCTTTAGATGTGTTATAATACAAGACTCTTCCTAATCCTATATTATTTTGAAGTAACAAAGGCATTTTTTTTTCTTCATCCGACCATAAAAGAACTTTTGTCTTATCTGAAAAATTATCCTTATGATAACCAAAATGAGCTCCTTTCTTATAAATTTTCATACTTGTTTCCCCTACAAGCCCTTTAGTCTCAAGAAAAAAACCTTTTGTAGAAACATCAAATTCTAATTCGGCTTTAGGTTGAACCCCTATAAAAAACAAAAATCTATGATCTTCTATAGCTGCCGGGATAAGCAATGAGCCTCCATTAGAAACAAACTTCAAAAGAACAGGAATAACATCTTTACTTAAAGGCTTTGTATTTGTTACTATTAAAACTCTTGTAGAATTCTCAATTATCTTTGTAGTATTAAATCGTTGTACAGTTTTAAAATTAAATGGGATCTTAGTATAATCACAAAGTTTTTTATAATGTTTAAAATATTTTAAAGACAAACTATCTTTTCCATCGATCACATATTCTACCAATGGATTACTATTAAAATCTTGCTCTTTATAAGGCTTTAAAAAACTTTCGTTTTGTTTATTTTTTAAATAATCATTTTTTAATTTATATAAAGAATCTATACTATGGCAGCTACTCATCAAAACCACTATTAGGCAAATAAATACTTTATTTTTCCTAAAACACCAATTCGTTAATTTTACTAGATTTCGGCTTATTAATAACTTCATATACTGTTAGTTGTTTAGTTTTAAAAATTTGTCTTTGATTTCTTCCTTTATTTTTAAGCTCTTTTAGTTTCTCTAATATTTTTTTATAATCTTCCTCTCCTATGTATTTTTTATCATACAGAAAAATAAAAACACTAGAGGGTAAAATTAAATGAGGGTTTTTAAGCAAAAACTTATTATTATTCAAATACTTAGCGTATATACTATCTTGTTTTGCATATTTATTACTTAAAAATTCGTCATAACCCATAAAATAATGCTGACCACTGCTTAGATTCACAAATTCACTCCTGTTGACTATCATATAAGTTCTATCTAAGTAGTTCCTCAAGATTAGCTCATTGACAGAGAGTACATCTTCATTTAAAATTTCTTCCTCCTCTTTATCTAGTAACAGAACAGGTTTTTGTAAAACGAAAAAGGAAACAATCGCTAATACGATTATTATATTTCCTCTATAAGAATAATAAACTTCTTTTTTGAATATTTTTTTCAAAATTTCAAAAACTACAGAAAAAGACAAACCTGTTTGTACAGGAATTAAAATCGTTAATACTCTTAATAAAATATCTTTATCTACCCACTTATTATCAACTTGAGTTAATAAGTAAATTACTGAAATGAAAAATAAAAAAATAACATTTTTCTTCCACTTGCCCTTGAAAACAAAAGCAAAAATGATATTCAGTACCAAAACCACTATAAATGTGAATTGATAGTAAAAAATAAGTTTATCTACTTCGACACTAATAAAAGGATTGTAAAAATAACTTTCAACAGAGATTAAAGTTTTTCGCAAAAGATCCTCATATGTTTGAGAAAATTTATTCAGAAAGAAATTATATACTAAATAAATAATTCCTACCGAAGAAAAATAAATCAACAAAAGTTCAAATCTAAATTTAGATTTTTTGTTAAAATAAATAATTACAGTTAACAATAGTGTTATTGGCAATAAGAATAAAAAAACATATAAATCAAGCAATGCAATTGCTAAAAAAGCTGTTAAGAAAATAATTCTTTTTTTAGTATTTGTATAAGGTAAAAGCTTAAGTCTAAAAACATAAAACATTAATGGCAAAAGAATTGTAAACGCTAAATGTATAGAACTACTTTGATAAAAGTTTGTAATGTTTGAAGGTAAATACGTAAATCCAAGAATATAAAATACACATACTAATACTGGTATTACAATTTGAGAATTAGTCATTTTTTGGATAAACCAAAAAATGATAATCACAACAATTAGTATTTGATAAATTGAAAAAATATAAATTGTAATTTCGGGAGAAGAATTAGTTAAGTGAGATAAAAAATTGATAAGTGCATAAATTCCCTCAGGCGCTATATCGTTTGTGAACCAATTTCCTTCATCTTTTGCATTAACCATTTCCAATACGTCAAACCAGTTATTAGAAAACAAATAATGGTCATATCGTATAAAATAATAGGATATAAAAATGACTGATAAAATTAAAAAAAGAAGGGAATTTAAAATATAGACATTTTTCTTCCCTAATTTTGAATTATCATACTTAAAGAACTTGTAAAAAGAAAACTCTTCTTTTTCTATATGTTTTATAGTTGTCAAAATTATTTTTTTGAAGAGTTTCACCATAGCTTTAGGAACTTGCCAAGGATATACAACTCCAAAATAATCCCACAATCCAAAAAACAACATTATAAAACCAACAATAATACCATCATATATTTTAAGGTTTATTGTCACAAAAAGTGAAATGATTAATAGGTTTTGATATTCAAAATACTTACGAATAACTATATCGAAAATATAAACAAAATCCCGTCTTAGCACTAAATACCTTCTTACCAGATAAAATAGCACAAAAAAAAGCGCAAAAATTTTAAACAAACCTATACTGATTGCAAAATAAATATTCATCTTATTCGGGTAGATTTTGCAGGTTTATATTAGCAATCACAAAAGGTATTTTTTCCTTTTTTATAACTTTACTAATAGTACTAATCATTTTTTTATCTAAAGCATATTCAACAATTAAAGCCTTAATATTAAAATCTTTAATCTGCTTTTTTAATAAATCTAATCGTTCTAACCGGGATGCAATATCTCTTATCTGATATTTGTTTTCTTCAAAACTATAGTTTGTAAAAATTGATTCAACTAAAACATAGTCCGTCTTATTATGTAATTCTGGGACTAATTCTAGTCCAGCATTTTGAACTAAAATCTTATCTGGATTATCGGTTTTAAGAGATGCTATAAATTGAATTAAATTATTTTTCAAATTCTTTTGAACGCCAAAAGTTGTATAATTATCAATATTATCTAAGAACAAACCATCGAAACCCATATAGTAAATATTCTTGATTCTCTTTTTAAGCACAGTAGTAACTTTTTCTGAAGCTATATCGAGATAATAACTATTCCAAACTGTATTTTTTTCACCCAATGTGTTTTTAAGGACTTTAAAATCCTTTGCATACTCATTTACTTCTCCTAAACTTATGTATGCAACTACTTTTTTATTGTACTTTTTTAAATATTCAATTTCTGTATAATTAAAATTTGCTGATTCTAAAATTAAAAGATCGTACCCTACAACTTTTGTAACATCAAACTTCCCATAACAAACTAAAAATTTTGTTTTTGAGTATGTGTTCAAAAAAAACATTGAAAAAAATAATAAACTAAAACGCTGCATAATAATAATAGTCAAGTTTCTTAAAAAAATTTTTCAACTGAATTGTTGAATATATCATAAATACAATACTCCCTAGCAAAAATCCGACCACACTTAAATCATACGAAATAAATCTGCTAAAGAAAAGTCCGAAAACCAAATTTACTAGAAGTGCTATTAGTAGCCCTTTTAAAGACTTTAAAGGCTGTCCTAGGGTAAAAAAGTACAATACATTTAATATTGCCCACGAAAAAAAGAAATACCCTAAAGAACCTATAATACAAACTCTAATATTTATTAGATTTAATTTTTCTTCAAAATAAGCATCATATCCATATTTAGAAAAGAGCAAAAATATTTGAATAAGAAAAGCTAAAATTGAAGTAAAAAACAATAAAAAAACATTTCTATAATACCTCTTAAAAAAAATTTTACCATAATTTTTTATTTGATTCAATCCAATTTTAGATTGAAGTAAATCCATTTGCTTGGCAAAATCAGTAACGCTATATTCAAAAACTCCAGCCACTAAAAGATAAGTTAACAATGCAATATCCATCCCTATTTCGTAATCTTTTTCAAAAAAGATAAAGTAAGAGAATCTATGTTTTTCTTGTGCTGACCAAGCAATAATTCTATCTAGAAAAACATAAAGAAAGAATAAACTTCCATA
This sequence comes from Limnohabitans sp., assembly GCA_030053945.1. Classification (GTDB taxonomy): domain Bacteria; phylum Bacteroidota; class Bacteroidia; order Flavobacteriales; family Flavobacteriaceae; genus Flavobacterium. Next base: position 16,982 of record JASGCW010000047.1, read on the forward strand.
AAAGAAATAGGTATAATTATGATAGATTAAAAATTCTTTTTTGATCTCATTAAAATTGAAATCCCAGTTAAGAACATTATGCTTCTTGAAATAGTTATTCAAAAACACGGCTAACAATACTATAACACTAAATATCCCTATCCAATGAGTAAAATAGACAGGGATAACGGTATAAAATTTTAGAAGTAATGACAATATGGAACCTGCAATTATAGATAATGAAATATGATTTCTTTGTTTATAAACATATAAAGGAGCTATTAATAACAAAACTGCTCCTATTAAAATAGAATAAACTGTACTTATTACAGCCATTTCAAAAGAAAAGAAACCTAATAAAACTGAAGCTAAAATTAAGAGTGAATTAAAAATTACAAGAACTTTAATCCCGAAATAGACTAAATAAACACTATACTGGAATAACATCTTAAAATTTTTGTAATTCCAAAAAAAGGAAATCTGTTTGCTAATTACAGTTATTATACCTCCTGTAACAATCAAACTTGTTATTACACCTAACACAACTGATGTTGATTGTAGTATGTTAAATTTTGAATTAACCCATAATGAATAACCAAATAACACTACACATAACACCTGAAAGAAAATGGGAAAAACGTAAAAGATTCCTATAAAAAAACTTTTCAAAAAAACTTTAAAGTCTTGAAAGTTAATTTTATAATTCAGTCCATTATCAGGAACTGTGATATGATTTTGAGTTCTTACAAGTAATTTTTCATAAACTATCTTTGCAAGTTCTTGCATAGAAATTACATCATAATCCTCTTTTACATTAATCTCTCGGATACCAAAAGATTCAATAATTGCTTGAACCACATTTAGCCCTAATGGTTTTCCTATTTTTTCTTGAACCTGAAAAGCTAAAACTTCAATCTTTTGAGAAAAATCGTCCATAGTTATATTAGTAATTTTTTTCTTGTTGTGATTTATTTACTAACTCTGTATAAAGATTCTCATATTGTTCTATGAACTTGTCTATAGTAAAATAGTCTTCTACTCTTTTTCTACATTCAATTTTCATTTTTTTCAATAAATCTTTGTTTTGTAAAAGTTTTATTATTGCTTGTCCTATTGCCTCGTGATCTTTTGGTTTACAAAGTATTCCGCAACTTTCATCTAATGCTTCAGAAACTCCACCTACATCTGTAGCAACCACAGGAATACCACAGCTCATAGATTCAATAATGGTATATGGAAAACCTTCAGAGATTGAAGTTAAAACAGAAATATCTCCTTCACAAAAGGCTTCTTCCGGCTTAGAATTAGGACCTAGTAATAAAAAATTCTTTTGTAATTCAAGCTCCTCAATAAGCTTTAAACATTTCTCAGTATATTTTGGCACGGCGTCATTTTCTCCATATACTCTAAACTGAACATTCGGAAAAACCTTTGTTACAACTTTACAAGAACGTATCATTGTTAGAATATCTTTCAATTCAAAAATTCTTGCCATCGCAACAACTATTGGAATATCTTTAATTTCGGTTGGTTTATCTAATGGCTTAAATCTAAAATGATCTATACCATTATAAACAACTTTAAGTTTTTCTGGATTAGCACCATACATTAACTCCCATTTGAAATTGAATTTATTCACAGACATAATTATGTCTGCGTTATGGTAGGTGAGTCGTGCAGCACATTCAGATAATCTAATCAAAAAATCTTTCAAAAAATAAGAACTACTTGATTGACTAATGGCTAAAATTCTTTCTCTAATATACACTCCGTGTTCGGTTAACAAAATTGGAGTTTTATGAATTCTTTTTTGAATCATAGCTGGAAGTATCACAAAGCTTGAAAGACCAAGATGTATCACATCAGACTTTGGAAAATCTACAGAAATAGGAATTAAAAAATGATAAACCCATCTCATTGCATAAGTAATATCAAGCAATGTGATTTCGTAAATTTGCTCGCCAGGAATTTTACTTTTTATCTCTTGTTTAAAAAGTTCCCACACTTCTGGGAGTTTCATAGTACTCTTATAATCATTAACTTGAAAAAACTCCCACATAGCCACTATTATATTTTCAAGTTCGATTATGTCCATTTTTGAATCATAAATAAGATTCAAAAACTGTTTGAATAATTTTAAGAAATTTTCTTTTGAATCGTGAAGGAAACTATTCTCTTTTTTTTGTACAAAATCATAATATGTATCACTAAAACGTAAGAACTCTCTAGGTTCAAGCTCAAACCACATAGGTACTTGTACAATTTCTTTTATTGATGAACTTAAAGTATATTTAGGCTTGGTTTCGAATACGGCATTAACAGAATAAAGTTTAAAATCGAATTTCTTAACTTTATTGCAAATTATATGAGCCCAAGTCGAAACTCCTCCACCTTGGAAAGGATATGTCCCTTCAAGTGCCATTAAAATAATAGGCTTCATTTTTTAGTTGTTTTGTTTGCTTGTATTTTTAAGGAAAACAGTATCTTATTTAGATCCTATTTTCTAATAAAAATATAAAATATTGAATGCTAACTTATTACGATGTAATTTGTATTTCAAAGGTGCAAAATTAACTCTTTTTTTTTTCTTGAAAAAGTTTTATCCGAAACTAAAACTAAAAACCAATTAAATATCTATTAAAGTGGACTATTACAAACTTTAGTATAACAAAAAAGCTTGTTATGCATAACAAGCTATATGTCAAAACTATATTTAGTTTTAAATTCTACACCTAGAAAAGTTTCTTTATAATCGTTTCTTCCGAAATACCTTCTGCGTCAGCTTTGTAATTCTTAACAATACGATGGCGTAAAATCCCGATGGCTACCGCCTGAACATCTTCAATGTCTGGTGAAAATTTACCATTAAGAGCTGCGTGAGTTTTTGCTGCCAATATTAAATTTTGAGAAGCTCTTGGCCCTGCTCCCCAATCTATATAATTTCTCACATAATCATTAGATAACGAATTATCTGGTCTTGTTTTAGAAACCAATGTCACTGCATATTCGATAACATTATCCGCCACAGGAATTCTTCGAATCAAATGTTGAAAATCAATTATTTCTTGAGCTGTAAATAAAGGATTCACTTTTGCAGAAAAATCGGTTGTGGTACTTTTTACTACCATCACTTCTTCAGCAAATGTTGGATAATCTAATTTTATGGCAAACATAAATCTATCTAACTGTGCTTCTGGCAACGGATAAGTCCCCTCCTGCTCTATTGGGTTTTGTGTAGCCAATACAAAAAAAGGCAAATCTAATTTGTAATGATGCCCTGCAACAGTTACTGATTTTTCCTGCATAGCCTCTAGTAAAGCCGCTTGAGTTTTAGGTGGAGTTCTATTAATTTCATCCGCCAAAATAATATTAGAAAAAACAGGTCCTTTAATGAACTTAAAATTTCTACTTTCATCTAATATTTCACTACCTAAAATATCAGAAGGCATCAAATCTGGTGTAAACTGAATTCTTTTAAAATCCAATCCTAATGCCTGAGAAATGGTATTTACCATTAATGTTTTCGCAAGACCAGGCACACCAACAAGCAGAGCATGACCTCCCGAAAAAACACTCAATACAATTTGATTGATTACTTCTTCTTGACCAACAATAACTTTTGCAATTTCTTGTTTTAATTCGGTTTGTTTTTGTACTAATTTTTGAATGGCTGCAACATCAGACATAAGTGTTATTTTTAAATTTTAGGTTTACGTTTATTTACTCAGCGTACATTATTAATAGAAATCAAAAAGAGTTAACTTTATGATTTCATAAAACTAACTCTTTTCTTCGAATAATAAAATTTTTATTTTTTTAACCAATTGTTTGTAAATTCACAATCGCGGTATTCACCATTTATTTTTATGTGTGTCTCTCTGATTTTTTCTTGAGACCATTTTGCAATTGCTTTAATTTGTTTTTCTTTTAAAGCCAATTCTTTTAAACGACCATAATCTTTTGAGTAATCTGCTGTGTGCTCATCGTAACGATTATTAACAGTCAAAATTTTATAGAACTTCTTTCCTGTACGATCTTCATCAGTAATAGGAAGAGAAATTTCTTTATCTTTTAGATTAGCTACAATTCCGTACAATGAAGGATCCATTTTAGTTAACTCAAAGCGAGAATCTTGTGTTTTAGGATTTGTTAAAACTCCACCATCATTTCGAGTTTCTTTCTCATCAGACATAGTACGAGCCGCTTCTGCAAAAGAAATCTCATTATCTAAAATTCTTTTTCGGATTAATTCGATTTTTGTCTTAGCAGCTTTCAATGCTTCATCTGTAACTTTTGGAGAAATAAGAATGTGTCGCAATTCTAAATCTTGACCTTTTACTTTCTCAACGTATATTATATGAAATCCAAACTCTGTTTCAAAAGGTTCAGAAATTTCTCCTTCTTGCAAGCTAAATGCCACATCTTTAAACTCTTTAACAAACTGAGTTTTTCTATTCATCTTATAGTATCCTCCAGTAGGTCGAGAACCTGGATCTTCAGAGTACAATACAGCTTTACTAAAGAAGCTTCCTCCTTCTTGAACTTCTTTCTTTATAGCTTTGAGTTGGTCTATAACAGCTTGCTTCGATTCTTTTGTAATTTCTGGCTTAACCACAATTTGAGCTACTTCCATTTCAGCACCAAAAACTGGTAATTCTTCTTTTGGTATTTTTTTATAAAAATCTCTAACTTCTTCAGGAGTAATAGTAACATCATCTACGATTTTCTTTTGCATTTGAGAAGTTAATTTGTTTTCTTTAATAATATCAAACAACTCAGCTCTAAAATCTTGCTCATTAGATTTTTTAAAATATTGAATTACTTTATCCATAGAACCTAATTGCTCGACCATATAAGAAACTTGTTCTTCTAATTTCTGGTTAACTTCTGTGTCAGTAACTACAATACTATCTTGAATAGCTTGATGAGCATATAGTTTATCTTCAAGCAATTTTCCTAACATCTGACATCTTGAAATATCCTTGGTTTGAGCTCCTTGGCTTTTTAATTCGATATAAGATTTATCAATATCAGAATCTAAAATAACATAATCCCCGACAACACCTACAACACCATCAACTTTAGTTTTACCACCTTGTGCAAAAGCAGTTGTGACTAAAAATAAAAGGGATGCAATAATTTTGATTCTCATTTTTAAAATTTTCATTTTGACTTTTTTATCTATTATTTTTTCATTTCAGCTTTTAATCGATTAAAAACTTCTTGATTTACATTTACTTTAAATTCCTTTTTAAGTTCTGTAACCCAATTATCTTCAAGGAACTGCTGATAGTCGTTTATCACTTTTCCTTTTGTTTCTTCTAATGTTTTATTTCCAGCAGCTAACTTTTGAATTGTTTTGTTTACAAAATAATGATCTCCTTCTTTGAAAACACTTGTAAATTCTCCTTCTTTTGAATTCAATGTCTTAGGAAAATTAGCTACTCCCTCTTCAAAAGTTTCTTCTTTAAAAATCACATTAACAACGTCGTTCGTATTTAACTTAGCCTTAATTTCATCTGCTTTTAAACCAGACTTAAGCATTTTTAATGTTTTTTTCATTATGTCTTCATTTGTTGAAGAAGCTGTAAGTACTTTTACTCTATTTTTCCAAACATATTTAGACTGATTTTTAGAATAAAACTCTTTTAATCCAACTGAATCTTGCTTTGATTTATTCCAAATTTCTTTTTCCATCAAATCAAATAATAATAATCCGTCTCTATATTCTTCCATTATGTTCGCAAATTCTGGAAACTCATTTTCAAGATTATTATTAAAATATTTCTTTATCTTTTCTTCTGCAAAATTGTTGTAATAAAAATCAACCAACTTACCAATAGGTTTTATTGTAGCGTTTTTAGCTTTTTTTTGTGTATCTAATTCAGTCAAAAATTCTGTTCCTCCAATGTTGCTTGTTCCAATAGTCATTAAAGTACCATCAAAATCTTTTTTATTTTCAGGTAGATTCCACTCACCTTTATAATAACTATCTCCAACAATGCTTTTTATTTTAGCATATAATTTTTCATTACGCACTGCAGGATACTTCTTTTTAATTCTTTCATTAACCGTTTTTTCTATTAATCTAGAACGTTCGTCACGACTTATCTTATTCTCTAATTCTTTAGACATTTCATCCAATTTTTTTACTGGATGTTTTTGAATTAATTTCACTATATGCCACCCAAATTGAGTTTCAAATGGTTCTGTTAAATCTCCAGTATTTTTAAGAGCGAAAGAATTATTTTCGAATTCTTCAGAGCTTAATTGTCCTGAACTAAATTTAGGTAACATCCCTCCTTTAAAAGAAGAATTTTTATCTTGAGAGAATTGATTTGCTAAATCTTCAAATTTTTCACCTTGTTTTAACTTTGCGTAAATTTCTTGAATAGTAGATTTATTTTTTTCAACTTCCTCTGGTTTAGCATTTTGAGATTTAGTAAGCATAATATGTGCTACTGTAACTTCACCTCTATTATCTCTTACATCTGTAACTTTTACTAAATGATAACCAAATTTGGTTCTTACAGGCATAGATATTTCACCCACTTTTGTTTTGAAAGCAGCAGTTTCAAATGGATATACCATTCTAAAAGCTGAAAAATAACCTAAATTTCCTTTATTATCTTTTACAGATGGATCTTGAGAATTTTTTTCCGCCAAAGATTCGAAACTTTCACCTGCTAATGCTTTTTTTCTAATATCAAGAGCTAAATTAAATGCTTTTAAAGTATCTGCTGGCATCGCATTCTCATCACAGGTAATAAGAATATGAGAAGCTTTTACTTCTTTTTGAATCCTTGCATATGCCTCATCCACTAATGCTTTAGTTACTTTTGAATCCGATGTGTAATTTTTCGCTAATTGCTGTCTGTAAGACGCTAATTCATTAATATATCTTGAATTATTTTGCAAACCTAGTTTATTCGCTTTATTAATTTTAAGCTTGTATCCTACAAACAATTCCAAGTATTGATTTAAATCTTTTTGCGACTCATCTTTTACTAGTTCTAAATTTTTGTTATACACTCTCTTGAATTCATCTGTATAATACGGCTTATCATCAACTGTAAAAAGGACTTCTTTCTTAGTATTTTGAGCAAATGTAAAACTAGTTGCTATTAGACCAATACCTAAAATTAACTTGTTTATCTTCATTTTCTAATGGTGTTTTTTTGGTTTAGTTTTTTTATATAACGAGCAAAAATAAGAAATCGTGCACATTATGCAACTATAATAACACTCATTAACAAAAAATTATACAAAAAAAGCTGTCATCGATGATGACAGCTTCTTTTCAAATAAATAAATAATTAAATAAATATAATTAAAGCTTTGTGATTACGAATTCACTTCTTCTATTTGCTTGATGTTCTTCTTCTGAACAATCTGATTTAATTTTGCCTTCACAAACACAACCATTTACAGGTTTTGACTCACCAAAACCTTTTGAAGTCAAGCGTTTTGCATTTATTCCATTTTTAATCATCCAAGCTCTTATAGATTTAGCTCTATTGCTAGAAAGAGTCAAATTACTTTTTTTACTTGATCGACAATCTGTATGTGTTTTTACTGCAACTTGCATATTAGGGTATTCTTTCATTACATCAACAATTTTTGTCAATTCTAATGCCGCATCTGGTCTAATATTATGTTTTCCTAAATCAAAATATATCATTTTAATTTCGAAAGTTTTTGCTAAGTCACTACCTACACCCACTTCTTTGTCACCAATTTTAACAATCTTTTTATCTTCTATTGGCTCTACTACTTTAGGTTTTCTGTTTAAAGGAACTTTTAATGTTATTATATTTGAATCTTCGTCAGTTCTAAGAACTTTAGTCTTATTGTCGATATAATCGTTTTTCTCTGTTTTTATAACATATGATTTTTCACAATTAATTTTGAACGAATAACTACCATTTGCATCACTCTGCACAGTTTCTATAGCTTGTCCAAGACTTTCATCAACTAATTGTAAAGTAGCATTACTTAAAACTTCTCCTGACTGAGCATCTGTAACTATACCATTCAACTCTTGTTTGCATTCAAAAACAATTGGAGTAGTTTCACTAAAGCTATAAATATCATCTAATCCTTTGCCTTCAGCTCTGCTCGAAGATAAGAATCCTGTTCTTTTTGAATCAATACAAAAAGCAAAATCATCCATCTCGCTATTTATTGGAGTTCCTAAATTTGTAACTTGGCTAACAATTTTTCCTTCTTTTAATTTTACACCAAATACATCAAGACCACCTAATCCTAAATGACCGTCTGAAGCAAAATACAACTCTTCATTTTCTGAAACAAATGGAAACGTTTCTCTACCCTCTGTATTTACTTTTTTTCCTAAATTTTCAGGTGTTCCATACTTATTATTTCCAATAATACTAACCTTGTAAATATCCGAATTACCATAGGAACTAGGCATATCAGAAGCAAAATACAAAGTCTTTTCATCTGGACTTAAAGCAGGGTGTGCAATACTATATTCATTACTATTGAATGGTAATTCAACAATATTTGACCATTTCCCAAAAGCATCTACATCAGCTCTATAGATTTTAAGTTTAATAACACCTTTATAGTCTTTACCTATTTTCCCTTTATTAAAATTATTTCTCGTAAAGTAAACAGTTTTCAAATCTTTTGTAAATACTGGTGTATCTTCATTAAATCTGGTATTTGCTTTACTTATTAATTTTGGTTCTTTCAACTCATTATCTTCTCTTTTTGCTAGATACAAGTTAGTAGCAGAATAATTAGTCCATTCTGTCCTAGAATTTGACAAAACATTAGATGACTTATTTGACGCATATACTACTTTATCACCAAAAAAGTAAGCTCCATACTCAGAACTATTAGAATTTATACCCACAGGTGATATTTTATATCTATTAGCTCTCCTATCGATATCCTTTTTATAATTCTTATTTGCTTTATAAAATGCAGCTCTACTATCATTAGGTTGTACATCGGCTAATTTTGACATGTATAAATCTGCTTTTGCAAAATCATTAAGTGCTTTCAAAGTTTGAGAATATCTAAAATAATATTCTGGATCCACTTTTTCACCTAAATCAAATAATTCTTTATACCAAACATTAGCCTCTTGCAAGTTTCCATTGAAATAATAAGAATCTCCTAATTTTGCATAAATCTCTTTAGATTTAGCCCCATTCTTAAAAGCCTCCGTATATGAATTAATTGCTGAAGAATAAGCTAAATTATCATATTGATAATTTCCTCTAAGACCATTAGTTTGCGCAAATATTCCTAAACTATTAAGAAATAAAATGCTTATAAATATTTTTTTCATTAGTTCATATTTATTAAATTAATTAAGAAAGGAAATGTCTATATTGTTTTTCAAGTTTGATTAAACAGTTATAAACATAGACATTCCCATATCTTTTTCAAATTAGAAGAAACGCGGTGAAACCGTTTTATTTAACTTATTAAACAATTCATAACGCAAGAATATTTCATGTGATCCCGAATTAAAATTCCCTAATCGAGTTACATCTCTATCGTAAGCGTAACCAATCATCCAAGAATCTGAAATTTGAAATCCTGCTAAAGCACTTACCGCAGCATTCAATCTATATGCTACCCCTAAAGATAATTTTTGTTTGTACCAAAAATTTCCTGAAATATCAACTTGCAATGGTGCACCAGGCACTGCTTTTACTAGTGTAGCAGGCTTAAAATCAAACGAATCGCTTAACTTAAACACATGACCAGCAATAAAATAAGCGTGCATTCTTTCTGAAGCTAAACTCATTCTTGTTTGATCATAATATTTATACTGTAATATAGATGGCATAGACAAGCCTACATAAGTTCTATCAGAATACCAATATAAACCAGCTCCTATATTTGGAAAGATTTTATTTTCTAAATTACCAGCATTTAAAGCTTCATTAGGCGTATTAGTTCCTCCTCTATAAGTTAATTTTGTAAAATCTACACTTAACATATTAGCAGAGCCCTTTAATCCTAAAGCTAGTTTAAAATTATCTGATGTTCTAATAGAATAATTCAAATCTATCGCAACATTATTTTCTTGAGAAGGTCCCAAAATATCATTTACAACACTTACTCCTAACCCCAAAGTATGAGATAAATTTATAGGTGTATTAATTGTTAATGTGTTTGTTTTAGGAGCTCCTTCTAACCCTACCCATTGAGAACGATGCATACCAAGAATACTTAAACAGCCTCTTGACCCAGCATACCCAGGATTAATATTAGCAGTATTATACATGTATTGAGTATACTGTGCGTCTTGTTGTGCGTAACTAATACAAGCTGTTAATATTAATAATAATAAAAATTTGATTTTCATAATCTAAATATTTTTTAATTTCCTCCCTCTTACGAGGGAGGAAGTTTATTATCTGTTAATATATAAATAACCTGATTGCTCTTTATTTTCACCTTCAGCATTTGCATATCTTAAGATGTAATAATAAGTTCCAACAGGCAATTCTTCTTGTCGTTGTATAGTTATTCTACCATCAGACAATCCTTTGAAAGCTTTATCCTTGTTATCATAACCTGTAGTCTCAAAAACTAATACCCCCCAACGGTTGTAAACTTCAACACTATTATTAGGATAAAACTCAATACCTTCAATATAAAGTACATCGTTTGTACCATCACCATTAGGCGTAACTGCGTTATTAACTATTAGACCATTAGGCATAGCAACAACAACATATGAAGTTACAGTACTACAGTTTGAAGGATTGTTTACCTCACAAATTGTATAAGTAACAGGATAAGTTCCCGCTGGTGTATTAGGAGCGATAGTAACCGTACCATTCGAATTTAATGTCAATCCTGCTGGTAAAGTTCCTACTGCAGAAACTGTTACATTTCCTGGAGCTGTACCCACTACAACTGCTACTCCATTTAGAGTATCATTAGTTGTCAATGGGGTTGTTGTACCTCCAGGCAACCCGTTTACAGGAATAGTTGTATCTGTTACAGCAAGAATTACTGGCTGAGTAACAACAACATTCGATGTTACAGTACTACAACTAGAAGGATTACTCACTTCACATATTGTATAAGTCACAGTGTAGGTACCTGCTGGTGTATTAGCTGGAACAGTTACTGTACCATTAGCATTTAAAACCCAACCTGCTGGTATAGATCCTGGACCTGGTGCTAGTGTAACTGTTACCTGACCTGGCGCTACTCCTACAACAACTGGATTGTTATTTAAAGTATCATTAGTAGTTAACGTTACTGTTGTACCACCTGGCAAACCATTGATTGGTCCTACGTTATCAGCATATGCAGTAATTACACTTACAACTACATTAGAAGTAATTGTACTACAATTTGAAGGATTTGTTACTTCACATATAGTATATGTTACAGGATAAGTTCCTGGAGGTGTTCCTGGCGCAACTGTAACTGTTCCATTTGGATTTACTACTAAACCAGATCCTACTGGAACTGTACTAGAAGTAATTTGAACATTACCTGGTGCTGTACCTACCACAACAGGGTTACCATTTAAAGTATCGTTAGCTGTTAAAGTAACAGTACTTGTACCTCCTGTCGAACCACTAATTGGTCCTAAAGTATCTACTACAGTTATAATTGCTGGTGGACTCACTACAATATTAGAAGTTACGGTACTACAATTCGTAGGATTAGTTACTTCACATATCGTATAAGTTATAGGATATGTTCCAGCTATTGTATTTGCTGGTACCGTCACAGTTCCATTTGGATTCATCACCCAACCTGAAGGCAATGAACTAGATGTAATCTGAACATTTCCTGGCGCTGTACCCAAAACAACAGGATTACCATTTAAAGTATCATTTACTGTCACTGGTGTTGTTGTTGTACCTCCTGTCAATCCATTAACTGGACCTGAAGTATCAGCCACTGCAACAATTGAAGGAGCATTCACAACTACGTTTGTTGTAGCTGTACTACAATTAGTTGGATTAGTTACTTCACAAATAGTATAAGTCACTGGATATGTTCCCGCTGGTGTATTTGCAGGTACAAATACTGTTCCATTTGGATTTACTACAATTCCAGAACCTGAAGGAACATTATAGCTTGTAATTTGAACATTACCTGGTGCTGTACCTACCACAACTGGTGCCCCGTTTAAAGTATCATTCGCAGTAATAGGTGTTGTTATTGTACCTCCTGTTAGACCATTTACTGGAGCCGTAGTGTCATTTACAGCTATAATAGCTGGAGCACTCACTACTACATTTGAAGTTACTGTACTACAATTTGTAGGATTACTTACTTCACATATAGTATATGTTACTGGATATGTACCCGCTGGCGTATTAGGCGCTACAGTCACTGTTCCATTTGGATTTAATGTCAAACCAGTAGGATATGTTCCTACAGGAGTTACAGTTACATTTCCAGGAGCAGTTCCTACTGTTACTGGTAAACCATTCAAGGTATCATTAGCCGTTAACGGTGTAGTTGTACCTCCTGGTAAACCATTTACTGGTG